>JACPPN010000377.1 GCA_016190995.1 Acidobacteriota bacterium | reverse complement strand
CTCCTTACTAGGAGCGTGTTACCCTTTCTCGGACACTGTCCCATGAGCCGCGGCTCACCCCGACGCATGAAAATGGGCCTTGTGGTCTCTCATCGCCGGGCCCACAACATGTTGCGGAGTTTGCGCTATTTTCTGAGCACGCTCCTAGGTGCCGTGGTGAGCCACTTTCACCACGCTGCTGGAGCCGACCCGATCTGAAAGGGCGCGCTGGCGCCCTGCCGAATGGCCGTGGCGCCTATCGCGGTTCTCTTCGTCGTTGCGCTCCTCCTCCTGACAGTTCCGGGCGTTGCCGTCTTGCGGGCGGCGCAATTCCGGTCGGCCGCGCCCCTTGACCGACTGATCGCCGCGGTCGGCCTCAGCGTCGCGGCGTGCGCTGCGGTCGTTCTGCTGCTCCTGTTCGCCGGCCTTTATGTGTGGCTCACCATCGTCGGGCTGCTCGCGGGGTCGGCCGCGTACCTCGTGCGGTCGTTTCGACGCGGGCATTCACGCCTGGTGCCCACCGCCGCCGCATTCAAGGCGTCCGGGCGTGGGTTGAGCAGGACCACGCTTCTGGTGGTCACCGTCCTCGGGTCCTATCTCACGATCTTGCTTGTCGACGCGCTCACCACCCCGATCGCGTGGTGGGACGGGCTAGCCACCTGGGACAAGTGGGCGACGAACTGGGCGCGTCGTACGAACGCCGGCGGAATCGTGCTGGGCGGCTACCCTCAGCTGCTGCCGATGTTTTCCTCGCTGATCTACAAGCTCACCGGGAATGCCGATCGAGTTCTCCCCGCCGACATGTTCGCGCTCCACGGCGTTCATGTTGTGTTCGCGGGGTGGTTCGTCGCCGCAGCCGTACGCCTTGCTGCGGTCGTCGGGGTGCGGGCCTGGCCGGTTCTTGCCGCCGCGTTTGGTCTTGCGACGTTCCGCGCCGAGATCGGATGGGGCACGGCCGACCTCCTCGTTGCCGCCTTCCTGACGACAACCGCGGCGATGTACATCGGCTATGTGCGGGGCGTGTGGACGGCCGCGCGGCCGCGGCTGATCCTCGCGCTCCTCATCTTCGGCTGCGGCTTCACAAAAATCACGGGACTGATCGTCATCGGCATCCTCGTTTCGGTGCGGGCGCTTTCAGGGGGTCGGCGGATTGGCCCAACCGTCGCCAAGGAGACAACCCTTGCGATCCTGGCGTCCGTCATCCTTCTGGGCGCGTTCTACGCGCAGCAGCTCTACACCGACCTCCGAGTACCTGTCTCGGTCCTGAATGCGCAGGAGACGAACCTTCGCTTGCGGGAAATGCCGGGCGTCCTTCGCTCGGCGACCGCGATTGCCTTCCGTGACGACAATGGCCTCGTGAGTCGGGTGTCCCGCGCATGGCGACGGACGCTCATCGACTACGGCATCCCTGGCTGGTTCCGCCCGTTCTTTACGGGAGCGGTGCTTCTGCTCGTGCTCGGCGCCATGACGACTCGGGATGCGGTTGCGCTGCTGCTGCCGGTGGTGTTCTACGTGGGCGGTTGGCTCTGTCTCTCGTCGTACGACCTGCGCAACGTCACCCCTGTTGTACCGCTCATCGCTGCGGGAGGGGCCCTCGGCGTTCCCCGTCTGCGATCCGCCGTACCGATCGTCGACATCCTGCTTCGCTCTGCACTCGGTGCTGTCTTCGGGATCTGGATTCTTGCTGCGACGCTCGCACTGTCGCGTGACACGATCGATCTGGTCCGCGGGCTGCGGCTACACGTGCCGGCACGTGTAGCCGCGCTTCCCGCAGGACCCGAGAGGAGAGTCGAAACATTCTTCCCGCCTTTCGCGCCCCAGTTTCGGTTCCTGCGCGACGCCTCCGAATTGACGGGCGCAGCTCACGTGTACCTGTCGCTGCCGTTCTACAGGTTCTTTTCCAACGGCATCTACGTTCCCGGATATTGGTCCGCCTCGATCGTCCGGCCGGGCGATCTCTTCGGCGGCCACGATGAGCACGCACCGCCCGGCCAGGAGCGCTGGTGGCCGATCGGGGAAGCGCCGCTACACTTCTGGCGCGGGACGTTGCGGATTTGGGTCCTGCCACCCGACGCGCGGCCGTTCGATACGGTGACACGCGCCGAGGGGTCGGAAGGCGTGTCGATTGCGGTCGGTGGCGACCTGCGCTGCGACGGGTTCCTGTACGGTCATGCCGTGGCTCGAGGGGATCTGATTCGCAACCGGCTGCTCGTCTGGAGCGCTCGTCTGGCCGGACAGACGGATGCCGCAACCCCCGAGCACCGAATGTCGCCGGACGCGGCTCGGCTGGTGAGCTACAGCTCCACCGCCGCTGTCCGTGAAGCGCCTGACCGGCGGGTGTTTGGCGGTGCTCTCCTGTTCGTCCCGGGCGCGGTTCCCGCGTCAGGTTCGGTGTTCGTCGGCGTACGCGCTCCAACCGCGAGCCCCTGTGGCCGGCTCCTCCAATTCTCCCTGATGCTGCGCTGACGCGCGTCACCGCGTCAGCGGGCCGGTTCGAATACGAACGCGCGAAGGGAACCGAAGCTGAACAGAAAGCCGAAGGTCTGGGCAACCAGTTTCGCCAGGTACGGGTTCAGGCCGGCTTGCGTCACGAGCACGACGAGGATCACCGTCACGAGAGCGAGATTGGCCAGCGCCACGAGACCGTACCGGCACATCTGCGAGAAGAGCTTGCCGGTCGAGCGAAACGCGAGGTGCCGGCTCAGGATGAAATGTGTGCTCACGCTGGCCGCCCGTGCGAGCACGTTAGCGGCAACGAGATCGAGATCGATCCACCCGACAAGTAGCGCAAAGGTCCCATAGTCGATCGCCGCGGCGGTCAGCGAGCCGGTCGCATATCTGAAGAGGACGGCGACGACGCGTGACGAGTCTCGAAGAGGCCGGAAGTGTGTTCGCCGGTTCGCGTCGATGTAGATCGTGGAGATTGGCACCGTGCCGATCGTCATCCCGAGCGCGATGGCTTCCGATAGCAGCTGCGTTTCACTCTCGTAGCGCGCCCAGGTGACTCGCGGCAGCAGTCGTCGCGCAGCCCCTGTCGAGAGCACGCGAAACCCCGACTGCGTGTCCTGGACGACGTGTCCGGTCGCAAGGAAGAAGAGCGCCCGGGAGATGCTGTTGCCGATGCGGCTCTTGAGTGGCATCACGCCCAAGTCCCGAACCCCGATGATCAGGTCATGGCCTGCCTGCGCCGCAGCAACCAGGCGCGGGATCTCGGCGGGGTCGTGCTGCCCGTCACCGTCCAGCGTCACGATGTAATCGAAGCCGCAGTCGAAAAGTCGATGGTGCTCCAGCACTTCCTCGAAGCCGGCATGTAACGCTGCGCCCTTGCCCGAATTGTGCGCGAGCCTCAGGACCGCACAGCCAGTGCGCGCGATCGCCTCCGCCGTGTCATCGGTGGAGCCGTCGTCGATCGCCAGCACACTGGTGACGTGTGCCGCCGCGCCGGTCAAGACGGGCACGGAGGCCGTCGACGTGTTGTAGCACGGCACGATGGCGACGATCTTCGCTTCGTCATGACTACCGGGCCGGTCTTTCGCCATGGATGATCGTGGTTTGAGTCAAGGTTTCGCTACCGGCCTGCCATGAGTTGTGCGGCCCTCTCGAGGTCGGCGCCGGCCACCGCAATGACCGCCGCCGCCTTTTCCGCTTTCGGGTACGCCGTGACGTACGCGTAGCGGATGGCGATGTTCGCGCGGTCAAGCTTCTCCGTCGTCTTCGCCAGTGCCCCGGGCCGGTTCTTCAGCCCGATGAAGAGCACTTGTTCAGCGCTGAACGCGTAGCCCGCTCTCGTCAGGGTTCGCGTCGCCAAATCCGGATTGGCGACAAGCAGACGCACGCCGGCCGGCATGGCGTGGCCGATTTCGCCGGCGGAGAGAGCGAGAAGGTTGACGCCGCCATCAGCCAGGTCGCGGCACAAGCGCGCCAGCGTCCCGGTGGTGTTCTGGAGCGTAAGGTTCAGTTGCGTCGCCTTTGCCATAGCGTCTCCAAATCTGCGCCCGGCCTGGCTCTGCCCACGATTGGACCGCCCTGCCTTCCTTTCGTGACCTGTCGGACGGCAGCCTTCACTCAGCCGGGCAACGGAATTGTACGGCGCGTGACGGCTTTTTCGTCAGTATCTAACCTTGATGCGTCAAAACGAACTGGCCGTTCCTCGCGAAGCAGGCGGGGAGGGGATAACACCCAGGGGAGGCGGAGCCTCTCGATCTGAGCTAGACTTCCTGTCTTTCCAGCCGACGGGAGGTTCACATGGCCGTAACGTATGAAGAGCTGCGGCAGAAGACGCTGGCCGAGCTCCGCGAGATGGCAAAAGGGATCGATCACGAGGCCGTCAAGGGCTACTCGCAGCTTCACAAGGAAGGCCTGCTTCCCGCGCTTTGCCAGGCGCTTGGCATCGACGCGCGCGAGCACCATGTGGTGGTTGGCATCGACAAAGCCGGCCTCAAGGCCAGGATGCGAGCCCTCAGGGCGGAGCGTGACAAGGCGATCGAGGTGCACGATGCCGAGCGCCTGAAACACGTCAGGCGCCAGCTGCATCACCTCAACCATCAGATCAGGGCGCACATGGCATAGCGTTCTGAGTGCTGAGGGCGTGAGAAGAATCGTGTCGGTTCCAGTTCCTGCCGGCTCATCCATCTCCAGCCGGCGCCGAGGAGGAGGGCCAGTGATGAAGCGAACAATCGTTGCGCTGAGCATAGCGTCGCCTGGACTAAACCGCTTCGCGGTAGGCGCTCACCCGCACTTTTGCTGATTCCCACGCCCGACGTCTCGTACTTCCCACCAGACGCTGATCCCGCGATTCCGACCCGCTGCACGTATCGTGGCGCAAACCCGGGCTGGGTGCGAATCGCCCCGGCTCTTTGCCAAGGAGTGCGCCATGACTTCTCTTCGCCAGCGGATGACCGAGGACATGCAAATCCGGAATCTCTCGCCGCATACTCAAACCACGTACGTGCTCCAAGTGTCGCTCTTCGCGCGGCACTTCGGCCAATCACCCGTCGCCTTGGGCCCCGAGGAGATTCGGGCCTACCAAGTCTACCTGACGAACGACAAGAAACTGGCGCCCAGCTCCATCACCCTGGCGGTCTCGGCCCTGCGGTTTCTCTACCACGTCACGCTCAAGAAGGACTGGCCGATTGAGGACATCATCCCGGCGCCGAAGAAGCCGCAGATCTTGCCCGTCGTCCTCAGCCCCGAGGAAGTCGTGCAGTTTCTGGAGGCCGTCAAGAAACCGAAGCATCGCACCATCCTGACGACGTGCTACGCGGCAGGCCTGCGGATCTCTGAAGCCGTGCGATTGACCATTCCGGCGATCGACAGCCAACGGATGGTCTTGCGCATCGAACAGGGGAAGGGCCAGAAAGATCGGTACGTCATGCTCTCTCCGAAGCTGCTGCAGATCTTGCGCGACTGGTGGAAGCTGGCCCGGCCACAGCAGTGGCTGTTTCCCGGCGTTCGTTCTGACCATCCCATCACCCGCAGCGCCGTGGAACGCGAATGCCAAGACGCGCACCGACGATGTCGTATTGCCAAGCCCATCACTCCGCATTCGCTGAGACATGCGTTTGCCGTACATCTGCTTGAATCCGGCACCGACGTCCGCACCATTCAACTGCTACTGGGGCATCGCAGTCTTGCCACCACGGCGCGCTATTTGCGCATCGCGACGACGAAAGTCTGCTCGACCACGAGCCCGCTCGACTTACTCCCACGTCCCGTTCCGCCGGCGTCCACGCCCGCCACGCCTCAGTATTTCTGACGGCGCGCGTCGATGGCCCGTCCGGCGCTGGAGGTGGCGGACGTGTTCCGCCGCTACGGCGACGCCTATCGTCAGCAACACCACACCTCGCTGTCGACCGCCCAGCGGCGCGTCATGACCGCGATCGAGACGTGTCGCACCGCTGTGCTCGGCGGCCATGTCGAACAGTGTGACGCCTGCGGCCATCAGCGCATCGCCTACAACTCCTGCGCGAATCGGCACTGTCCGAAGTGTCAATCCCTCGCGCGCGCGGCGTGGCTCGAACACCGGCGCGCCGAGATTCTCGACTGCGAGTACTACCACGTCGTCTTCACCGTGCCCGACGAGATCGCAGCAATTGCGTCGCAGAACAAACCCCAGGTCTACAAGATCCTGTTTCAGACGACCGCCGAAACCTTACGCACCATCGCTGCAGATCCGAAACACCTCCGCGCCGAGATCGCGTTCTTCGCCGTGCACCACACCTGGGGCCAGACGCTCGTCAGCCATCCGCATCTACACTGCGTCGTCCCGGGTGGCGGGCTGTCACCCGATGGTACCCGGTGGGTCGCGTGTCGCCCCGGATTCTTCCTGCCCGTGCGCGTGCTCTCTCGCCTCTTCCGCCGCCTGTTCTTGCAAGCCCTCCAGACCGCGTACGATGCCGACACCCTGCGCCTCAACGGACCGCTGGAAGCGCTGCGGGATCGGCTGGCCTGGACGCGCACACTCGCCGTGCTGCGCCAGACCGAGTGGGTCGTCTATGCCAAGCGGCCATTTGCCGGGCCGCAACAGGTCGTCGACTACGTCGGTCGCTACACGCACCGCGTGGCCATTTCCAACGATCGGTTACTCGACATCGACGATGGCCACGTCCGCTTCGCGTACAAAGACTACCGCGCCGATCCCCCGCAGGCGCCAAAGACGATGACCCTCGTCGCCGGAGAATTCATCCGCCGCTTTCTCCTCCATGTACTGCCGGCCGGCTTCCACCGCGTTCGCTATTACGGCTTCCTTGGTGCTCGCCATCGGCGAGAGAAGCTGGCGCGCTGCCGGCAACTGCTCGGCTCTCCCGCGTCAATCATGACGTCGACCGATACAACGGTGCCGATGGACTATCGCGATCGGGTCGAGGCGCTGACGGGCATGTCCCTGCGGGTGTGCCCCGCGTGTCATCACGGGCAGATGATCGTGATCGAGCGGCTGGTCCCTGCCCGCGTCGTCGTGCTGATCCCGGACACGTCATGATCCCCATCGCCCCACCCCATCGCGCCACTTGCGAAGGCGCATGGACCGCGTCCCAGGAATGGTGTATGCCAGTCGCCATCACGAAACCTGCCGGTGCATCTCCTGTGCTCGCCCCATCGCGTCTGAACACCTCGAACACACCTCATGACTCCCAAGGCGCACCTTTGGTCACCAGACCTGCGTACCATTTCATCGTCTCGCCAAGCTCGCACGCCATTCAATCCCCATAGCCGAGCGTCGGTGCAGCGGTTCAGTCCAAGCCATTTTTTGTCCACCGTCGCGGCGAGCCGTCAATCGCCTTCTCCCCATCGATCGTGCGCCGCGCCGCCAGGCGAAAAATGCTCTGCCTTATGTCGGGTTCCCTGCCCAGCTCGTAGTACGTCGGCATGCGGCGGGCGCCATAACCTCGGATCCTGGCGCCCGCGTTCCCATTCACAACGCGTCCGACGCCACCGTGCGGGGAACGCTCACCAGAAGTACCAGCCAATCGAGGCGACGAGCGCCAGCACGACAAGCAAGGCGGTGCCGAGGAGTGGTCGCGCAAGAGGCAGGACGAGCGCGAGCCCCATCACTATCGCGAGAAATATCGCGATCGGCAGCGGCCAGATGAGAGCCAGGGCGATGCGCGAGGGGAGCGGGTCATCGACGATCAGGAAGACCAGAACGACCCCAGTGAGATATACGGCCAGAAACACGTCTTCTCTCCTGCCGGCATTCTAGCCGGTCCGGCGCCGAACCTCTGCCGGTCGAGTGAGATCTGAAGAGACAGTTCTGCGCTACGATTAACCGCGGGTGTATTCCGCAGAGAAGCACCGGCACTAGCGGCGGAGCCACGGAGACCACGGAGATTCCTCCGTTTGGTTCTTGTGCTCCGTGTCTCTGTGGCTGGCTGGGCCACCAAGCCGTGACGCTCTCAGAGCTCCACGAAGGGTATGCGCTGAACACGAGCGCCGCCTATCGTCCATGATCGGCCGGCAGATCGCACACTATCGCGTCGTCGAGAAACTGGGAAGTGGCGGCATGGGCGAGGTCTACGTCGCGGAGGATCTACGCCTCGGTCGCCGTATTGCCCTCAAGGTGCTTCATCCCGAGCTGACCGCGGACGCCGAACGCCATCAGCGGTTCCAGCGCGAAGCGACCACCATCGCCGGTCTGAACCATCCGCACATCGTCACGCTCCATTCGCTCGAGGAGGATGCCGGCGTCCATTTCATCACGATGGAGCTGGTGGAGGGACGGACCCTCGCCGACCTGCTGCCCCGCGGCGGCTTCGCCCTGGAGCAGCTTCTGAGCCTCGGGATCCAGATTGCCGACGCGATCAGCGCCGCACATCAGCGCGGCATCGTCCATCGGGATCTCAAGCCGGGGAACATCATGGTGACCGGCGATGCGCGCGTGAAGGTGCTCGATTTCGGGCTCGCGAAGCTCAGGGAAGACCTGGCCGCGGTCGATTTCGCGTCTCTTCCGACCGAGCAGCTGACCGGCGCAGGACGGATCCTCGGCACGACTGCGTACATGTCGCCGGAGCAGGCGGAGGCGAGGAGCGTCGATCACCGGTCCGACATTTTTTCGCTGGGTATCATCCTGTACGAGATGGCGACGGGTGAGCGTCCGTTCAAAGGCGAGTCGCACCTGTCCGTGATCTCCTCGATCATCAAGGAGACGCCGCCGACGGTGACTGACGTGAATCGCGCGTTGCCGCGCGATATCGGCCGCATCATCCGGCGCTGCCTCGCCAAAGATCCGACCCGCCGCTACCAGTCGGCGGCCGATCTTCGAAACGAGCTCGAGGACCTCTCGCAGGAGATTCGCGCATCGGGCGACTCGGTTGTCCAACCGGCTCCTGCGGGCACACGAGCGAGACGCCGCCGCACCCTGTTCATCGCCACGGCTGTGGCCGTACTTGCGACGCTCGCCATCATCGCGGTTCGCCAGCGATCGCAGCGCGGGCGGCCTTCGGGGTTGCCACAGCCCACGTTCATGCAGCTCACCGCGGAGCCGGGGATCGAACGGTCTCCGAGTCTGTCCTCCGACGGCAAGTGGCTCGTGTACTCGAGCAACGCGGAAGGACAGGACGACATCTACCTGCGAAGCGTCGGCGGCGACGTGCCCATCCTCCTCACGAAGGATTCGCCGGCCGCGGACACAGAGCCGGTGTTCTCGCCTGATTCGGAGCGCATCGCGTTCCGGTCCGAACGAGACGGCGGCGGCATCTTCGTCATGGGACGAACCGGCGAATCGGTGAAGCGCATCACCGACGGTGGTTTCAATCCATCCTGGTCGCCGGACGCCAGCGAGATCGTCTACGCGACCGACAATGTCACCATCAATCCTTTCAGACGAGCGGCGCCCAGCCGCCTGTGGATCGTCACGGTCAGCACTGGGGCGAGGCGTCTACTGAGCGATGCGGACGGCGTCCCGTGGCCGTGTATTCACGCTTGCAGCAGGAGGACATCTACGTCATCCCCGCGAAGGGCGGCGGCCTGCGGCAGATCACCAACGACCGGTTCATCGATCGAGTGCCGCGGTGGTCGCCCGACGGGCGACGCATCGCGTTCTTCTCGAATCGGAGTGGCGCGCAGAACATCTGGGTCGTGGATGCCGACGGCAGCGGTCTCGGCCAGCTGACCGATTCGTCAGACACGATGTTCTACCCGGTCTGGTCGCCGGACGGAAGCCGCATGGCTGTGTCATCGGCGCGCGGCGTGTACATCTTCGATCCAGCCAGGCCATGGCGCGACCAGAAGCCCGAGGCGCTTCCGCCGATGGAAGCCGGCAGGGCGTTCGTCGTGAACTCATGGTCTGCCGACCGACGATGGCTCGCGGGCGACGTGGGAGTGCCGAGCTCGGGAATCGCCCGTTACTCGTTCGAGACACGGGGCTACGAGCGTCTGACCGACTTCGGCGAGTGGCCTGTGTGGCTTGGTGACAATCGCCGGATCATGTTCGTCTCAGGGGGAAAGACCCTGCACATCATTGATGTGGGCACAAAGAAGGTACACGACGTCCTGACGGTGACTCGCGAGGTGCTGGCGCCCCCCCGTGTCACGCGCGACGGCCGAACGGTCTACTTCTCCCGCCGGACAACGGAGGCGGACGTCTGGCTGCTCGAGCTGAAGTAGCCCGGCAGCTTTGCTTGCTCGGGACAGAATGAGGCGCGCATGGAGGGAGCCAGGCGGTTTCCGGCGGGATTCAACCACGCGTGGGACATGACGACCCGCGTTGTGGCCAGCGCGCTGTTCCTGGGGATCATGGCGCTCAAGCTGCAGGACCTGGAGGCGTTCATGGCCGCGCGCGACGCGATCGCCGACCCGGGCGTCGCGATTCAGATCCTGTCGCGGGCGGCCATGGTGCTCTTTGTGGCGCTGGTTGGAAGTCTTTTTCTCGTGCGGCTGCGGCCCGTTGCTAAAGCGGAGGGAGCACGGCCACGTCTCGCCGCGCTGGCGGGCACGTTCCTGTCGGTGGTGCTGCCGATCGTGCCGGCGCAAGTGGCGGGTTCTCGGTTTCGTAGCCTCGCGGCAACGGTGTTGATCTTGGCTGGCACCGCCGTGGCCGTCGTGGCGGTGACTGCCCTCGGGCGATCCTTCAGCCTCATGCCCGAGGCGCGGCGTCTCGTCACGCGCGGCGCGTACCGCTTCGTGCGACATCCACTGTATTTCGCCGAGGACATCGCTGCGCTCGGCGTCGTGATCGAGAACTTGTCGATCTTCAGTGTGGTGATCTTCGGAATCGACGTGGCGATCCAGTTTCGCCGAATGGCTTACGAGGAGGCGCTGCTCGAGCGCGTCTTCCCCGACTATCAGCGCTATCGCGAGCGTGTACGAAGGCTGATTCCCGGGATTTACTAACTGATTTCCGATCTCTGATCCCGACATGCGGCGAAGGTGTGAGCTGACCCGCGCTCCCGGACCGCTGACCTACCGATAGTTCAGCGCGAGCTCCCGCTCGAGATTCTGGATCCGATCGGTCGGCCGCGAGTGGCTGCCGACGAAGAAGGTGCTCACCTTGTCCGATTCGCCGTACTTCTCCTTGAAACGTCCCCACAGGCGCGGTCCGACGTTGACGTCGTAACCCCCCTCGTACGTGTAGCGTAAGCCGACCCGATCCGCCTGGTCTTCGAGATCGCGACTGTACCCGCTCTGCCACGCGGTCACCGAGAGCAGCGCGGCGAGTTGCGTGGCGGTCCGGCCGGCCGTGTTGTCGATCTGCTCGGCGGCCGCGATGGCGCCCACCGCGACCATCTGGCCCCACATCGCCTTCTTCGCGTTGCGACGCGAATGCTCGTGCGTGTAATGCGCCAGCTCATGCCCCAGCACCACCGCAAGCTCATCGTCCGACATCTCGTCGATGAGACCCGTGTAAACCCACACGGCGCCGTTGCCCATCGCCGCCGCGTTCCACTCTTTCGTGTCTACGACGTGAACACGAAGCTGACCGGCATCGACATAGGGTGGTTGCAAACGTGCCATGATTTGTCGGACCCGGTTCACCCGCGGTCCCTCGTCGAGAGTCCTGCCGATTTCACGACGGTTGCCGTGCTGATCGACCTCGTACATCGAGCCTTCTCTCAGCCACAACGCTTCGATCTCGTCAGTCGCCTTCTTGACGTCCGGCTCGAACAGGGCGGTGCCGTTCGGCTTTGCCTCGATTGAAACCGCCATGACGGTCCCGTCGGGTAGGCGAACGCCCTGCGCCTCCACTTCGTGACCGAGGGGGATGGCGTCGAGGCTGCGGATGTTCTTGCCCTTGAACCGCGTCGAGGGCTGCGCCGTCAGGCGCTGGCCATCGACGATGAGCGTGCCGCCTTTGCGCCATTCTGCATATCCCTGCACTCTTTCAAGCTTCTGCGCGCCAATCACGCACGGAACCGCAACCACCATCACACACGCGATCCGCCAGGCGATTGTCATGTCAGCCTCCGAAGATTGGCCACATTCTTGGCTGCGACCGAGGAGCGAGGCCGCTTGTGTTACCTTGTTGGTCTCCCTGCCCCTTGGAGAGATATCGGCCGGTCGGATGTCATGCCAAGATCTCGCGTCAGACTACTCCTGGCGGCGGCGTTCTGGGTCACGGTGGCCGCGCTGCTCGCCGAGTTGGTGGTTCGGACGACAGCGCCCCAATCGGTCGCGGTGCCCTGGCAGGACGAGATGGACGGCATCGCAGCACCGCGACGGAACGTGCACGGCCGTCACGCGGTTCCCGGTACGTTCGATACGATCGTCTCGATCGGCCCGCAGCGCTTTCGCGGACGTTCGGCCCTCGCGGAAGCCCCGGCCGCCGGGACGCTGCGCGTCGCCGTCCTCGGCGATAGTTTTGTCTTCGGATATGGCGCCAACGACGACGAGACGTATCCTGCCGAGCTCCAACGGCACCTGTGGCGCGCGTTCGCGAGCACCCGCCGGGCAACCGTCGAAGTCCTCAATGCCGGCAACGGCGGCACCGGTACGGGTGTGCAGGCGCTGTGGTACACGCGCTGGGTCAGCCGGTTTCATCCGGCAATCGTCATTCTCACGGTCGTCTCCAATGACGTAGACGATGATCTCGCGCGGCCTGTCTTCGAGATGCGCGATGACGGTTCCGCCGTGCCACGTTCAGTCGATGCGCTCTCGGGCTCGGCTCGATCGGTTCGAATGGCGCGCATCGGCGTCAACCTCGTTCCCGGCTACGCGTTGCTGGCGCAGCATTCACAGCTCGTTGGGCTTGTGCGTAACCAGGCGTCCGCCCTGCTCGCTCGAGAGCGGCGGCGCAATGCCGTGGTTGAGGCGGCCGAGGCGTCCGCCGCGGGACGGCGTTTTCGTTGGGAGGGGTTGCCTCGCCTTGCGGCCGAGCTCGCGTGGCTCGAGCAGCAAGTGGCGCGTAGCCGCGCCCGGCTCATCGTCGTGTTCGTTCCAAGCCGGGAGTCGGTCTACGGCACTGCATCCGCGCGCGGAGAGGCCATTCGATGGAAGTCCGCCGATATGGTACGCACCCTGCGGGAGGCGTCCCGACGAATCGGCGTCACCTTTGCGGACCTGACGGGAAGCATCACGGACGCGGCAGCTCGTGCCCGCCCACCGCTGTACTACGACGGTCTGGATACGCATCCCAATCCGCGGGGTTACCGTACGATCGCCGAACAAGTGGCGAGCGTCGTCATCCGTGACATGAGGGCGATTGAAGCCGGTTGTACCAAAGGCCGATGACCCCCCTTCTCGTCATCCGGGTCGAGTGCCATGCCGGACACCGCGGAGACGAAACGCCGCGGCGTTTCTACGTCGGCGAACGGCGCGTCGAGGTGCGCGAAGTATTGGACCGCTGGCTCGCACCCGACCACCGCTACTTCAAGGTCAGCGGAGACAATGGGGACGTATATATTATTCGCCACGACGGCGTTGCCGATCAGTGGGAACTGACCGTTTTCGAAGCGCGCGGGTGAGCGCCCCGATGTCGGACGCGGAACAGCAAGTTCACGAGGCATTGACGAAGCTGGGCATCGGGTTCGAGCGGTACGAGCATCCTCCGGTCGCGACGGTCGAGGAGGCGCTGCCGCACTGGGCTCACATTGACGCGACGCATTGCAAGAACCTTTTCCTGCGCAACAACAAAGGCACGCATCACTATCTGGTGATCCTAGACCACCGCAAGCAAGCCGATCTTCGCAAGCTGACACGCCTCGTCGACGAGGACCGTCTCGGATTCGCCTCGCCCGAGCGCCTGCTGAAGTACCTCGGGCTCACCCCTGGATCCGTGTCGCCATTCGGTCTCATCCACGACCGCGCGCATGAAGTGCGGATCATCCTCGATGCCGACCTCAGGCACGCGGCGCATCTGACGTTCCATCCCAACGTCAACACCGCCTCGCTGCGGATCTCACGCGCGGATTTCGAACGATTCCTCGGATGGT
Source organism: Acidobacteriota bacterium (assembly GCA_016190995.1). Lineage (GTDB taxonomy): Bacteria > Acidobacteriota > Vicinamibacteria > Vicinamibacterales > JACPPN01 > JACPPN01. The sequence goes on along the minus strand of JACPPN010000377.1, from coordinate 3,502 downwards.
GCGGGAACGCGGTGCGCACCGTGCGCATGTAACCGGGGTTACACCCGCACCACGTCACGTCACCGGTGCGACGGAACCGGCCGCAGCAACGGCGCGAGAGATCGCGAGGTCCGGCTGACCGACGTCACGTAGGTGGCGAACCGGCCGGTCGCGGGCTGCTTCGGATTGAACATCGCAAAGTCCACGATGTGGAATCGCTTCGCGGGAAGAGAGGGCCGCGCGGCGGGACGTCCACCATGTGGAACGCCGACCGATCGCGTAGACTGGCGGCCATGAGCACAGGCGTTCGGCGGGTCGTTCACGTCGACATGGATGCGTTCTATGCGTCGGTCGAGCAGCGTGACGATCCGGCGCTCGGGGGCCGGCCCGTGGTCGTCGGCGGTTCTCCGGATCGCCGAGGGGTTGTGGCTGCCGCCAGTTACGAAGCGCGCGCGTTCGGCATCCACTCGGCCATGTCAATGGCGCGTGCGTGCCGGTTGTGCCCCTCGCTCGTTATCGTCGCACCCGATTTCACGAAGTACCGTGCGGTGTCCGCGCAGGTGTTCGAGATTTTTCGTTCGGTGACGCCACTTGTCGAGCCGTTATCGCTCGATGAGGCATATCTGGACGTGACGGAAAACGCCTGGGGCGAGACCCTCGCAACCAATGTCGCGCGGCGTCTGAAGAGCCGGATCCTGGAGGCGACCGAGCTCACCGCGTCAGCCGGCGTCGCGCCGAACAAGTTCCTCGCGAAGATTGCGTCGGGATGGAAGAAGCCGGACGGGCTCACGGTGATCGCGCCCGAACGCGTCGAGGAGTTCCTGCAGAAGCTGCCGGTCCACGCCTTGTGGGGGGTTGGGCCGGTCACCGCGCGGAAGCTGCGGCAACGAGGACTGGAGCGGGTGATCGACCTTCGCGCTGCCGATGCCGAGCTGCGACTACGCGAGGTGGTCGGAAGCCAGGCGGAGTGGCTGCGGCAGCTCGCGATGGGCGTGGACGATCGCCCTGTCGTACCCGATCGCCCGTCGAAATCGGCAGGGACGGAGAACACGTATCCGGCCGACCTCGTGGACGTCGGGGCCATCCGGCGTGAAGTCAACGCGATGGCGCGCGACGCCGCGGCGTGGCTGGGTCGCAAAGGGCTGTGTGCCCGCACCGTCACGATCAAGGTCCGGTACTCCGACTTCACGACCGTGACCCGCAGCCTCACGCGCGAGCCGCCCACGGGCGACGCGGGTCAGGTAGCCGAGCGCGCGTGCCTCTTGCTCGCGCGCACGGACGCCGGCCGGCGCCCGGTCCGGCTGCTCGGCGTGAGCGTTCACGGTCTCGTCGACGCGGATCGGGCGCGACCGCCAGCGGCCGACAGCCTGCCGTTCGAGGGAAGCGAGCCATGAACGCCGAGGCGAGGCGGACCAGCCGCTCAGCTCGCCTGCTGCTCGGCCTGCTCGATCTCGCGGGCGCGGTCCTGATACTCCTGGCGGTTGTGTCCGCGATCACCGACGGCCTGAGATGGACCGTGGTCGGCGTGCGAATCACGGCGAACCGGCCGTCGCGTCTCCTCGTCGAGGCCTTCGCGATCCTCCTCGTTCGGCTGGTCGTGTCGGCGCCGTGCCGGGCCATTCGGCGCGGCGTGTTCTTCGGCGTCTACGCCTGCTTCCTCGTCGGCTTGGTTGTGGATTCCACGCCGCACCGATCGGGCGATGCGGGCGAGTACATCGCGATGGCGCTGAACATGGCGCGCCTGCGTCCGCCGGCCCCCTCACCCGACGAGCTGAGGTCGATTGAGGATCGTCTCGCCGACGTGGCCGGGTACGGCCGGTTGAACCTCGCCATGCCCGACTTTCGTGGCGCAGACGGGCGACAGGATTTCCCGCACTTCTGGTTCTATCCCCTGCTGGCCGCGCCGTGGGTGGCGGCGGCGGAGGCCGTCGGCGCGCATCCGAACCACGGCTTCACCGTTCTCAATGTCGCCCTTCTGCTTGCGGCGACGATCGGCATGGCGAGGCGGCTGCCGCTCGAGCTCGCGGCGTTGCTCGCCGCCGGACCCATCGTGTGGTGGGCGGACAAGGCGCATACGGAGATCTTCACGTTCGCGCTGCTGTCGTTCGCGATTCTGGCGATTGACGACAGGCCCGAGTGGTCGCTCGTCTCGATCGGGGCGGCCGCGACGCAGAACCCGCCCCTCGTCGTCGTGTTCGCCCTCGCGCTCGCGTACGTGTGGTCAACGCGCGGCCTCCGGGATCGACGTGTGTGGATGGGCGTGCTGGCCGGCGTCACGCTGGCGTCGTTCCACCCGCTCTATTACCGATGGCACCTTGGGGTGTGGTCGTCGCTGCGGACCAGCGTCACGCCGCATTGGCCGACCGTCACGGAGCTCCTCGTACCCATTGCCGATCCGAATCTCGGGATGCTGATTCACTTTCCTGCCCTCGCTGTCGCGATCGTCGTGGCGCTCGGCGTCCTGATCACGCGCGGGGACCGTGCCGTACCGATAGGGGCACTGTGCGCTTTGAGCGCAGCAGCGCTCGCACTGCTGATCTCGTTCGCGCAGACCGCCAACATCAATCACGGGGGCACGCCCGGGCCGAGTCGTTATGGCTTGTGGCTCATTCCGATCACGATTCCGCTGCTCTCACAAGGATGGCCGCGCTCGACGCGGGGCCGCGTCACCGGGGCCCTGATGGTCGGCCTCTCGGTTGCGTGGAGCTCGTACGCATTCCATCCGCGCCTGCAGGACCGCTACCTCGCGCCCACCAGCCTGGCGGACCGCCTGTGGACGACGGCGCCCGGCATCAACAATCCACCGCCGGAGATCTTCACCGAGCGCGCCTCCGGATGGGACGGCCGTTACCTGTTGCCCCTGACGACCGGCGCCTGCGAGAAGGTGTTGTTGGCCAACAGCGCCGACGGCAGGCCGCTCTGGCCCGTCCCGTGTGAACCTCGACCCGTTCCGGATGCATGTCGCGCGGAGGAGACGGTCTGCTATGCAAACCGTACGAGGGAGGGCTACGACTTCGTCCCCGTGCCGAGACACGGCTTCGGATTCTCGCTTGCGCGGGAATGGGCGCGAGCGGATGCCGCCGCAACAATCCCGATGCTCGAAGACATCCGGTGGGGCGAGGTGCTGGCCGTTCGTCCCTGGACGTCAGGCTCGTTCGTCGTCGCGCACGACGGCGTCGCATGGGTCCACGCGGTGCAGAGCGAGCGTCAATTGATCGTCTGGATCAACGAGATAGAGCCGGGCGCGAGCGTGACGATCAGGACGTCTCGAGCGATGGAGGGATTCGTCGCGGACCGTGGCCGGCGACGAGTACTGCGGCGCCTCATCACGCGCGGCGGCGAGACGGCGTTGCTCGAGCTGCCCGCCGCCGAGCAAATTCTCATCCGGCTCGACGCAATCAACTTGGAGCGTGTCCGAGAAAGGGCAACACGCTCCTAGTAGGCCGGCTCCGCCGGCGGATTTTCGAATGTTTTTGCGCGGCGCGCGTCGCGCGCCGCGCCTACTAGGCGCCCGTTCAGGGTT
>JACPPN010000375.1 GCA_016190995.1 Acidobacteriota bacterium | reverse complement strand
GTCTGTTGTGGAGTCGCCGATTCCCGTTGGCATTTCGTTCTGGGCTGGTCCGGGCGACGAGCCAATCCTGTTGAAGGTAGCGTCCGCGTACGAGACGGCAACCAGACACCGTCTTCCGCCGCCGTCCTTTGGACGGCTCAGTGGTGAGCCCTAGAGACAACGCCAATCGCGCCAGGGCCCGCGCGCGATGTCCGTGCTGCGGTGCGTGAAGCGGCCGTCGCCGAAACGCGTGTCTGACTTGGAGCTCCCACTGTTCGCGGGCCGTGGTGTCTCGAGGGGGGTCGCAGTTGACCTTGGGCGGCCGGGCTATTGCCTGCGCCCGCTTTGCTGGGTCGCTGCCGTTGTCCCGGTGATTGGCGCCGAGAAGCTCCCGGTCACGGTGCTGAAGCCGGTATCGGTCCCAATCGTAATCCCGCTCCCGCCGCTGATCGCCGTTTCCTGCACCGCCTCGTAATCCACGTGAGAGCGGATGTAATCGAGAATCGCGCGCAGCTCGTTGTTGCGGGCTGCCGCGAGATCGCGCTGGGCCTGGAACACCACGAAGCTCGTCGACATCCCGACGGTGAACTTCTTCTGCTCCGCCTCGAGACGACGCTCGGAGAGCTGGCGGGCGGCCCGTGTGGCATCCACGCGCTTTTGGTTCGTGTTCACCTGCCGCGCGACGTCCCGCACCTCGGTGGCGATCCGCAGCTCCAGGTTGCGGATCTGCGTTTGCGCCTGCGAGTGCTGCAGCTTCGCGCGTGCCAGGCTTGCTTCGGCATTGCTCCGGCCAATCGGGTAGCCGAGCGTGACACCGACGGTCCAGCTCGGAAAATCATTCCTGAACAGGTCGCCGAGCACGGAGCTGAAACTCCGCTGTCCCACGATGGTTCGGGGCCCCCCGCCACCCGCGAACGAGAAGGGGGTAAACTGCGTGCCGCCGAGCCCCGCCAGACCGTACGAGACCTCCAGATTCACGTCCGGCATGATCTGATTGCGGAAGTACCGGATGTTGACATCCGTGGTTTCGAGGCTCTTGCGCGCCTGCTGCAGATCGGTCCGCTTCGACAGGGCGTTGCCCACGGCAGCGTCCGAGTCAATCGGCGCCGCCTGAAACGCCGGTACGTCGGTGGGCTCGAGCTTCACGTGCCAGAAGTCGGGGGTCGCGGGATCCAAGATGAGCGTGCGCAGCCGATCCTCGGCCTGTTGAATGCTGGCCTCCGCCAGGATCACCGCTTCTTCGTTCCGCGCCACTTCCGCTTCGGCCTCCACGATGTCGATGGGCGCCATAGTGCCGACCTCGACCCGTGTCCGGTTGTTGCGGAGCGATTCGCGGGCGAGGTCGAGCGACTGCCGCTGCACGGTCAGGGAGCTGTTCGCGTAGACCAGCTCCCAGTAGGCGACCTTCACGTTCCGCACCGTGGAGACAACCGTCTGGCGCAGTTGCACGTCCGAGATCTCGCGATTCTTCTTCGTGACCAGCAGCTGCTGGCGCACGCTATCGATCTTGAAGTTGCGCATCAGCGGCTGCGTGAACTGTGCGCTCATGTTCGACCTCAACACGGGATTGAAGGTGTTGAAGATGCTCGTGCTGGTCGATCTCGAGCTGTCCCATGACAGACCGTAGCTCCCCCCCCATGGGAGGAGCTGGCTGACTGACACGTTCGTGGCGAGCTGATCGTCAGTGACCTTGCGCTGGCCACCCGACAGGAAGCTGCTCGCGGGGGTGTCCTGGCTCGCATCGCGCAACGTGGTCGACAGGCTCGGCGTCCACGAGGATTGGACCTGCGCGATGCTCAGGTCCTGGATGTGGGGGTTGACTCGCTCAACCTGGATGCCGAGGTTCTGTTCGAGGGCCAGTTTGACGGCATCGTCGAGCGAGAGACGCCGGACCGGTCCGGTCCGGGATTGTTCCGTCGCCGTGCCGGCGACCGGCCCGGCGGTGGCGAGCTGGCTCGCGCCGCGCGGCTGTTGGGAACCGGACACGGCCTGGGCGAATGCGGGTACTGTCAAGCCACCGGCAAGCGCGATCCAGAGGAGCGCGAGAGCGGTCTTTCGATGCACAACTTGCATTGCGACTGTCTCCAGAGTCAAGGAAGAGGTATGTGAGGGCTTCACGACCGACGGCCAGAAGCGCACCGTGCTCGGCACGGGCGGCCATCCGGCTGCAGGCCCTTGGACAATAGACGGATAGCCCCGAGGGCAGGTTCAAGGATTGTATACTAGCCTCCGTAAGGTGTCGGCCAGGTCAGCCTCCTCCCTCACCTGCCCCGCTCCTTATCGCCGCACAATCCCGCGTCAGAAGCGTTCACTGCAGAGAACGCGGCGCACGCGGAGACTCCGAAAAGCTGATCAATTCCTCCGCGCTCTCAGCGCCCGCGGTTAAGGCTTGAGATCGAGAGGCTTCTTGACTTGAATCGATGGATCACTGATCCCATTGGCGATGCACCCTGACGCCGTCCTCGATCTTTTCCGGCGATCTGGCGCCCTGCTGGAGGGGCACTTCCGTCTGTCGTCCGGCCTCCACAGCAGCGGCTATCTGCAGTGCGCGCTCGTCCTGCAGTTTCCCGAGCAGGCGGCAGCCCTGGGTGACGCGCTCGCGCGGCGGATGCGCGGTTTGACGCCGACGGTCGTCCTGTCCCCCGCGCTCGGTGGCATCGTCATCGGACAGGAGGTCGCTCGCGCGCTGGGCACGCGCGCGATCTTTGCGGAGCGGCAGGACGCCATCCTGATGCTGCGCCGCGGATTCGCGCTGGCCGAAAACGACCGGGTGGTCGTCATCGAGGACGTCGTCACCACCGGCGGGTCGACCCGTGAGACGATCCAGGTTGCGCGCGCGGCGGGATCGCAAGTCATCGGGGCGGGCGCCATCATCGATCGCACCCCGCGGGGACCGGGCCTGGATGTCCCATTTCACGCGCTCGCCCAGATGTCGCTTCCGACCCACGAGCCGGCGGATTGCCCGCTTTGTGCGCGCGGTCTGCCGGTCGTCAAACCAGGCTCTCGGCCGGGCGCGGCCTGACGTGCGCAACCTCAAGCTGACGCTGGAATACGACGGCACCGAGTACGCGGGATGGCAGCGTCAGGCGAACGGGACGTCGATTCAGGAGGTGCTCGAAACGGCGTTTGGGCGCATCGAGGGTCGACCGGTGACGGTGATTGGCGCGGGCCGCACCGACGCGGGGGTCCATGCGCTCGGCCAGGTGGCGACCGTGCGGCTCGAGCATCCGATGGACGTCGCGGTTCTCACGCGCGCGCTCCACGCGACGATTCCCGAGGACATCCGTGTTCTGCAGATCGACGAGGTCGCCGAGACGTTTCACGCGCGCCATTCAGCCACCGCCAAGACGTACCGCTATCGCATCTTCAATGGCGGACGCTGCAGTCCCTTCGAGCGACGGTATGTCTGGAGTGTCTTGCCGCCGCTGGACGTCGATCGGATGATGCGTGCCACTCGCCTGCTCGAGGGACATCATGACTTCGCGGCGTTCCAATCGTCAGGCAGCGCCGTTCACCACACCGTGCGGGCGGTCTTTCAGGCACGCTGGGCGAGCGAGCGCCCGATGTTCGACAGCGATGGAGCCGATCGACCGGTGCTGACGTTCGAGATTCGCGGCGACGGGTTCCTTCGTCACATGGTCCGCGCCATCGTGGGGACGCTCGTCGAGATCGGCACCGCTCGCCGTCGGCCGGATGACCTGGAGCGGATTCTCCGGTCGCGCGATCGCGCATTGGCTGGCCAGAACGCTCCCGCGCAGGGGCTCTTCCTGGTCTCGGTGGAATACTGAAGACGGTCTCGCATCGGGCGACGGGTCTCGTGGGGCGCCGTGATCTCCCGCGTGCCGGATTCCGCGAGCCATGAGCGCAATCGAGAAGGCCAGGGCTTGCCCGTGCGCGCGAACAGTCTGTATCATTAGGATTTTACCCCTCGCGCTGCTCCGGACTGTCGCTGACGCATGGGACTCGAAGACATTCTCGCCTGGGTGCCGCCCGGATCGCCCGACGAGTTGCTGGCGCGTGCGATCAAGTTCGATCGGCTGCCGGCGCACGTCGCGATCATCATGGACGGCAACGGCCGCTGGGCGGCGCAGCGTCATCTGCCCCGCGTCGAGGGACACCGGGCCAGCATCGAGTCGGTGCGCGACGCGGTCGAGACGTCCGCGCGCCTCGGCATCGAGGTTCTGACGCTGTACACGTTTTCCGTCGAGAACTGGAAGCGTCCCCAGAGCGAGATCAGCACCCTTATGATGCTGCTCAAGCGCTACCTGCGGCTCGAGCTGAACACGCTGCTGAGGAACAACATCCGCTTCCAGGTGCTCGGGCGCGCCGACGAATTGCCGGCGGACGTCCGTTGCGAGCTCGACCTCGGCCAGGAGAAAACCGCCGGCAACTCGGGAATGCTGTTCAACATCGCGCTCAACTACAGCGGCCGATCCGAGATTGTCGACGCGGCGCGGCGGATCATCGAGGCGGGCGTCAGGCCGGAGGAGCTGAACGAGCGGCGGTTCGGTGAGTTCCTTTACACCGCGGGTCAGCCCGATCCCGATCTCCTCATCCGCACGAGCGGCGAGCTCCGAATCAGCAACTTCCTGCTGTGGCAGATTGCCTATGCCGAGATTTGGGTCACCGACACGCTCTGGCCCGACTTCCGGCGCCGTCATCTGCTCGAGGCCATCCTTGCGTATCAGAAGCGCGATCGACGCTACGGCGGCATCAAGGAGCCGGCCGTCGCCGGACGCTGACAGCGGCGCCTCCGTCGCGCTCGCCGCCTCTCCTTCGCGGACGCCGTCGCCCAGCCCGCAATGACCCGCGTGTTCAGCGCGCTCGCGCTGCTGCCGATCGTGCTGGGCGTCATCTGGCTGATGCCACCGCTCGCGACGCTGGCGCTCGGCGAGGTCGTGCTCGTGCTCGCGTTTCTCGAATACGCGCGCCTGACGGATCGACTCGGGGCGCGGATTCCGACGACCCTGACGGGACTGGCCGCCGCCGTGACGTGCGCCGCATTCGGGTGGCCGGGCGCGACGCCGATGCTGGTGCTCATGACCGCAACGATCGCGATCTGTGCCGCCGCCGTCGGCGCCGGACGCGTTGGCGAACACGCGTTGCGCGACGTGGGGGCGGCCGTCTTCGCCCTCCTGTACCTCGCGCTGCCGATCGGAGCGCTGGTGGCCGTACGGACATTCGCGGGACGCCAGGCGTTGCTCGCCCTCATCCTGACCGTGACCGCGAGTGACGTCGCGCAGTACTACGCCGGCCGGCTGTTCGGGCGCCGCCTGCTCGCCCCGATGCTGAGCCCCAGAAAGACCGTCGAGGGCGCGAGTGGAGGATTCCTCGCAGGCGTCCTGACGATGATAGCGGTTGGGAGGTGGGGGCTCGCGGGTGTGCCCATCGCCACGCTTCTGGTGCTCGGCGCGACGATCGTCGCGCTCGGTCTCGCGGGCGATCTCTTCGAGTCGCTGCTCAAACGGAGCGCGGGCGTGAAGGATACATCGGGCCTCATCCCGGGACACGGGGGCGTGCTCGATCGGATCGACAGCTTGCTGTTTGCCGCCCCGGCGTATTACGTCTTCGTGCAGTTCTGGCATTGAGTCATTGGATCTGAATCCGGCGTCAAGACGCGTTCACCACATGAAACGTCTTTCCATCATCGGTTCCACCGGCTCGATCGGCTGCAGCGCCTTGTCGGTCGTCGAGGCGCATCCGACTCGGTTGGAGGTCGTCGGCCTCGCCGCGGGAGAGAACATCGGCCGCTTCGTCGAGCAGGTCGCGCGCTTCCGCCCACGCGCGATCGCGCTTGCCACGCCGGAAGGTCTGCTTCAGGCGACCGACGCGCTGGGCCTGCAGGGAACCGACCGCGTACGAGTTGCGGGTGCGGGCGCCGACGGGCTCCTCGCCGTCGCCACGGATCCCGACGCGGACATCGTCTTGTGCGCTTCGTCGGGAACGGCGGCGCTGGAAGCGGTGCTGGCCGCGATCGAGGCGGGCAAGACCATTGCGCTCGCGAACAAGGAAGTCCTGGTGATGGCGGGCGGCCTGGTGATGGACGCGGCATCTCGACGTGGCGTCGCGATCGTGCCCGTTGACAGCGAGCACAACGCCGTCCACCAGTGCCTGCACGGCCGGCGGGGATCCGAGCTCCGCCGCCTGATCCTCACCGCCTCCGGCGGGCCGTTCCGGAATCTTTCGGCCGAGGCGATCGACGACGCGACGCCCGAGGACGCCTTGCGCCATCCCACGTGGCGCATGGGCCCGAAGATCACGATCGATTCCGCGACGCTGATGAACAAAGGGCTCGAGGTCATCGAAGCGCACTGGCTGTTCGGCGTCTCCGCGTCCGACATCGATGTCCTCATCCATCCGCAGTCGATCGTGCACTCGATGGTCGAGCTCACGGACGGATCGGTCATCGCGCAGCTCGGCGTGACCGACATGCGCCTCCCGATTCAATACGCCTTCTCGTACCCCGAACGCTGGGACGCGCTGCTTCCGTCGCTCGATCTGACGGCGGTGCCGCCGCTCGAGTTCACGCGGCCTGACGAGAGGCGGTTCCCGTGCCTGAAACTTGCGTATCGCGCGCTCGAATCGGCGCGCACGCGGCCCGTCGTCCTCAACGCCGCCAATGAGGTGGCCGTGGGGGCGTTTCTCGATGGGCATCTTCCCTTCGGCAACATTCCGAAAGTCATCGAGCGCGCGCTCGATCGGCACGAGGCCGCCGACCGCCGCAGCGTCACGACGCTCGACGAAGTTCGTCAGCTCGACCGGTGGGCGCGCGAGCATGCGCGGGGCTTGATCCGCGGGTTACAATGACTTGAGGCGAATTTGCTCACAAACGTTGCCACGTTCATCTTCGTGCTCGGCGTCCTCATCTTCGTGCACGAGCTGGGTCATTACCTGATGGCCAAGAAGATTGGCGTCAGGGTCCTCACCTTTTCGCTCGGCTTCGGCCCCAAGATCCTGCGGTATCGAAAGGGCGAGACGGAATACTGCGTCAGCGCGGTTCCGCTCGGCGGCTACGTCAAGATGGCCGGCGACAATCCCGAGGAGGCGCGCACGGGCCGCGACGACGAGTTCCTGTCCAAGAGCAAGTGGCAGCGTTTCCAGGTCATGATCATGGGACCGGCCATGAACATCGTCCTTGCGCTCGTCGTGATGACGATCGTCCTCTATCAGGGCGCTGAAGTCCCTGCGTACGAACAGCAGGCGCCGGTCGTCTCTACCGTCCTTTCCGGCTCGCCGGCCGCGCGCGGGGGCATCAAGCCGGGCGATCGCATCGTCAGCGTCGCAGGCCGGCCGGTCGAGACGTGGGAACAGTTCTTCATGGCAGTCGCCCCGAGAGCCAAGCGCGATACGGCAATCGTGGTGCGGCGCGACGGACGGGAGCGTTCGTTGCGCGTGACGCCATCCGCACAGAGCACGTTCGAGATGGGGGACATCGGCGTCATCCCGGACGTGCACCCGCAGGTGCGGGTGGTGACCCCGAGACAACCGGCCGAGAGGGCGGGCATTCGACCCGGCGACGTCATCCTCGATGTCAACGGTGCGCCGGTCGGTCGCGATCGACCTCTGGTGCAGACGATCAATCAGAATGCGGGCGTTCCGCTGACGCTCGGGATCCTGCGCGACGACAAGCGCATCCAGATCGTCGTCACGCCGGCCAAGCAGGGGAACATCGGGCTGATCGGCGTGCAGCTGAGCGAGTACGAGCTCCGCACCATCGAGCCGGGGCCGGTCCAGGCCGTGACGATGAGCCTCGAGAAGAACTGGGAGTGGTCGACGCTCATCTTCCAGACGCTTTGGGGCCTGCTCACGCGCGAGACGTCGCCGAAGCAGCTGATGGGGCCCGTCGCGATCGCGCAGTTGACGGGTGGCGCCGCGCAGGTCGGCTTGCTCGCGCTGTTCAGCTTGATGGCGATGATCAGCCTGAACCTCGGCATTCTCAACCTGCTGCCGATTCCCGTGCTCGACGGCGGTCATATCTTCATCATGGCGCTCGAGGGAATCGCGCGGCGCGACTTCAGCATCAGGGTCAAGGAAAAGATTCTGCTGGCGGGATTTGTCGTCCTGATGATGCTGATGGTCACGGTCATCTACAACGATCTCACCCGCATTCAGTGGATCGAGAACCTGATGCCGTGGCGATGACCCACGCGAAAACGGTCGCCGGCTCTGCATGGGCTGCCCCCGCATGGGCGGCTTTTTTCTTGCCACATCAGGCGAAGGTTCGTGACCACAGGAGGAAGTCAGTCATGAGGAAGCGAGGGATCGTTCACATCACGTTTCTCGCCTCGCTGGCGCTCGTTGTAGCCGGCGCGTTTGCTCCCATTCTGGCGCGCCAGCGCATCGTCACCAGCGCCGACATCCAGCGGCTCCAGGACGATGTGTTCTATCTGTCGAGTGACATCGGCCGCGTTTCGGCGACGAGCGCTGAATCGGCGCGCCTCACCGCGGAGCTGAACGACCTGCGCGAGGAGGCGATCTACCTCAAGGTGAAACTGCGGAAGACGGGCTCGGTCACCGAAGCCGAATTCGACTCCGTGCAGACCCGTCTGAACGACCTGCGCGCACGGATTTCACCGGGCGCCGGCTCGGCTGCCACGGGTGTCGATCGGAGCCCAGATCGTTCAACCGGGACGTCCGGCAACGTTCCTGGCTCGCGGCCGACGACGGGAGAATCCGGTCCGAACACGGTCCCGGTGAACACCGAGCTGGATGTGCGGCTGCAGACGCAACTCTCGTCGGCGACCGCGCAAGTGGAGGATCGTTTCGAAGCGACGACCGTGGTGGATCTGTATCGCGGCGATCGCCTTCTGGTGCCTGCAGGCTCGGTGCTGCGAGGCGTTGTCACGTCGGTC
>JACPPN010000374.1 GCA_016190995.1 Acidobacteriota bacterium | reverse complement strand
TGACTAAAGAGCGTGTGAAAAAAGCTCTCACCGCAGAGAAAGCAGAGCGCGCGGAGGAACGATTCTCAGGGAAACCCTGGCTCCGCGTCCTTCGCGGCCGCGGTGACGGCTTTTGTTCACAGTGGTCATGACCTCCGGTCACCCTAAAGCATGAAAATGCGCCTTGTGGTATCGCGGGCTCATCGACACAAACATGTTGCGCAAACGGCGCTATTTTCTGAGCAAGCTCTAAAGGCGGACACTACGACTGATGGTGAGCCCTTCGGTCGTCCGGGCTGAAGGTGGGATCTATGGCCGGCCGTCGTGCGGACGAGGTGTAACTCACGGCTGGCTCGCGAGCAGCTCGTTGACCTTCGCCATCACCTGAAATGCGTCGGCAACGTATAGCACGTCGGCCTTCCCCTGCGCCCAGCCGCAGTTGGGATTCAGGTTGACGGCGCGCCGCTCCGTGACGAACTGCCAGCCGACCACGTGCGGCTCTTCGCCGTGGCAGCAGGTGGCGAGCCCCTTGCGATGGCGCGGGCTCGCGCCGGTTTGCCCCACCTGATTGAGATGGGTCATGAAGGGAAGCACCGCCTGCCCTTCGCCGCTCTGATCGACGAGCGACTTGCTTCCCCCGAGCGACGCTTGCGCCGCGCCGAGAAACGAGAGAATCAGGGCTTCGGCTTGCTTGATGTGCACCTGGCCGTCCGACTGCTTCTTGGTCCAGCCGGCGCCCGCCACGAGCAGCAGGTCCGCGTCGGGCCGCACCGTCTGCTCGCTCGCGGCCGGCGTACGAACGCCGGCCACCTCGGTGCGCACGGATGGAAGAATGACCGAGACAGGCTCAACATTCACGGCGGCGGGCGCGCCATTCCAGGCGTCAACCGTGCCGGGTTCGAGCGCGATGAGCCACGGCCGCTGGACGCGCGATACGGTTCCCTCGATGCGCTGCTTGTAAAACCACCGTGTGATCGAGACGTCATTGCCCGACGCGGCGAGGCGCGTCACGTGCGTGTCGACGCACCCTCCGAGCCGGTGGGCGACGCCGGCCAGCACGCGCATCCAACGTGACGTGGCGGGCACCACGACGATGTGCGCGTTGGCGGCGCGGCAGATCGCCTCGGCCGCGGCCGCATCCGTCGCGTAGCGCGGCTGAGAAAACGCCGCACCGCAGGCGACCAGGACGCGCGACGGTCCGGACGAACCGACTTGCGTGGCCGCGGCGCCTGCATCTGTGCCGATGAAGCCGACCGCAAACGTCGTCTCGAGCGCCGTGGCCAGCGCCTGTGTCGCGGCGAGCGCCTCGAGCGCGGGCCGCGCGAGGAGCCTATCGGGTTCGGTGTGGGCGAGGAGAAGAACGCTCATTGACGAATCCACTGCACGAGCTCCTGCGCGATCGCGTCAGGCGATTGATCCTTCACGATACGCGTGGCCCGCCGCTTGGAGGGAACAGCCAGGCTCGTGAACACGCCGCCGGTTGCAACCGCCACGCGCGGCGCCTTCTGAAGGGCGGGCATGAGCGTGCGCATGTTGGTCATGCCAAGCTGCGGGCTGTTGGCCGGCTCCCTCAGACAGCCGGTGGCCCACCCGAGAACGGCCGGCGCGCCCGCGCACCTGGAGACCTGATGCCGGCCGCCTTCAATGCGCTCCAGGATCTCGAAGCTGCCGTCCGCCGCAACCGCCAGCGCGTCGACGCCGTAGAACTGATCCGCGATGCCGAGCTGCTCGCCGATCATCTGGAGCGTTGCTCCGGCAGCCCGCGACGCGGACTCCCAGCCGCCGAACAGCAACAGCCGCCGGCGGTCCAGACCGGGGATTGCCGCAATCGCGGCGGCAAGCGCCGCCGCGCACGGCGCCGCATCGGTGAACCCGCTGGCCGGACCGTCAATGGCGACGAGCTCGAACGGCACTTTCTGCGCCACGATCATCATGACCTGCTGCAGCTTCGCCTTCGGCGCCAGACTGACCAGCCAAACCTTGCTGTTCCCCGGCTCGGTCGCCGCGAGGTGTGCCGCTTCGAACAGCGCGTGCGCCGCCCACGGATCGATCACCGCAGGCAGCATCGATTCATTCTTCAAACCGGGACCGTTTGGCCCCATCACCGGCTCAAGCGACTGCAGGGGATCGGGCACAATGCCGGCGCAAACAACGATGTGATGAGCCATAACTAGACTGGGGCTCTGCCCCGGACCCCCGCCTCCGCTAAAGCTTCGGCGGGCGCCGTAGCCTCGGCGAAGGCGCCGGCTCGGTCGCTCGCGGGGGCCCCTCCGGGCCCCATGCGCAGCAGCCGCGCATGGGACCCGGCTACGCCCCGCGCCGCTCCTTCCCACCCCACCGCGCTGAAAACGCGCGTCGGGGACCCCGGCTCGCAGGCGCGCCGTGCGCGCCTAGGACCGCTATACGGCGCCGCCCGTGCGCACAACGAGAGCAGAATGCTCGTGAGGCGCCGCATAGCGGTCCAGTCAGTTCTCCACCGAATGCAAGCCTCCCGCGCCCGCGCCGAACCGCACGTTGTCCTCCGGACAGTTCCACAGACATGCCCCACAGTGGACGCACTTCTCACGATCGAATGCGACGCGGCCGTCGCGCGAGTCGGTGATGGCCTGCCCGGAGCACATCGCGACGCAGAGATGCGTACGACACGCGCGGCAGAGCGTCTCGTCCGCAAATTGCACGTGGTCCGCATAGCCCGGAGCGGCCTGGACCTTCCCGCCCATCAGCAGCGCGTCCTGGTGTGTCACGAGCAGGCGGCCGTCGTACGGAATAGCGGGCCAGCCGCAGCGGTTCATGAATTCGTCGTGAGTGACTCGCTCGTCCAGCGATGGATAGCGCTTCGCGTGCCTTTCGGGCACACCAGCGCCTGTGCCGGAGGGTGTTTGCGCGCCCACGTGCAATCTGAGCCGCCCGCGCGTCAGGCCGGCGAGTGCCATGCCGCCAAGACCCCACAGGACGCCGCGCTCGAACCCGTCGCGTGCCCCTTCCGCCATCCGCAGCTCACGCTCGAGCCAGCTCGCGCGGCGCCGCGCCGCGTACGTCCGATCGAGATTCGACTTCGTGAACGGCTCGCCCCGCTCCACCAGCTCGATCACTGCGTCGGCGAGGAGCGTGCCGGTCGCCCAGGCCTCGTCGACGCCTGAGCCCGTGAGCGCATTCGTGCTGCCGGAGCCTTCGCCGATCCGCGCGTAGCCATCTCCGGCCAGATGCGGCTCGCCGCGACGCCCCGACTCCTGGACGGATTTAGCGCCCCAGGACCGCAGGGTGCCGCCTTCGAGCCACCGCCACAGATACGGATGCAGCATCCAGTGCTGCAGGTAGCGATACGACGTGCGCATCGGACTCCGGAACCATGACGGCACGAAGATCCCGAGTGACACCGTGGACGGCGCCAGGACGTAGAGAAAGCCGAAGATTTCCGGCTCCGGAAACCCGAACGTGTGAATCACCATGCCCGG
>JACPPN010000371.1 GCA_016190995.1 Acidobacteriota bacterium | reverse complement strand
GCTTTCCCACGGAGATGTTCCCGGTGCTCTTCGCGATTCCGCGAACGGCCGGCTGGGTTGCCCAGTGGGAGGAGATGCTGCTCGATCCGGAGCAGAAGATCGCGCGGCCCCGCCAGATCTACGCCGGTCCCGCGCGGCGCGACTACGTGGACCGCGACGAGCGCCGGTAATGTCGCGCCGCTCCGGGTGCGCGCTCGCGCTTGTCATGGCCACGTGCGCCGGCGCCGCGCCGCCATCCGGATTCGATGCCTCCCGCGCGTACGAGCACGTGCGGCGCCTCGTCGCGATCGGACCGCGACCCCCCGGCTCCGCCGGCATCGACCAGGCGCGCCGCTACATTCACGACGAGCTCGCGAAGATAGGGGTCAAGGCGGCCGGTCAGACGTTTGACGCCCGCACGCCGCTGGGGACGATCCGGATGGCCAATGTCATCGGAACCATTCCCGGACGACGTGGCGAGCGCATCATCTTCGCCGGCCACTACGACACGAAGCTCTATCGCGAGTTTCGCTTCGTTGGCGCCAACGATGGCGGCTCCAGCGCGGCGTTTCTGATCGAGCTCGCCCGCGCCCTGAAAGCCCGGGCCAATCCCTTCACCATGGAATTGCTCTTCCTCGACGGCGAGGAGGCTATCGTCGAGTGGCGCGGCGAGGACCATACGTACGGCAGCCGCCACTACGTGCGCGCCGCGAAGCCGTCCGGATCGCTCGACAACGTCAAGGCGCTGATTCTCGTGGACATGATCGGCGATCGATCCCTTTCCATAAGGAGAGAGCAACGGTCGACCGCGTGGCTGACGGATGCGATCTGGGCGTCAGCGCGGCGCCTGAAGCTCTCGGACGTATTCCTGGACCAATCCGTGCTCATCGAAGACGACCACGTGCCGTTTCTCGAGGCCGGCATCCCCGCGGTCGACGTCATCGACCTGGAGTACGACGCCTGGCACACCGCCAGTGACACGCTCGATCAGGTGAGCGCGCGGAGCCTGCAGATTGTCGGGGACGTGCTGATGGGCGCGCTGCCCGACATCGAGAAGAGGCTGGCCAAGGACTGAGGCGCCAGGACCGAGAGCTGAGCAAGGGAGGAGTCCGGCTGGCCGGACGTCACGCCTGTTGGACACTCAGCGCCCCGCACGCAGCACCCGCACTCAGCAGCGGCACCCAGCACGCAGAGCTTGTGAACAACAGCCATTATCGCGAAGGACGCGGAGAATCCCCTTGAGAACCGTTCCTCCGCGCGCTCCGCGTTCTCTGCGGTGAGAGCTTTCTTTCACAGGCTCTCAGCATTCGGGGCGGCCTTCCGTCCTCACTTCTTCCAGGATCTCAGCTTCCGTTAGGACGCGGGCCGAGGCCTTGGCCTTCGCGAAGATGCGCTCCACGAGCGTATCTGACGGCTCGATGCCGCGGTGTTCGAGCCAGAAGATGACGTTCGAGCGTCCGGACATCGGACCCACCTCGATCTCCTGAACGCGTCCCACGAGACTGGCCGGCACGCTCGAATAGATGGCATCCGCCAGCGCACGATCCTGCTTTCGGAACGCCTTGATCACGGCTGCGGCGTGGACGCCGGTCGCCGTGCGGAAGGCATCCTTGCCGAACACCGGGTAGTTCGCCGGAATCTCGACGCCGCAGGACTCGGCCACCGCGGTGCAGTATTCGCCCAGCCGCGACAGATCGCGGTCCAGGTATCCCATCAGCACGAGATTGACGAGCAGCAGGTCCAGGGGGGTGTTCCCCACCCGCTCGCCAATGCCGAGCGCGGCGCCGTGCAGGCGCGAGGCGCCTGCTTCGAGGGCCGCAATCGTGTTGATGATCGCCATGTCGCGGTCACGATGGCCGTGCCAGTCGATCCCTGCCTCACCTCCACAGTCCCGTACGATCTCACCGACGAAGCGGACGACGGCCGCGGCGCCCGACGGCGTGGCGTGCCCGACGGTATCCGCGACGCACAGCCGCGACGCCCCTACCCGGACCGCCGTCGAGTACAGCCGTCGTAGGGTCTCGGGATCTGCCCGTGTCGTGTCTTCCGTCACGTACATCACCGGCAACCCTTCCGATACGGCAAATCCGATGGCCTCCTCCGTGTAGCGCAGGAGCTGATCGAGGCTCCAGCCCTCGGCGTATCGCCGCAGCGGACTCGATCCGATGAAGACGCAGCACTCGATCGGGATCCCGACCCGCTGAGAGATGTCCACGACGGGGGTGATGTCGGCCCTGAGCGTCCGGGCGGCGCAATTGGGACGAATGGTCAGCTTCGCGTCGACAATCTCCCGCGCGAGGCGCTCCGTATCACGCACGACCTGCGGGCCGGCGCCCGGGAGGCCGATGTCGGCGGTGTCGATGCCAAGCGCGTCCATCAAGTGCAGGATACGGATTTTCTGGTCGATGTCCGGGCTGCACACCGACGGCGACTGCAAGCCATCGCGCAGCGTCTCATCATCGAGCATCACGCGCGGCGGGCGGGGCGGCGCGCCGACGCGATTCCAGTCGTAAATCAGTGATTCGTAGGAGGTCGTGTCCACGTCATCCTCGGCAGTTCCCGGGGTCCGATCTCTTCGGCCGGCGGCATGCGCAGGTCGTCAAGGCCCATCCGGCCAGCGCGACCCCGCCAGCCCACATGGTGGCACGCCGCACGCCCTGCGCGATGGCCGGACGCATCACCGCGTCAATAGTGACCGCCTCAGGCGCGCGCCCCTGCGCATGCAGCGCCTGCCGCGCGAGGTACTCGAATCGCGCGCGCCGTACGTACCCATCAAATACCACGTTCCAAACGACGAATGCCAGGATGAGCCACAGCACGCGCACGAGGATGCGGCCGCGGCAGGAGGAAGAAGACGTGGCGTGCAGAGATCTGAGGGCTGCGCGCCCGCCGACGCATGTGATGCCGTCCAGCGGACGTCCGGCGACGCGCGACGAACACGTCTACGGCGTCGCGCCGGTAAACCGAACCACGAGCGCCGTCACATCGTCGCTTTGCGGCGCGCCGTGCGTGAACTCGCGAACTCGGGAAAAAAGCCCTTCAAGCTGTGTCCGCGGATCCTTGTCCAGTGTGCTCTGGAGCGACTCGACGATGCGCGCATCGCCGAATTCCTCGTTCTCCGCGCTGAGCGCTTCGGAGACGCCGTCGCTGAAGACAACGAAGAACTCGCCGGGCACGAGCTGAATGGTCTCGTCCTCGTAGCTCGCCCACTCGAACAGCCCGACGATCGGCCCGCCTTTCTCGAGGCGCCGCACGCCGGACGGCCCGATCAGGATGGGCGGATTGTGGCCGGCGTTGCAGTAGGTGAGCTTGCCGTCCGGCGTCAGGACACCGTAGAGCAGCGTGACGAAGCGGTTCTCGATGGAGCGGCGAATGAGCCCGTGATTGACGCGCGACACCGTGACGCCCGGCCGTTCGTCCACCGACGCGCCCGTGGCGAACATGCCCTGCAGCATCGCGCTCAGAAGGGCAGCCGGCGGGCCCTTTCCCGCGACGTCGCCGAGCGCGAAACCAAAGGTGCCGGCGGGCAGGTCGAGGTAGTCGAAGAAGTCCCCGCCGATCGAGCGGCACGGCAGCGTGGCGGCCGCGGTCGAGAAGAATGCCCCGGCATGCACGGAGTGCGGCAGCAGCGCCCGCTGAATCTCCGCGGCAATCTTCATCTCCTGTTCGAGCTTCGCTTTCTCGAGCGTCTCGCGATAGAGGCGCGCGTTTTCAATTGCGACCGCCGCCTCCGTCGCGAGGGTTTCCAGCGCCGATCGCGTGGAGTTCGACAACAGGGCGCCGCGCTCGCGGCTATCGAGGTACAGCACGCCGATGCGCTTTTCCTCGCTCGACTGCTCCGCTTTTTCGGTGTACCGCACGAGGCGGAGCGGCACGCAGAGCACGTGACGAATCCCCAGCGCCACGGTCCCCATGTGCACGTTCGCCAGATCACCGTCCAGCAAGTCGGCGACAATGCGCGCCTCGCCGGTCTCGAAGACCTGCTCCGGAATCTTGCGGCTCGTCTCGAAGCGACTGCCAGGCAGCGTGATGCGGCCCCGCGCACGCGCGAGCTTGAACTCCAGGGTCCCCTCGGGATTGGCCAGCATGATGAAGCTGCGCTCGGCTCCGCCCACCTCAATGGCGGAATCCATCACGAGCGCGAGGACCTCGTCGAGGACCCGGCCCGAGCCGAGGGCGCGCAGGCCTTCGAGCAGCGCGGCAATCTGCCGCAGATCGCCGATGGCGGTGGTCGTCGCTTTTTCGACCGACGGTCCGGCCTCTTCGAGGAGGAACACGAGCTCGGCCCCACCACTGCGGCCGAGGCGGATCTTGTCGCCGTGCGCGAGCTCCTTCTGCGTGATCTGATCCCCGTTGACGAAGGTGCCGTACCGTGACTGCCGGTCCTTGACGAGGAACTTGCCGTCTTCGCGGACGATTTCGGCGTGATCGCGGGACACCTCGCTGCCAGCCAGGCGCAGATCGTTGGTGTCGCGGCGTCCGATGCCAAAGACGGTCGTTTCAATGGGAACGATGCGCCGGCCGAGCGCATCGGTCACTTCAAGTCGGGCCTGCATGGAATTCCGGAGCGTCAGATGATGCGAACGGCGAATGATAGCTGATTGCCCGAGCGCCACGCAATTGAGGCTGAGCCGCGACGTCAACCGCAGAGATCACAGAGACCACAGAGGTTGGGTTAGCCTCTCGCCCTTCGCGTCCTCTATGTCCTCTGTGCCCTCTGTAGTGAGATTCACCCGCGCACGGCCGCGAAAGGCATAGATGTCGCGAAGACAACCGACGTCGGGGGGTCCCCGTCGCTGGACGGGGGTCAGGCTCGGCGCCACAGATGCCAGGCCACGAGAATGGTCGCCAGCCCGGCGATGATCCAGCTCAGGATCCTGGGGGTTTCGCCGGCGGCCGCCCGGCCCATGTACAGGGCGGCAATCATGAGGACGAGGAGCGCGAGAACGGCAGGGAGGCGGCTGCCCCGGCGCTTCGACGCCGCCGGAGCCCTTCGCTGCGGCTCGGTCGTCGCCACACCACACCGGTAGCAGATGAACGCCTTGTCGGCGATTTCAGTTCCGCAGGTCTTGCAGATCACCGCGCACCCGCCGACTCAGCTTTTTGGCGCGCTGTTCGTCAGCTGACCGTGCGCGACATCGCCGTAGTTCACCTGATGCACATCGACCACCGGGCTCGTCTGGATGAGCGGTCGGATGAACGCCATGACGCTCAAGACCAGGCCGAACATGCAGACGATTGTCGCGCCCGTCGGAAAATCCAGCACCAGAGACAGGTACACGCCCAACGCGGACACAACAGTCCCCATTGTCCAGCCGATTGCCAGGCGCGGCCCGATCCGGTCGGCGTACAGCATCGCCCCAACCGACGGAACAATGAGATAGCAGAAGACCAGGAGCACGCCGGCGATGGACACCGACCAGGTGACGACGACCCCGAACGACGCATAAAAGAGGAAGTCCCACAGCCGAATCGACACCCGCTGCCGCTCCGCCTCCTGCGGATGCATCGAGATCAGAAGGAACTTGTGCCGGAACCAGTAGTGAAACAATCCGATTACTGCGTACAGGAGAGCCGTACGGCCTACCTCATCCCATGACACCGCCAGGATGTTGCCGACGAGCATGTCCTTGAGGTGCTCGCTTTCGGAGGTGGCCTTGCTGATCGCGAGGATCGTCGCGGCCGAAGCCACGGCGTAGGTGATCCCGATGATGGCCTCCTGCGGGATGCGCGCCCGCTTGCTCCGGATGGTCGAGAAGAGCGCGGCGCCGACAAAGGTGAAGCCGAGGCTAATCCAGTACACCCACGCACTGTGTGGATCGGTCTCCGCGATCGGGAGCAGCAACCCGATTGTCGCGCCGAAGGCGGCGATCTGCGCGAGCGACAGGTCGACGAAGATGACCCCGCGTTCCACGACGTGAACGCCCAGGTACGCGTGAATTCCCGCGATCACGAGGCTCGCGACGAATGGCGCCGCGAGAAACTGCAGCATCGTCAGTTCCATACGTCTACCTGGCTCCGGTCTCTTTGATGGCGGTGGCGAGCAGGTTCACGATGTAGTCGAACAGCTTGACATACTCGGTCGCTTCCTTCACGCCGCCGACCGAGGGGGGCAGGACGAGCACCTTCGCGCCCGTCTCCCGGCCAATCGCGTTCGGGGTCTTCAGGTCGAAGTACGGCTCCACAAGGATGATCTTGATCTGTTGCCGCTTCATCTCCTGAATCAGATCCAGCGTGTGCGACGGGCTGGGCGGGATACCGGGGCGCGGCTCCACATAGCCGACCACGTCCAATCCGAACCGGTCGGCAAGGTTCGGGAACGACCGATGATAGGTCACCACTTTCAAGCCGCGATAAGGCTTCATCATGGCATCCCAGCGTGTAGCGGTCTCGGTCAACTGGCGGTCGAATTCCGCGTAGCGCTGGGCAAAGTACGAAGCGTCGCCGGGGCTGAAGCGGGCAAACCGCTGCTGCAGCGTCTGTGCGATTCGCCGCCCGTTGCCCGGATCCAGCCAGTAGTGTGGGTTGCCCAGCGGATGGACATCTCCCATCGCCCGGGTGATCTGCCCCGTTGGTATCTCGAGGATCCTCACGTTCAGTGACGCGTCCAGGTATCCGTCCGCGCCCGGCTGAATCTTCGCGTTGCGGCTCTGCTGGATGAGCGGCGGCAGCCATCCTCTTTCGAGCTCGCGCCCGACCACGATGAGCAGATCCGCACGGTGCAGCTTCAGGATGAAGCTTGGCTTGGCCTCGACGAAGTGGGGGTCCTGATACCCGCGCGCAATCGACTCGACGCTTACTCGGTCACCGCCGACCGCACGGGCCAGCGACGCCAGATCTTCCGTCGTCGTCATCACGTTCAGGGCCGTGGCCGTGCCGCGGGCGGTTCCTACGAGCGCGATCACGAGTAGCGCAAGCGTACCCTTGTTCCTCACGATTTCACCTCTCTACTCATCAAGTCGACAGTCAGCGGTCGACAGTCAACAGCCGATGGTCGACGGTTGGCAGTCGTTCCTTCCGCCCCCGGATCCCGGGCTTCGGACTTCCCCTGCCTAGTGCCTCGCACTAGAACGCGTGCGCGCCGTGCGCCCCGATCGTAAACAGCACCTGGAACAGCAGTTCGTTCGCCGTGCGCCCATCGCCATACCGCGTCCGACGGTACTGACCGCGTACCTGACTGAACTCACTCGGCCAGTACGTCAGGACGGCCGAGAACCCGTGGTCTCGGACGCTCGCGTCCCGGGCCCGCTCGGCCCAGTCGTACCGGCCGCCGGCGAACCACCGGCGCTGGAACTGATAGTCGGCCGAGGCGAACAAGCCGAAGGCGTCATGACGGAGGTCGGGTTCCTCACGGCGGCTCCAGAAGAGCTCGCTCCGCGCCACAAACGACCGGTAGATCGCGCGGCGCAGCGGCTTCCATCGGAGCGTGGCATCGACCCCGTACAGCTCGGTGGTGAAAGCGCTGCCTGCGTCGTTGTGGCCCCGCGCGTACGACACACCCGTCTCGAAGTTCGTCTGGTCCGTGATGTCGGCGTACGTCCGTAGCCGACCCACGACCGCAAAGTCGCGACGTTGGTGCGACTGGAACAACGTGCCAGAATCGCCCTGATACAGCTCACCCGTTGCTTCGAGGAAAAGGTTCCCGGCCGGAATCAACCGGCTCACCGAAACGCCCGCATCCTTCAAGCCCGTGTCCGGATCGCCGGTCGCGCCCCCCAGAAGGTTGAACATCACGAGCGGACGATCGATCCAGGGCAGCGTGTGATTGTGAAACGCGTTGAGCCGGCCGAAATTCGCCCTCATCCGACCCGCCTTGACCATCAGACCACCGGGCAGAACGGGAAACGTCACGAATCCCTCTTCGACCTCGATGCCCTCCTGGCCGATGGCGAGAAAGAAGTCGGCACGGGCGTACGGATCCACGATCGCCTGAAAGCTCGCCTCGCTTTCCTGCAAGGTCATGAATGGGAAGGGCGCAACTGATTCGCTGCCGCCCCTGCTCTCGCCACTTGCCCCGATGAGATTCCCGATGAGACCAATATCCGGATTCAAGATCTTGCTGGTCGGCGTACCGTAGACCGGCAGCTGCGCGGCCGCTGCCTGGTCGCCTCCCGAAGGCGCGGCCGAAAGCGCGGCGGGCACCGCCGGCATGGCGGGCCCCGGTGGCGCGGGCGGCGGGGCTGCAGCGGCGCTTTCCGGTGGCGCAACGCCTGGCTGCTCGCCCGTTTTCTCCTCAACCGCCGCGAGGCGCGCCTCCAGCGCCGTGAGGCGCTCGTTGTATTCCTCGCGAAGCGCGACAATCTCCTTCCGCAACTCGGCGACATCATCGGCAGAGGCGGGCGCAGCCTGGATCTCGGCGCGTGCGCCAGAGGGCGCGAGCAGAATCGGAACGACGCACAGCAAGACAAATCGAAAGCAGGATATCTGCATCAGTAACCTCGCGGAGTGAGTACGTTCGGGAACCGGTGTCCGAACCGCGCAGCCGGCCGCACAGGGCAGCGGACCGCGCACGCGTCTTGAGTACACGCGAGCCCGCCACACACGTGAACGCGGCGGCAGCGGCGTCGCGACTGGTTGCTAGAGCGGAGGCGATCGATCGTTGGGGGATTCAACGATCGAGGTTACTAGAGCAGGGACAGCCTGGCCGAGGCGCCTCCCGGATTCGACGATGGCCGCCGACGCTGGACCTTCGGCGGCTACGACGTCCGACCCGGAGACGCCTGCCACGCAGGCGGTGCAGTGTGTGCGCGACTTGAGGTGACAGACGAAATCGTGGTGGAGAAACGGACTAGCGACGAGCAGCGCACCGTACACGGCGAGCACGGCAGCGATCACGCACGCTGCCGGCAAACGCCGATGGCTGGAGCGAACAAGACGCATCTGCAGCGAATTATAGGAGTGAGCCGCAAACTGGTCAATCCACTTCGAATACTGTGGCTCGATGGGCCAGCGACCAGTGAACAATTATGGGTGCGCTTGACGAGCTCGTCGCGCTCGGCACGCAGATCGCGGAAGGTGGAGGACACGAAGAGGCGAATGCTGCGTCGCTCTGCCGGCGCCCTGGGTGGTGGGGTGTCAGGCATGACGTCCGTGTCCTTTATACTGGTGAGCGATGATTCCTCTGCGCGACGTCATCCCGTCACGCACCACCCCGATCCTCACGATCACGCTCATCGTCGTCAACGTTGTCGCGTTTCTGTTCGAGTCGGTGCTCTCGGGGCCTGAGCTGCGCGTGTTGGTTCAGGTGTTCGGCGTGGTGCCGGCGGATTTTCGCTGGGCGTCGGTCTTCACCTCGATGTTCCTGCACGGCGGATGGGTCCACATGATCGGC
This sequence comes from Acidobacteriota bacterium, assembly GCA_016190995.1. Taxonomy (GTDB): domain Bacteria; phylum Acidobacteriota; class Vicinamibacteria; order Vicinamibacterales; family JACPPN01; genus JACPPN01. The sequence continues at coordinate 21 of JACPPN010000371.1, read as the reverse complement.
AACATGCTCTATCTCTGGATC
>JACPPN010000368.1 GCA_016190995.1 Acidobacteriota bacterium | reverse complement strand
CAGTGGCATGATGCGGAGCGCGCCGAACGGCGGTAGGGTGCCCGACAGGCGGTAAGGCAGGAGAAGATGCACCGCCTGTCGTTTTCGTCGGGCAGCGCATCGTTGGGGTTGGGCCCGGCGATCCACGACTCGCCAACAGCCAGTGGCGATTCTGATGCGGCCCACGACACGCAGGCGCGTCTACTCGATCTTCTCGCTGACCGACCCATCATCGACCGCGCCGTCGCTCGTCAGCGTCGCACACTTGACCCCGCCAATCCGCGGCGGCGACCCCGCTTGTGGCGTTGATGAGCGCCGTCTGCTTGCTGGTTGCGGCGCTGTGAACCGTTCGCACGCCGTTCAATCGGCCTGCGCGTTACACCCCGAAACAACTGTCTGGGATTCGAACTTCGCTGATTTGCGCCAACGCGTTGGCAACGTTGGTGTTACGCGGTGCAGGATCAGAGTTGCCTGCCTTGCTGGTTCGCGAAGCGCTCAGAACTAGAACGCGCAACTGCTTGCGGCCGCAGGTGTTACGCAGGTATTGGAGTCTTCGAAGGAATTGGCTGGGTGTCAGGGACGATTTTCGAACGTGGTTCGTCGAGAACACCGCATGAGCCTGCGCTCCCGGCGATGGTCGGACGTAGCCGATTGAAATCCCCACCTGGCGCGGGCGGCGCCGTCCGGCGCCGTGATGTCGGAGACCCGCCGTTAGGGTCGCCGGGGCAGCCACTGCACCTGGAGGTCCTGTTCGCCTTCGAGCGGCTTGAGTTCCGGATCACCCGTGAGGAGCGTCGCGCTGAACTCGAGTGCCGTGGCTACGGCGAACGCGTCGGCGTATGCGATGGCATGCTTGGCTTTCAGCTCGGCAGCCCGGCGCACTCTCCGCCGCGTTGCGTCCTTGACGGAAACGGGAAGCGTGCCTCGTACCGCCATCCGCCAAAGCGATTCCGCCTGTTCGCGCCGCTCGACGCGGACCAAGCGGTAGTACGCTTCACCCAGATTGATGATGGACGTCACGCATTCGGCGCGGCCGCCTTCGGCTTCGTCGAGCCAGTTCTGAACGGCCGCTGCACCGGGCTCATCCTGCAGCCAGGCCAACCAGGCGAAAGCATCGAGACAGAGCCTAGCGCTTCGCTTCACGCCGGTGCTCCGCCAGGTGCTCCTTCAGCGCCGCAGTGCCCTTCGCACACCCGCGGAGCCACCGCCATCCGGCCCGGCCACCCCGAGACCGCACCGCCTTGAGGGGTGAGAGGACGAGGCCCTCGTCGGTGTCGGCCACTTGGAGTCGCGTGCCAGCCGTCAGGCGGTATTTCTCCCGCAGAGGGCGCGGGATCACGACCTGTCCTTTGGAAGAAACGGTTGTCGTTGACATCAGCTCATCTTACCACGCATGGTAAGACGGACTCTCCGCCAAATCACGGCCAACGAGACGACGGCGCCCTGAATCGCGTGCGGGTGCACGGCAGGCACCGGCGTTGCGGGTGGACCTTCGATCAGCACGAGCGAGCGGAACGGACCATGGTCGATGGGAGGTTTCAAAGTCGAACGCGCAACTTCTGGTACGAGACAGAATTGGGGATGGGTGGAGGTTTGGCTGGCTGTCCGGGCCGATTTCCGGAACTGGCTCATCAATGTTGCGCAGGGTGATCGCGCTTCCGACGCGCCGAGAGTGGAGAGCTGATTTCAGGAAGCGACTGGTGGTTGATGTCCATCAAACGCTGCGCGGCTATCTCCGTGCCGTCGCGACGTACTCGAGTGGCGATGGACCGGGCACGCGCCACCACGTCCGGCTCGAGGGCTCGCTCGAGAGCGGCAATCAGTGAGTGTGCCGTCGGCGCAGTAGAGGCGTGCGCGACGCCGATGCTGAGAGCCTGCACTCTGCGCGCCCAGTAGTGCTGGTCGTAGTGATGCGACACGACGACCTGGGGAGCGCCGGCGAGTGCGGCCGCCGTCGTCGTCCCCGCCCCGCCGTGCTGGACGATGGCCGCCAGCCGCCGGAACAGCGCGTGCACGTTCACGTCGCCGATCGACAGGCAGTCCCGTTCGTTCTCCACGAGTGACTGATCGAACCAGCCGCGCGACACGACCGCCCGTCGTCCCAATGCGCGAGCGGCGCTGAGCATCACCCCACCGACGTCTTGCGACGCGCGCGTGCTGCCGAAGCCGAAATAGATCGGCGGTTCACCGCCGTCGAGAAATATCTCCAGTTCCCGCGACAGCGGACGTTCGTCCGGCAGGATCCACGCGCCTGTCTGAAACACGGTCTCGCCGCCGGGATTGTCCCACGGCCCCAGCACCGGATCCGCTGCGAGCCACGGCCGGTCGGTAAATATGTAGCTGCGCACGTCGCTGACTGCCGCCAATCCCAGCGATGCCCGTCTCGCGTTGAGTGCCGTGCCGAACAGGTCGTTGAAGCGTTCCGCGTCGCGTGCCCAGAGCTCCTGGTTGTCTGATGCCGCCGGCGCCGTCTGTCCCGGCATCGGCGGGAATGCCGGTGGCGGGTGATGGGGCGATGGCAAGACCGTCGCGGAGTACGCGACGAAGATGTATGGAATCCCCATTTTTTCTGCCACCGATCGAGCCGCGATCTGCAGCGCCGTCGCCGCGACGATAGTGTCGCATCCGCGAGCCACCTCGCTGATCGTGTCGAATTGCGTCGCGACGGTCCCTTCGGCCAGCTGGCGCCGCTGCTCGGGCGGAGGGGCCGCCGGCGGCTGCGTGGCCGATGGTCTCGACGCCGCGAACGTCCGCAACCGGACCGATCGGCGCCACGGGAATGCCGAAGCCCTCGATCCACTGGCGGAAATCCGGCGGTACGCAGAGCCGCACTCCCTGGGCGAGCGATCTCAAGTGCAGCGCCAGCCGCCACCAGTGGCTGAACGTCGCCCCGCGATCCGATTGAGCAGCACACGCATCGAGATGCCTCCGTGGACGGGAATGTAACGGAAGCCAAACGCGCGCGGCAGTCTGTTTCTGTGTTGACAGCAAGGCGTACAACAAAAGCAGGTTCGATTAGTTCCTGCCTCTGTTTCCTGACGAAAACCTGTATGGCGGAGTCCGGCGAGTTCCCGACGTCAAACGAGCGCGGCGGCGAGCTGGACCGATCAGGGGCTCGCACAACCGTGTGGTCCGGCAGGTCCCCCGCCTGATCTCTCTGAGCGGGAGCGGGTGTCCGGGATTCGAACTACGTCGAGTCCCTGAACGCCTAGCGGCCCAAGGGATAACGACTCGTGAGGCAGATGTAGTTTGCCGACGAGCACCTGGGGAAGAGTTTGAAAATTACCGGTAACCGGTTTCAGCACGGCGGCTTGTGGCTTGGTGCTGGGATTGGCTGGGAGGCAGGGATTCGAACCCCGATTCCGTGGGCCAGAGCCACGTGTCCTGCCGTTGGACGACCTCCCAGCAATGAGTGTGGTCGAGCGGGCGGGACGGAACCTCTAATTATAACCTGAGGGCACTGGTGCGACCAGTTCGGGGAGGACGTCTCGCCGCAGTCCGCCTGAACCGACGTGTGACGCCCTCCGCTTGACGGGACCCGCGCGGCTGCGTAGCCTTCAGGTCGCGCCGAAGACCTTCTTCGGCCGGCATCTGTCCCGCCTGCCCTTTCATGACGCGCCGCCCTGATTCGATCGTTCTCGTGTGTGCGGCGGATCGGCAATACATCCGCCCGCTCGGTGTGGCGCTCGGATCGGCCGTCGCGCACCTGGACCCGTGTCGGCGGCTCGCGATTCACGTGATCGCCAGGAGCATTCCGGAGGAGCATAGGGCGCTCGTCGCGCGGTCGGTCGCGGGAGATTTGGTCACGCTGTCATGGCACGAGCCCGACTCGTCTTCGCTCCTGGGCGTTCCGCTTTGGGGTGTGATGCCGATCACGACGTATTACAAGCTCCTGATTGCCGAGCTGATCCCGCGGGACATCGATCAGGTGCTCTGGCTCGATGGCGACACGCTGGTGATGGGAGACATCGCGCCATTATGGGACGGCGGAACCGGCGGTCATCCGGTGATGGCCGTCCAGGATGCGCTGGTGCCCCTGGTGTCGTCGCGGTTCGGCGTGGCGCGGTACCGCGAGCTCGGACTCCGGCACGACGCGAAGTACTTCAATGCCGGCGTCATGCTCATCGACCTGCACCGGTGGCGGCGGCAGGAGGTGGCCGCCCGGGCGCTGGCGTATCTGAAGACGTACGCACGAAGCGTGTCGTTCTGGGACCAGGAGGGCCTGAACGCGGTGCTCTCCGATGAATGGGGGGAGCTCGATCCGGTGTGGAACTGGAGCGTCACGGTCGGGCAGGTTGACATGGGGCGAACGGACGGATGCCGATCGATGGACCCGGCGCCAAGGGCCAAAATCGTCCACTTCACCGGAAACCTGAAGCCCTGGAGATATCACGGGCGCCATCCGTGCTACGACGCGTACTACGAATCCGTCGACCGCACGCCGTGGCGGGGGTGGCGTCCCCAGCCGCACTGGTATGCGGACGCGTTCAGGCGTTGCGAAGGCGCGGCTGTGCGACGCGTGCTCTATCCGGTCGAGCAGCTGGGAAGCCGTCTCTGGATGGTCCTGACGAGACGATGCGCGACCTCGGAGGATTTGTGAGGCCCGGCCCAGGGGCGGCGCCGCGGCTGTCCGTCGTGCTCGCGACCGACACGTACGAGACGATCCGGCCGGTTCTCACGGCCCTTGAACGGCAGCGCTTCACGAATCAGATCGAGCCGGTGATCGTGCTCCCGGCCACCGCACGGGCCGGCATCCGGCGCGCGGAACTGACAGCCTTCGCACCCGCCCGGGTCGTGGCGGTCGATTCAATCCTGCCATTGGCTGCTGCGCGCGCCGCCGGCGTCCGCGCCGCCTCCGCTCCCATCGTCTTCATCGGCGAAACACACACGTATGCGGAGTCCGGCTGGGACGAAGCCCTGCTCGCGGCCTTTAAGGAGCGTTGGAGCGCAATCGTTCCGGCGATCGGCAACGCGAATCCCGACGGCGCCGCGAGCTGGGCGGCCTATCTCTCCGATTACGGCACCTGGGGAAGCCATCGTCCTGCGGGTGAGATGTCCGATCCCCTGACGTACAACACGGCATATCGGCGCTCGGTCCTGCTGGCGCTCGGAACCGAGCTCGCCGACGCGTTGGACGCAGGGAACGAAGCGCTCTGGCCCCGGCTGCGCGCTCTCGGCTATCGCGCGGCGTTTGCGCCAGACGCGCGGATCCTTCATCTGAACGTCGGGACGTTCGGCTCGCTGCTCGACGAGAAGTTCTGTGCGGGCCTCGTCATCGGCATGCGACGCGCCGCCCACTGGCCGTGGCCCCGCCGGATCCTCTATCTCGTCGCGTCTCCGTTGATACCGGTCGTGCTGCTCGCCCGAGTGGCACGCGGCGCTCGCCGATCGATTCCGCCACGCCTGCCGTTCGGCACCATTCCGGCCATGACGCTTGGCGCGGTTGCCAAGACGCTCGGCGAGGTCCTGGGCTACGCCGGCGTGCGGCTGCCATCGATCGAGGCGCGATTGGCCGACATCGAGGTCCGCAAGGCGCAGTACGCGGGGAGAAGAGCTTCGTGAGCGGCCAGCCGAGTATCCCGGTGCGTGTGGGCATCATCGGCTGCGGCACGATTGCGTACTGGGCCCACCTGCGCACGCTCCGGCGGCTGCGGGGCGCGGCGCTCGCGGCGGCGGCCGATCCCGACCCGGCTGCCCGCACGCGCACGGCGCGCCTGTTCCACGGCCCCATCCGGGAGACCTCGGCCGACGTGCTCCAGGGCAGCGACATCGATGCCGTGATCATCGCTACTCCGCCCCCGCTGCACGCCGAGCTGACCATCGCCGCAGCCGCGGCCGGCAAGCACGTATACGTCGAGAAGCCGCTGGCCACGGCGGCGGACGAGGCGCGCGCGGCGGTCGATGCGGTCGCTCGCGCCGACATCGTCGCCACCGTGGGCTTCAACTTCCGTCATCACCCGGCCTATGCCCGCGCTCGCGCGCTCCTGAAAGCGGGTTGCATCGGACGGATCCGCAACGTGCAGACGGCCTTCTGCGAACCCGTGGCGCCCGCCGAGATGCCAGGATGGAAGCGGCAGCGGGCATCCGGGGGCGGCGCGCTGCTCGACCTGGCCTCGCATCATGTCGACCTGTTGCGCTGGTTTCTCGACCAGGAAGTGGCCCTGGTCCAGGCACGAATTACGTCCGACCGCACCGAGCACGATTCGGCCGCGCTGGCGCTCACGATGCAGAGCGGCGTCGAGGTGCAGATGTTCGTCAGCTTCTGCGCAGGGCCGGCGGACTTCTTCGAATTCATCGGTGAGGACGGCACGCTCGGCGTCGATCGTCATGCGCTGGCGCCAAGGCTGCGGCGGCCCCGGCGCGCGGGATACGGTGCGCGAGAGGTGTGGACACCGCCCAGTGCCTCGGCCGCCGCCCTGTGGATGCGCCGGCTGGCGCAGCCGTCGTATCAGCCCTCGTTCCGGCGGTCGCTCGACGCGTTCATCCGGCGCGTCCGTGGCCTGCCCGTGCCGCTCGCCACCCTCGAGGATGGCGAGAGAAGCCTGGCGGTGATCCTTGCCGCCGAGGAATCGGCGCGGCAGAACGCGCGGGTTTCTGTTCCGTGACCCGCTCCGCCCTTCGCGTGTTGCTGGTCACGGATTGGATGCCGGCGCCGGGCGGCACCGAAGCGTACACGAGCTGGATTCGTGCCGGCCTGACCGCGGCCGGGGACGAGGTGCGGCTTCTCACCAGCAGCGCGGGCTCCGCGGCGCACGGCACCGCGGACTT
>JACPPN010000365.1 GCA_016190995.1 Acidobacteriota bacterium | reverse complement strand
CCGCCCGGCAATCCGACAGGCAGCTGCCCGGACGGGGACGGCGATGGCTGGCCGGACGGCCAGGACAATTGCTCGTCTGTTGCGAATCCCGACCAGGCTGATGCCGATGGTGACGGGGTTGGCGATGCGTGCGACAGCTGCCTGCGCGTGGCCAATCCGGACCAGGCGGACGTCGATTACGATGGGGTTGGGGATGTCTGCGACAACTGCGTGCGCGTCTTCAACCCGGACCAGACCGACAGCAACGGGGACGGGGTGGGTGACGCCTGCGATCCCGATGGCGACGGCGTCCCGACCGACCGCGACAACTGTCCCACGACCGCCAATCGTGATCAGGCCGATGCCGACAGTGACGGGGTCGGGGACGCGTGCGACACGTCATCCCTGACAGGCAGAATGACCGGTGGTGGCAGCGTCATGAGCCCGACCGAGGGCCGCGTGACGCATGGGTTGGAGCTCCATTGCAATCCAGCAACCCCTGCCGAACATGGTAGAAGTGAACTGGGGCAAGGGGCAGAGCTTCCATCTCGAGGCGCTTGTTCAGGCGAGTTGTACCGACGATCCTGCCATCGCGCCTGCGCCCCCTTCAGCGGGATTCGACACCTACCGCGGGATCGGTGCCGGGCGCTACAACGGCGTCCCCGGCGCGACGTTCGAGTGGCACTTCACAGATGGCGGTGAGCCCGGCAGCCGCGACACCGCGCGCATCACCATCCGCGACGCCCAGAACGCGATCGTGCTGTCGGTGGCCGGCCCGCTGGAGAGGGGAAATCAGCAGGCGCACGAGCAATAGGGGAACGAGTGACGAGGACTGGGGACTGGGGACTGAGGACTGAGGGGCCCATTGCTCTCAGTCCTCAGTCCTCGTACCTCAGTCCTCATGTCAGCCCTCGTGTCTCAGTCCTGATCGCCGCGCTTGTAGGCGTGCCGCAGCACGATCGCCGTGTTGGCGGTTCGGAGCGCGAGCCCCGCCAGGAGCGTCCACGCGCCAAACGCAAGGAACGGCACTGCGCCAAAGAAGAGACCGCCGGCGAGCGAAGGCACTCCAATCAGCCATAGATAGAACGTCGCCTGGTCGAACCAACGGACGGGCATCTCGTGCGGCCGAGGCGCCGGACCTCTAAAATCGGTGTTCGCAAACGCCCAGTACCACGCGAACATCGGCAAGATACGGGTCTCCATCCCGACGACCATCTGCGCGAGAAAGCCGATCAGGCCGAACGCGCCGTAGGCCAGCGCCGCGCGCAACGTCCATTCCGACATCGGGACGGACGCAAGTGCGAGGCCGACGACCGCGCTGACCGCGAGGTAGCAGAGCGACGCTACGGCGTGGCGCACGCCGTAGTCTGGCCGGGGCATCGCGGTCGGTGGTCGGCGCAGATTCCGCATCATCCAGCCGACATGGACGAAAAACGCCGCGAAGCCAGCGCAGACGAGAAGCGCGAACGCCACAGTCCAGGCACTCCGCCTCAGTAGCGTGACGAACAGACCCGCCGCCCCGATCTCGAGCAGGATCGCGCTTAGATACACCGTCCACCTCTGCGGCATCGCTGCGGGAAGAACCATCGGCAACAGCCGGTACCCGACCCCGACGACCATCATGCTCGCCCACCCGATGGCCGCGAGGTGCGCGTGCGCGTACACGTTGGAGAGCACGAATCCCGGCAGGAAGTGATACAGCTTGTCGAGTCCCAGCACCACGCCCATGGCAGCCGCGCCGAGCACGTTGATGAACGCGAGCGCCACGTGTAGCTTGATCGCTCGAGGGATGGGCGCACTCGCGAGGCCGCCGAACACCCGGAGAGCGACGTGCACGAACGTCAGGGTCACCATTCCAGCCGACCACGCCATCCCACTGAATTCAGCAATCCAAAAGTGCGACGCCATCCCTGCGATCCCCACCGCCGCGAGACCAAACGCCCAGTAGTCGCGCGGGCGCGGGGGCATCGGCATCCTGAGCGCCATCGGACCAACGATGTAGATGGAGCCGAGAATGGTGGAGCTGATCCAGCCGAGCGTGACGAGATGAACGATGGCGACCATCCGCGCGTGGTAGAAGAACCCGCCGATGCTGCGAGGATCGATCGCAACGGCGAGCAAGGCCAACAGAAGAGAGGCGTGAGCGAGCGCAAAGTAGAGGATCGGGAGGAGGCGGGGTGGCAGCCCCTCGAGGCTCGGCCTGCCGATCTCGTCTCCGGATGTTGTCATCGAGTTCTCCATCCTGGTTCCGCGTCGCAGACTCCTCGGGGATGGGGCTGCACGATGGCGCGCATCTTTTCTTCAATCAACTCACATCGGGCGCCAAGAGCTTGGACCGTAGAGAACGCGGAGCACGCGGAGGCACTGAAGCGAACTTCCCTGCGCTCTCCGGCGCCCCTCGCGGCTCAAGCTTCAGATCGATCGGCTCGTAGTGTAGCCCGGGGCGTCGTGGGCCGGCGTCGAGGTTCGGACCCGGAAACCGGGGAATCGGGATCCGTGTTCCGTGACTGGGTTTCGGGACCCGGGACTCGGAACTCGGGACTCGGGACCCCGGGACCCGGGACTCGGGACCGACCCCCGCCGGGTTTTCGGCAGACGCTCGCCTGGCGGTCACAACGGGCCTGGAAACATCGGCTTTTGCGGGGTGGCACGCGCCTTGGTTTCCATTGGAAGTTTCCGCACTCCGGGGATATCGCTTCGATGCCCGGCCCCGCCCGTCGACCACCCCGTCCCGCCTCGCTGGCCCTGGTTCTGGCGACAGGCATGCTCACCTTGTCCGTCTCGAGCGCGGTCAGGGAGCAGCTCACCCGTCAATTTCCATTGAAGAGCGGAGGTCGACTCACCATCGAGAACACGCGCGGCGACATCGTCATCCGCGCGTGGGAGAAGGAGATGATCGATCTGCACGCGGAGAAGACGGCCGACTCGAGCGAGGAGATGCCCCTTGTTCCAATCGAGTTCGAGGCCGCGGACGACCTGGTGCGCGTTCGGTCGCAGTTTCCCGCCTACGCGCCGAAGCTGCGCACGACGGTGAACTATACGTTGAAGGTGCCGAGCCGGATTGACCTGCGCCTGCTGCGGACGACGCGCGGTCGCATCGACGTCGAAGGCACGACCGGGCGCATTGTCGCCCAGACGACCACGGGGGCCGTCAAGCTCACGGGCGTCGCCGGCACACTCGACGTGATTGCGACCAACGGCGACATCAACGCGGTGGTCACCGACGTCAGGGTGAACGATTTCGTGAGGCTCGAGAGCTACAACGGCGATATCGTGTTGCGACTGCCGTCGCGCCTCCGACCGAATCTCGAGGTCAGAACGCTGAACGGCTCGATCGATTCCGACTTTCCCCTGGACGTCCAGAGCGCCTATGGTCCGCGGATCGCGCGCCAGGAGAGCGGTCCCAACAACCCCTTCGTGCGGGTGGTCAGCATCGGCGGGAACATCCGCCTCGCCAGTCGCTGACGCAGGCGAGCCGGCCATCGACATGACATTCCCTTCCGCCATCCAGCGACTTCGGGCGTTCGCGCTGTTGCTCCTGTCCCCCGTTCTTGCAACGACCTTGTTCATGTGGGCGACCCGTCCGGCCGCCGGCCGCGCGGAGGAGACGCTGGTGGTCAAGTGGAAGTTTCCGACCGGCGGCAGCGTGTTCTCGTCGCCACGCGTCGCATCGGGCCTGGTGTATTTCGGGAGTGAGGATCGCCGGGTCTACGCGGTGAGCACGGAGAGCGGGAAGGCCGCCTGGCAGTTCGAGACGAAGGCACCGGTCATCTCTTCTCCGGCCGTTGATGCCAATCGCGTCTTGATCGGCAGCCGTGACGGCCGTCTCTATGCGCTCGATGCCGGTAGCGGCCACCGGCTCTGGGAACTGACAACTGGCGGCCCAATCACCTCCTCGCCGACCGTCGTTGATGGCGTCGTGTACGTCGGCAGTGGCGATGAGTACCTGTACGCGGTCGACTCGGCCACCGGCCAACAGAAATGGCGCGTGCCGGCGCGCGGGGCGGTGACGGCGTCGCCCGTCGTGACCAACGGCACCGTCTGTTTCTTCGGGCTGCTCGATCGGCTCTACGGGATCGATATCGCGTCCCGGCGCGCGGGGTGGGAGCTGCGTGCAGACGGTGCCACCTTTTCCGTGCGGCCGCTGGTGGCGCAGGGCGTGCTGTATGTCGGGAAGGAAGACGGATCGGTCCTGGCCATTCAGCCGGCCAGCGGGCGCGCCACCGAGGTCGCGCGCGTGGGCGGCAACGTCACGGCGGCGATAGGCCTCGAGGACGGCCGTCTTTACGTGGCGAGCTGGGACAAGCATCTGTACGCGTTCGACGCGGCGAGTCGAAAAGAGCTGTGGCGTGCCAGGACCGACGGCCCGATCTACTCGTCACCCGCCGCATGCGGCGACCGCGTGTACGTCGGCAGCTGGGATCAGAAGGTGTACGCCATTGACGCCGCGACGGGCGAGAAGCGCGGGGTGCTCACAACGAACGGCCCGATCATCTCCTCGCCCGCGCTCGACCGCGGGGTCCTCTACATCGGCAGCGGAGACGGAGCACTTTACGCGGTCGAGATCCCGTGCCGGAAAGGTGAGTAGCCGATATGCGCCAGCCTTGTCCGCGAGACGGATGGAGCGGGTCATTCGGGCCGCGCGGACCCGACCGCGCGACGGGCGTCAGGCCGGCGGCAGCCCTGACCCGGCGCAGCTTCCTGCAACGCGTCGGGCTTGGAGCGTTCGCCATCGGGGGCGCATCGTGGCTCGACCTGGCGCCGCAGTCGAGCGCCGCTCCAACGGACTCGCTCGCCCGAACGGCGCCCGCCTACCCGGGTCGCGTGGTCGAGGTCGCAAACGCCTCGGTCGCGTCGGCCGAGGTGCAGCAGGATCTCGTCACGCGCATGCTCGAGCGGGGATTGATCGAGCTCACCGGCGCGCGCGACGCCGCGACCGCCTGGAGCCTCTTCGTCGCCCCCACCGATATCGTCGGTATCAAGGTGAATACGTTGTCGGGGCCGGGCTGCTCCACGCGCCGCGAAGTCGTGCAGGCGATCGTCGCCGGACTGCGAGCCGCAGGCGTCAAGGACGAGAACATCATCATCTGGGACCGGTTCGAGAGCCATCTACGGCGCACGCGCTATCAGGTGCAGCAGCGTCCCGGCGGGATTCGCTGCTATGCGACCGACTCGGTTGGCGTCGGCAACGACTCCGACGTCTTCTACCAGGCGAACGTCCTCGAGTGGTTTCCGGAGCACCTGAAGCGGGATCTCCAGTCACAGTTCGCCGCCAGCTACAACAACTCGCATTTCAGCGCCATCTTCACCCGCCACATCACCAAGCAGATCAACGTTCCGGTCCTCAAGGACCACAACATTGCCGGCATGACGCTCGCGCTCAAGAACCTTGCGTTCGGCATTTGCGGCAACACCGAGCGCTTCCACCCGACGCCCATCAACTGCGACCCGATGATCGCCGAGGTCTGCGCGCACCCGCTGGTGCGGGCGAGGAATGTCCTCAACGTCGCCGATTGCCTGACGGTCTTGTACGAAGGGGGGCCCATCGTCGATCCGCAGTACGTCCTCCCCTATGGTGCGCTGCTCGTCGGGACCGATCCGGTGGCCGTGGATCGGATCGGCCTGGAGATTCTCGAGCGGATTCGAACGCCCAAAGGGCTTCCGTCGCTCTGGAAGACCACGACGCCGCCCAAGTACCTGCAGAGCGCGGGACGATTGAAGGTCGGGGTCGAGAGCCTCGACCTGGTGGAGCATCGAAAGGTGGGCGTGACGGGGTAACCGCGGCTTCGCCTCAAATCGGCGAGTGGCGGGCTCAGAAGTCAGAACGGCGAAGCGTCGTTGCCAGGGAGATGTCATGAGACGACCGCGATCACTCGGGCCTGCTGTCAGCTCCGCCGTCTTGATCGTGGCGTTCTGCGGCGTGTTTGCCGCCGCGACGCAGGAACCGACTCGACCCGCCACCGAGCCGCCGCACCGCGAGTGGGCGAAGGACGCGCGGCCGGCCGGATCGAAGAGCTGCGAGAAGTGCCACTCCGAGCATTACCAACGCTGGGGGGACTCGGTGCACAGCCAGATGGTGCGCCTGCCGGGGCCGGAGAGCGTCATCGGCGACTTCACGCGCGACAACGTGCTGCACTGGAAGGGCTACACGTACGAGATGTTCATCAAGGACGGGAAGTACTTCATGACCGTCCAGCCGGCGAAGGGCGAACGTACCATGTACCCCGTCGACTTCGTCGTCGGATCCCGCCGCGTGCAGGGATATATGACGCGACTGCCCGATGGTCGCCTCTACCTGCTGCCGGCCTACTGGCTGGTGGCCACGCAAGCCTGGTTCGACTCGTCGCTGATTACGCCGCATACCGACGAAGGTGTCGGCGTGAAACAGTACTGGAATACCAACTGCCTCGCCTGTCACGCCACCGATCTGCGCTTCGGGTTCGATCCGAAAACGGCGCAGTACTCGACGAAGTGGCTGGAGCTGGCCATCGGCTGCGAGGCGTGTCACAACCCCGGGAGCAAACACAACGAGTACTTCGAGAAAAAGTCCGCGCGTGAGTACGCGCGCAAGGAGTTCAACGAGACGTTCATCAGCAACCAGCGCTACTTCGACTACGTGCGCTCGACCGAGCTGTGCGCGAGCTGTCACGGGACGAAGGTCAACTACTTCCTCGGCTACTGGCCCGGCGACCGGGCGTTCGACTACTTCAGCCCGATGCTGATGACCATCGAGTCGCACGATCAGCAGGGCGACTTCTATCCCGACGGCCGGCCGACACGCTTCAACCACTTCATGGAGTTCATGGGGAGCAAGTGCTTCCTCCAGGGAAAGGCAACCTGCATCTCCTGCCATGAGGGGCACAGCTCGCAGAACGAGTCGCTGCTCCTCGTCCCGAAAGAGGAGAGCAATCGGTTGTGCCTGAATTGCCATCAGGAGAAATACGGTGGCACCCGCCTGACGGCGCACACGTTCCACCTGCCCGACAGCCCCGGCAGCCGCTGCTACGAATGTCACATGGGCGAGGTGCTCGAACGCCTCATGATGCATCGTCTCGATCATTCGCTCGACAACCCGATTCCGGAGAACACGATTCGATACGGGATCCCGAACACGTGCAACAAGAGCGGCTGCCACGCCGACAAGAGCGCCCAGTGGGTGATTCGGACGCTCAATCAGTGGTACGGTCCCGACAACCGCGAGAAGGTGTTGTACGGAACCGAGGCGATGTGGCTGGCGCGGCAGCGCGACAAGCGGGCCGTCCCGTTGCTGGTGCGCGCGATGAAGGACGCCAACCTGCGCATGACCCTGCGGGCGAGCGCCGTGTCGGCGCTCGGCAAACAGTTCGGGCCCGACGCGACCGCCGCGGTCGGCGATCTCATCGGCATGCTCCGAAGCGACCAGCCGGTTCTCCGGCTTGCGGCCGCCGAATCGCTCTCGCACATTCCCGACACTCGGGCCGTCGACCCGATCGCGCGCCTGCTCGTGGACCCGACCCGGGTCCTGCGCATCACGGCGGTGGCCGCCCTCACCAATCTCCGCGTCGCGAAGCTCACGGGACCCGCCGCCGAGCCGTTCGAACGCGCGAAACAGGAGTACCTCGACGCCCTGAAAAGCTGGCCCAACGTGCCCGAGTTCCGCGTCAACCTCGGGAACTATCACCTCCTGAACGCGAAGTTCGATCAGGCCGTCGAGGAGTACCTCGTCGCGCTGCAGATCAATCCGGAGCTGCGCGAGGCCTGGTACTTCATCGGGTTCGCCTACGCGATGCGCGGTGAGCCGAAGAAGGCGATCGGCGCCTGGAAGAAGGTCAGGGAAATCAGTCCGGGTTACGGGAATATCGATCGGCTCATCTCGCTCGCGGAGCAGCCGAAACCGCCGCAGTAGAGCGGGGGCCGGGGATCGGGATTCGGACGTCGGGGTTCCTGAGAGCTCAGAGCGTGCTCAGAAAATGCGCCGAATTCCGCAAGATGTTGTGGGGTAGAACGTATCCGACCCCAAGACCCATTTTCATCCTGCGGGGTGTCCCGAAGGGACATGGAGCAGTGTGAACAAAAGCCATCACCGCGGAGAACGCGAAGGACGCGGAGCCAGGATTTCTTTGACAATCGTTCTTCCGCGCGCTCGGCGTTCTCTGCGGTGAGAGCTTTTGTTCACACGCTCTCAGAACTCGGATTGAGGCATCGCGTGCGCGTCCTGATGATCGCGATCCTGATGTTGGGCGGCTCGCCCGCCGACGCCGCCGATCTCGGGCGTCTGCTGCCGGCGGATGCGAGTGTCGCGCCCTGGCAGGCGCAGGGGCCGCCCTCCCGGTACGACGCCTCGACGCTCTCGCGCTTCATCGACGGCGGAGCAGAGGTGTACCTGCAGTTCGGATTCGCGCGCGCGGTGAGTCAGGAATACGTCCTCGCTGACGAATCGGTGGTCTGTACGATCTACGAGATGACGGACGTGGAGGCGGCGTTTGGAGTGTTCTCGTATTTCCGGACGCCGGGCAAGACGCCGCTGCCGATTGGCGATGGCGCCTTTGTCACCGATCTGCAACTGCTTCTTCGGCAAGACCGCTATTTCGCGATCATCGAGACCTATGGCTCCACGGCGCGCGCCGATGCAGCGATGCGCCTGATCGCCGCGCAGGTCAGCGAGCAAATAGGCCGGAAATCCGGCGAGCCGACGATGCTCGCGCGCCTCGGACGCGACCGTCGCGTTCCCTTCAGCGAGAAGTTGCTGAAGGGCCGACTGGCGGCAGAGGCGCTCTTCGAGACCCTCGGTGCAGAGATCATCCAGCCTGCGCCGGCGGACACCCTGCTCGTTGCCAGCTATGTGGCGTCGATCGGGTCCATCCGCGTGTTCGTCCTGGTTTGCGACGATGGGCGAAGGGCTGCCCAGAGCTGGCACTCGATCCCCGGCGCGCTCGAGAAAGCCGGTTATCGCGACGTGGAAGCACGCGACAACGAGCGTGCCTGGGCGAAGAACGGTTCGACACTGCTCGTCCGCCGTTCCGATGCGACCCTGACCTTCGTCATCGGAGCGGCGAGCGTCAGTGAGGCGCGAACGCTTCTCGATGGGACGGCATCGTGACCAGCCCGGGGGGACTCGTCCGTCGCGTCTCGCGGGCCGAGCGCTCGGTCTCCCTTGTCCTGCTCGCCTTGCTGGCCGTCATTGCGGCCCTCATCTACGCCAAGGGCCAGCACTTCGATCGCCGCGTGTTCGTGCCGAATCCTCGTCTGTTTGTCGCGGGCCCTTCCACCGCCAGGGTCGCCAATACGCTCCGCGAACGTGATGATCCGGAGCTCGAGGCGGGGACGACAGCCACCCCCCTCGTGGCGTCCGCCCGAACGCCGTCCTTAGAGTTTCCTTCCGCGATCGAGGGCACGCTGTGGCGAGCGGACGGACCTGTCGAGGAGTTCGACGCGTCCACTCTCTACCGGAAGATTGACGGCCGGGCGGACGAGTACTTGCGTTACGGATTCAACCGTCTTCAGTTCGTCTCGTATGTGAATGCGGACCGGTTCATAGACGTGTTCGCGTACGACATGGGATCTCCCGAGCGCGCGGCCGCCGTCTTTCGCGCGGAGCGACCGCCCGACGTCTCTGCCGCGGACATCGGCCAGCAGGCGTATCACGTCGCCGGCAGCTATTTCTTCACCGCCGCTCGCCACTACGTGCAGATCGTCGCGTCGGAACCGAGCTCCGACGCGGAAGCCGCCGCGCTGAGAATTGCGCGCAGCGTCGAAGCGGTGGTGGCCCGATGAAACGGCGGAGGACCGATGCCGGGTTGCCGAACCGGCGCGACGCGATAGCGCAGATCGCACGAACTGGGGTGGCCGTCGCGGCGTCGGTTGCGGCCGGCGTGTGGCTGCGCAACCGCGCGCCGTCCGGCCCGCCGCCCGGCCGGAGGCTCCGTCGCTACAGCCTGTCCGTCGATCCCACCAGGCCCGCCATGGCGATCGTTCACGGCAACGGCGCGCGCGCGGAGCATCTGGTCGAGGCGGCGATTGGCGAGCTCGGCGGAATGGCCCGATTCATCCAGCCCGGCGACATCGTGCTCGTGAAGCCCAATGTCGGGTTCGATCGCAGTCCGCTCCTTGGCGCGACCACGGACCCCTACGTCGTGTCAGCGATCGTGCGCCTCAGCATCGGTGCTGGCGCGAGTCGCGTGCTCGTGGCGGACAATCCCATCAACAGCCCCGAGGGCGCGTTCGAGAAGACCGGCATCAAGCGCGCTGCCGAGATTGCCGGCGCGGTGGTGATGTATCCCCGCGCCAGCGCGTTCGAGAGCGTCGCCATCGACGGGGTTGTCCTGCGCGACTGGCCGGTGTTCTACACGCCGCTGGCCGCTGCCACGAAGGTGATTGGCGTCGCGCCGACCAAGGATCACAACCTGTGTGGCGCGTCGATGACGCTCAAGAACTGGTACGGGCTGCTCGGCGGCGCGCGCAATCGGCTGCACCAGAAGATTCACGAGGTGATCGCGGATCTCGCGTCGATGATTCGGCCCACGCTCGCGGTGCTGGACGCCACGAGGGTGCTGATGACCAACGGCCCGACGGGCGGCAGCCTCAGCGACGTCATGGCCGGCAACACGATCGTCGCCGGGATCGACCCCGTGGCCGTCGACGCGTACGGGTACACGTTGCTCGGCCGCGGTTCGACGGAGCTACCGTATCTGCGGCTTGCTGAAGAGCGCGGCCTGGGCAGGCGCGACTGGAAGTCGATGAGCTATCGCGAGCTGACGATCTAGGACGCTGATATGGCCAGGACGCCGGTACGGCAGGACGCCGATATGGTCCGACTCTAGCCGGACGTTCCCCCGGGCAGTCGTAGCGTCCGGCTTTAGTCCGACGTGCCAGGTTTAATCCCACCGCCTTTCAGGCGGTCGGCTTTCAGCAGGTCCGATACGATCGCCTGCTTCGGTCAGCCCCGCACGTCGGACT
>JACPPN010000376.1 GCA_016190995.1 Acidobacteriota bacterium | reverse complement strand
GCCTCGTCGACGCCTGAGCCCGTGAGCGCATTCGTGCTGCCGGAGCCTTCGCCGATCCGCGCGTAGCCATCTCCGGCCAGATGCGGCTCGCCGCGACGCCCCGACTCCTGGACGGATTTGGCGCCCCAGGACCGCAGGGTGCCGCCTTCGAGCCACCGCCACAGATACGGATGCAGCATCCAGTGCTGCAGGTAGCGATACGACGTGCGCATCGGACTGCGGAACCATGACGGCACGAAGATCCCGAGTGACACCGTGGACGGCGCCAGGACGTAGAGAAAGCCGAAGATTTCCGGCTCCGGAAACCCGAACGTGTGAATCACCATGCCCGGGTCGAGCTCCAGGCCGTCGCCGAGGTCCACCACCATCTTCATGCCCAGCGCCCACTCGTCACGCACGCGACCGTCGGGGAGGCCGAACCGCGCGTCAAGGGCGCGACCCACGGCGCCCACAGGACCGTCGCCAACCACCGTGAGATCGGCGAGAACATCCATGCCTGGAGAGTAGCCGGCGATGGGTTCTCCCCGCGGATCGGTGCCCTGATCAACGAGTCGGACCCCGGCGACGCGACCCCCATGATCGCCGTCGAACAGCGGCTGGGCGATCGGCGATGCGGGCCAGATCTGCGCTGCGCCCGTGGCCATGATCTGACTGCAGACCCATTGCCCGAACTGCCCGAGCGAGAACACAAGACCGTCGTGCTTCCGGAGGAATGGCGGGATGAAAGGCAGTACAACGGCCTGGTGATGGACGCCGAGCAGTCGGCCACCCGCGCGAAGCAGCGTGTCGATCGTGCGCAGCGGACGCGATCGCCGGCTAGCGCCGATCGGATCGAGTAGGTAGACCAGCCGCTCGCTGGTCACGCGCCCGCAGAGCGGGATCGGCGCGGCGTCGACATCGGGAAACGACGCACGAATGGCGCGCGCGCGCGTCACCGCGCCCGACACGTTCAGACCGAGATCGTCCCCGCGCTCGAAGCAGATGACCTGCAGCGGCAAACCGAGAGACACCCGGCTCTCGAGACGCGGTGTGCCGTCGGCGTTGAGAATCGCGCGGCTGAGCGCCGTGAGGAATCCGCCCGTCGCCGGGCCGAACCCGGCGCACACGACGTCCACGCGCATTTCCGCGCGAGTGGGCATGGCGCCTCCCGGGGGACGGCCAGACGCGTCGGTCATGCCGGGTAGTCCGGCGCTTCAGGGATCGTCACCGTGGTCAGCGCGTCGGCGGCGCGATCCTTGGCCAGTCGGGCGCCGGTGAGGCACCCGTCAAGCTTCGCTCGCAGCGTCTGGAACGTCTGCAGGCCGGGAAACTTCACACACGGACCGGCCTTCGCGGGATGCGATCCGTCGGACTCGATCACGTCCAGGTATGTGCGCGCCGTCGCGCCGAATCCGGGGATCAGGCCCTCGAGCTCGTCGGCAAGCTCCCCGTTGCAGCAGCCGGCCGCCGACGCATCGTCCCACGCAGGATGACGGTTGTAGCCGTAGACCAGCTCGGCCGTGATGCGGCCGACTTCACCCGCCGCGCGCGCGGCCTGCACGTGACACAGATCGGTGAAAAAGCTCGTGTAACCCGCCGCCGCGTCCGCGAGCTCAGGCCGTTCCACCGCGCGCGCTTCGAGCTCGAGCACGTCGAGAATCTGGCAGCGCGCCGCGAGCAACCAGCACAGCGCATCGGCGAGCGGGAAGGTGACGCCCTGACGATTCCCCTGATACAGCTTCGCCCCGTGCGCGTCGGTCGCCCGCCGCAGGTGCAGCAGCGTCCAGAGCCACAGGTGCATGGCCGACGCGATCGTGCATGCGCCCGTCCCGGGCCGTCGGCCCGCGATCTGACGCATCTCGCGGATCCACTGCCGGAACTGCGCAAGGAAGACCTCATTGGTCATCGTCAGCGACAGCTGCCGTCGCTGGACCGCCTCGGGGCCTTCGTAGGTCGCCTCGAGCTGGGCGTCCATCCACTTGTAGCCGAGGAAGCCCGGACAATCCTCGGTGATGCCGTAGCCCCCCATGAGGCTGACCGCCTCGCGCATCATCGTGGCGCCATGGCCCGTGTTCCAGAGTTTGACCGCCGGACAGAGCACGTTGGCCACCGAGTCGAGCAGCACGTATCTGACGAGTTCGTCGGCGGCTGAAGCGCCCGGGTGCTTCACATGCGCAATGGCCTCCTCTGAAATCGTGGCGAGCGCTTTCATCTGTGCGCGCGCTCCCTGGACGCCGCGCTCCAAAAAGATCTCGTTCTTGCGGCGCTCGAGCGGATCGAGCTCGTCGAAGAGTCGTGCGGCGGCGAATCCGAGCGATGCGCTCGCCTCGCCGGTTCCCCACACGTCGACGAGACGATGCAGCGCATCTTCGCGCTGCTGGAGACCCATCTCGTAGCGCGGCGACCCCGGCGCGATTGATTCGCCGCCACGGAACCGCGTGCGCTGATAGCGGAGGACCGGCTCGACGGCCGACAGCAGCTTGGCCGCCGTCATGAGTCCAACCGTGACGCGCGTTCTGCGGAAGACCGCGTCGATCACCTCCCCATGGCTGTAGCGCGGGACGATGACGCCGTTCTCGATGGTATAGCCGCCGATGATCCGGCTGGCGGGCACCGTCAGGCTGAAGATCGGATCGTTGGTCGAGGAAAGTTGGTGTACGAGCTTGCGCGTCGGCGTTCCCCGATCGAACACGCCGGGATCGGTCTCCTCGAGCACCACCATGCAGCTGCCCTTGACGCGCTCGTCGGCCGAGTCCACGGCGGCCGTGACGAAATTGGCGAAGCCCATGTTCGTGATGAAGCGGCCGCGCTTCTCCACCTGCAACAGCGGTTCCTGCCCTTCGTTCCACTCCGCGACCCGGATCTTGCCGCTCAGCATGCCGGTATCGACGCCCACGTACGGGATCGGTTCGGTGAGACAAAACGCGCCGCGCCACGTCTGGCGGTCTTCGCCTGGGTGCGCCGGCAGCGTGCGGCCCAGGTAGAACGCGCGCTGGTCCGGCGTCCCGCGTTCGTGAATCGGTGCGAGCGCCAGATGGCCCGCGAGGCTGCACGTCGCAGCGCCGGCATCCACCCACGCAAGCTCGAAGGCGACGAGGGCCAGCGCGAGGTTCTTCGGACCTTCGATGAAGCCGCTCAGTTCCGGATCGAGATAGACGGCCGTCAGGCCCGCGGCATCGAACTCGCGAAGCAGGCTCGCCTTTTCGGGCGTCCAGTCGTGGGACTGCCGCGCGCCGGAGGCGACGAGCCGCGCCACCGGTCCTCGCGCGACGGCGCGCGCCGACTGAACCAGGAGCTGGTGCGCGTAACGGTCCGACAGCCGCCACAGGAGCTGCCGGACTTCATCGGTGGGGAGCGTGCGAAGCGATTCCGATTGGATGACGGCTGGCATGAGGGAATCCTTTCAGACCGCGCTGACGGAATTCCGGCAGTTCGAGGCCGAGTACGCCTGCGGAGGCAAAGGATGTACCGCCGGCCTGGGCGTGATAACCGAAAAGTTCCCGGGTTCTCAAGTTCCCGGGTTCCGGGTTCAGGTTCCAGGTTCAAACGTTGGCGCCACCAAGCACCCCGGCGGGCCGCTCTGAGTGGACAAAGGTGTGGCGTGATCGTAGATTCCCGTTGAGCCATTGAGCCACTCGAGCCCGTACACCCGGCGGCGGCTGGTCCTGGTCGCGGCGGTTCTCTTCGTCGCCGTCGTGTTTCAGTGGGCGTACGGCTCCTTCGGCCACCGCATCATCACGGCGCAGTACGAGCGCCGGTACGCGACGTTTCTCTACAACATCATTCCCGAGGCGGGTCCTCATCAGCTCGCAGAATACTGGGATCGCGCGGACGTCCTTTTCCTCCGTTTTCAACTGATCTGGGTGGCGGTCTCCCTGCTGCTTCTTGCCGCGCCTGCCGCCGATCCGATGACCGCGCGAATCTACGCCGCCTGTCGTGCGCTCGCCGCGACGGCCGGCCGGCACCATCGGCGCTTTCTGGCAATCGGCGCCCTGACCATTATCGTGAGCACGTCGGCGATCGCGTACTTCGTGCTGCTGACCTTTCCCAATTCGGGCGACGAGTACAGCTATCTCTATCAAGCGCAAACGTTGGCTGCCGGACGCCTCTGGAACGCGCCGCACCCCCTGCAATCCTTCTTCGAGACGAATCACATCGTCGAGTGCGACCACAAACTATTCGGCGTGTTTCCGCCGGGTTGGCCGCTCGTGCTCGCCTTGATGCAGGTGATGCGATTCCCGCCCTGGCTCGTGAATCCGCTGCTTGGCGCCGCGCTCTTCAGCGCCGTCTTCGGCCTCGCTCGCAGGATCGATTCGGAACCTGCCGCCGTGCTGGCCGCCTCGATGATGGCGCTGTCGAATTTTTTCCTCATGACCTCGGCGTCCTACTTCTCGCACACGCTGTGCGCGCTCTTGATAGTGATGTCGATCCTCTTTTTCGTACGGCTCCAAGAGCAAGATGCCGGGCGGTGGAATGCCGTGGCTGCCGGCGCGGCGCTGGGATTCGCGGTGATTACGCGGTACTACACGCCGCTCCTGTGTGTTCTCCCGGTCGCGATG
>JACPPN010000366.1 GCA_016190995.1 Acidobacteriota bacterium | reverse complement strand
CCGCGGCCCTGTTCAGGCGACTCTCCGCAGCGCCGGTGTCGGTCGGCCAATCTGAGGATCGCCTGCGGTTCGGGCTGACTAGCGCGTGGCTTCCGGCGCAGGTCCGTCGGCGGGCACGTCGGCGATCCGGCGCGGCGCCGAGGCGATCGCTTATGGTCGCTCCCGTCGCGCCTGCAGGATCTGAGCGACCGAGGGGCGGTCGGCAGGGCCGGTACCCACGTAGTGGAGTCGCACGATCCCCTCAGGGTCAACGAGCACGTCGCCGCCAAGCTGTCGCGTGTCCGCGCGAGAGTATCTCGGCAGCCTGCCGTGCGCGAGCTCTTTCACATAGGCCCACCACGTCCTGGGTCCCCAGATGTTCCACAGGTGCCCCCGATGCATGCCGTAGCTGCGATAGAGGGTGCGATCATGATCGATCAGAATGGGCCAGGTCACCTTCGTTTCCGCCAGGTATGCGCGGACAAAGGGCGTGGTCTCGAACGTCACGACCGCAATCCGAGTCCCGAGATCCTCGAATGCCCGTTCATGCTGCTGCAACTGCAGCAGGTGCCGGCGGCATGGCAGTCAACCCAGATGGCGATGAAACACCAGCAGCAGCCAAAGGCCATGGTAGTCCGCAAGGCGGTGGATATGGCCGTCGGCATCGGCCAACTCGAATGGCATGGCGGGCCGGCCGACCTGACTTCGAAAGGTTCCCGTCATACGATGCCTTTATAGCATCTGTCCTCCGACAACATGCGGGGGCCGGCTGATATTGCTGTCGCCGCGGATGACCACTTGAAGAATGTTGCGCTGTATAATCCGCCCCTCGCCATTGAGTCCTCGGGACCGCACCGCTTAGATGTCGATTGCACTGCCGTGGATGCGGAGGCGGAACGCAATGAACGGTGGACAACCCGTCATCAGCCGTCGCGAATGGATCGCGCTCGCAGCCGCTGCGATCCTCATGCTCGCCGTGCGCGCGCCGTTCCTGTCGGCCTCACTGGACGAGTTCGACAGCATCAACTTCGATCTTGGTGTGCATGACTACGATCCCCCAGCTCACCGGCCGCACCCGCCCGGCTATCCGGTCTACATCCTGCTCGCGAAGCTGACGCATGCCCTGTTCGACTCGCATGGGGCGGGGCTGGGCTCACTCTCGGTGATCCTCGGCGCGGCGTCGGTCGTTCCCGTCTATCTGCTGTTTCGACAACTTGCGAGCCCTGCGACGGCCGCGCTGGCATCGCTGCTGACGTTGTTCAACCCCATCATCTGGTTCAACAGTGTCCGTCCGATGAGCGACACCACGGGGTTCTTCTTTGTCGTGCTGAGCCACTGTACACTGCTCTACACCGTTGGCAGGTCCGCCACCGCATGGGGTGTCGCCGCAGGACTGTCAGGGCTGGCGGTCGGCGTCCGGATTCAGGCGCTCGTCCTGGTACTGCCGCTGCTCTTGTACGGGTGCGCGCGGCGTCGCGCGTACGCACCGATAGCGATCGCCGGTTTCGGTGCCGGGGTCGCGATGTGGTTGCCGCCGATGGTGTATCTGTCGGGCGGCGTTGACCGGCTCGCGGAGAGTTTCGCACTGCTTGTCAGGGACGCGCTGCCTGTGGAGCCGTTGCTCAGCCATCTTACAGTGCGGGCGGCGGCGTACGCCGCGGCGGATGTGCTGCTGGGCGCGTGGGGAGATTACCGTCTCGGCCTGGTGATTCTTGCCCTAGGAGTCATTGGTGGTGCCCGGCTCGTCTGGTCGGACAGACGCCGGCTCGCGATCGCGCTGCTGCTCTTTGCCCCTTACGGCGCGTACCACTACTTCACGCAGATGACGGAAGTGCTCCGGTACACGATCCCCATCGTTCCGCTGATGGCATTCCCTGCGGCCAGCGCCTTCGCCTTTCGCGCGCTTCCAGCACGGTTCGTGTATGCGCCTGCGATGGCGTTTATCGCAGTAGCCAGCGCGTTGACCGTGCCGGCACTTCATGCGTACAAATCGACTCCCAGCCCACCATTCCAAGCGCTGGCGGCCGTTCAGGAACACGCGGCTCGCGAATCGGTCGTCGTCACCGGCCATCACGCGTTCGCGCGATACCTGCCCCTCCTTCCTCCGCACATTTCGACGCTGCAGCCCATGCCACGAAGGGAATGGCGCACGCTCACAGAGTATTGGAGAAACGGCGGCCGAACACCAGTGCTGTTCCTACGAGAGGCAAGACGGACGATGCTCCTGCTGGTCGGCCGCGATACCCAGCGGAGTCTGGGCCGATGGAGCCTGCCGCCCGCCGTGGCGCCCTTCCTCAAGGGGCAGGAGCTGGCAACGGTGGAGCTCGTACGAGTGGACCCACCCCGGTGGTTTTGCGAGAGTGGATTCCTTGTGACGCTCGAGTCCGGTCCGCCACAGCGAGTGAAGAGAGAGCCACACGTGCTGTACGTCCGACCGACGTCGCGGCGCAGAGCGTTCCTGGCCTCCGGGGTCGTCGACGGGTCGAAGCCTGTAGAGATGACGTTGCGCGTCGAGAATACGCGCGTGAAATGGAGGGCGGAGAAAGACTTTGCGATCAGGACATTGCTTGATCCGCCAGGCGTCCGCGACCGGTACGTCCCTCTGTCAATCAACACACCGGCGCCGGTCGCGTTTACCGACGTCTGGCTCGAGCCAGACGACGCCGCCACGATTCGGCCCGCGCGAGGCTTTTACCTCCCTGAGCGCGACGGCAGGACGAAACTGTTTCGGTGGGTTGCACCACGAGCCCGTGCATCCGTTTACCTGCCGACCCCGCGCGGCCATCTCACGATCGCGGGTTGGATACCGGTGAAGTACTACCGCCTCCCGGTGACGATCTCGATTGGGTGGAACGGAAAGTCCTTGGCCTCTTTCGTCGTCCGCGAGGAGTCCTTTCGTCTTCAACACGTGCTCAGTCGCGCGCCCGAGTCGCCATGGGGCGAGCTTACTCTCGTTTCGTCTCATCATTTTGTGCCGCACGAGCGCGTCCTGAATGGCGACCGCCGGGTGCTTGCATTTCGTGCCTACGAGCTCGCGATCGAGCCTCTCCCGGATTGACATGAACGGATCCACATCGATTGGCGACTTTGGTTCTCCCGGATCGACCATCTCTCGGCAACCGATCCGCCCTGGAGGCACGCGATTTGGGGATCACGTTCCTCCGTGATTCCAAGACCAACTGGACTACTTGGACACCGCTGTGACCCAGGCGGTTGCCGACGTCAGCGTATTCTCCGCAGCCGATCACCTCGTGGAGGAAGATCGAGTGAGGGAGAAACGCCTGCGATGCTCGTCAACGCACATCGCCATAGGCCCGTGCCAGCCGCGTTGCTGGCACCCCCAGACGATAGAGCGCGGGCAACACATTCATCAGGATTGTGTAGTAAAACGGCCGCGCCGTGAATCGCCGCCCCGACACGCGCACGGCGGCCGGCACGGTCCGAATGCGACCGATCCTACGGAGGCGCCGGCTCATCTCCAGGTCCTCAAACAACGGTTGCACCGGGAATCCGCCAAGTCGCTCGGAGGTCACTCGCCGGACGAACAGCGCCTGATCGCCATACGGAAGGCGGGTACACCGCGAGCGTAGATCAGCCAGCCGCAACCAGCGCGCCACCCAACTCGCCTGGCCTTCGGCGATGGTGTGCGTGCGAAACGCGCCAGCGACGACCTGTGGATCCAAGAATGCGTCCAGCACCAACGACACCGCATCGCTTGGCAACGTCGCATCTGACATGCGCAGGGCATCTCGAGCCGCCTCGAGCCGCGCGACTGCAAGCCCCGGGGCGTCGGTCCCGACCGCGATGGCCATCGGATGCGTTTCGAGAGCGCGCCGAAGGATCCGTTCGAGCCGATGGCCCAGATCCCCATGCCCCTGTGGCCAAATCGCGGTGTCGCGCGGAAGCTTCCACTCGGGCGCCGTCACGTCGGTAGTCGCCAACACAGGCCGGGCCCAGCCAATCCGCGACACGGCGGCCCACGTATCGAGAAAAACGCTTCGGCGAGCGCCGCCGCTCCGGCCCTGCCGAGCTCGGCTACCAGGCGGGTCTTCACTTCGCCTGGTCTGGGTACCCGCGCGAGTGCGTACACTCCAGCGCCAAGCAGCGCTGCGGCTGGCACAGTCACAACCCAGGCCATCCCAATCTCGCGCGCCGTCCTCTCGTTGAGCGATCCACGCTGTGCACCTACGCTGACGATGCCTCCCGACGACACGTGGGTCGTGGACATCGGCAGGCCGAAGATTGCGCCCGTCGTCACGAGCATCGCCGTGACCAGATTGGCCGCCAGCCCCTCGCGGTGATCCATCGGCGTCACATCCTCCGCCAGGACCTGCGTCACGCGACGGCCGGCGACGAGACTCCCGACCACCATGCCCGCCGTCACGAGCACGAAGAGCTGCGGTGCGTTCATGGCCGCGGATCCTGACCCCAGGACCACCGCCGACAATGCCAGTGCGACGATCTTTGGCGTATCGTTCAGGCCGCGCGCGAAACTGACCGCGCCGCTCGAGAGCCAGTGCAGATGGTCAGCGGTGATGTGGAGCGCCCTCGGCTGCCTCGTCCGACCGTGCCCCAGAGAATGGCTCGGCGGTAATCGGCAACGCCGCTCCCGACGAGCGTCGCGATGCCCTTCGAGATGTCCTTGGCGCCGTTGGCGTACGCCAGCAGCACTGAAATGGCAATGACGAGGAGACCGTCGATCACGCCAGCGCCCCCGAGCAGCTCGAGCCGGCGCCGGCCGTGCAGCCGAAGCAGTGCCTGCCCGTCGCGATGCGTTGCGCCTCGAGTCGGTCGAACGAGTCGATCTCCCAGATCGTGCGCGCGCCGGTCGCGGTCGCCGCGCCGAGCGGAATCTCCAACATCAGGTTGAAGTCGCAGTCGTGAAGCCGACCGTCCCAGCCGACGCTGACCAGCGACCGGCACATCAACTCTTGCACCGTGGCGGGATTGAAATGGTTGACCAGCAGGCCCATGTACGCCTCCTGCTGATTCGTTCGGGCCAGCAGGGCGGCGAACCGCAGGCGTCTGGGCGGCCCCCGAATAGCGCCTTCGCACAGCCGATTCGACATCGAGCGGCGCGTTCACCGTCACACCCACACTCACCTCCCGTTTAGGTAGGAACCAGTCGGAGTCCAGCGAGACCGGTCGGACCTTCGTGGTTCAGGGTGTCCTCTGCGACCGTTGGGTCCATCACGTGTACCTTTCTAGGAGTTGTCTCGCGAGCCCCGCTCGCGTTACGCCGGGCCGCCGCTTCCGTCCACCCCGGCCGCCCCGGGCGTCGGC
The DNA here is from genome assembly GCA_016190995.1 of Acidobacteriota bacterium. Taxonomy (GTDB): domain Bacteria; phylum Acidobacteriota; class Vicinamibacteria; order Vicinamibacterales; family JACPPN01; genus JACPPN01. Next base: position 3,278 of record JACPPN010000366.1, on the reverse strand, counting down.
CCCGGGACACCGGCCGTAACGATTGACCCCATCGTGAGACTATCGCTCTATGGGCGATCTGCTGGTCCTGGCGGAGCGCCGGGCGGTCGTCTGACAGACCCGAGGCTGCTGCCACCGAGGAGTGCTGTAATGAAGACAACGGCGACGAATGTTGGTGCGTTTGGCTTGTTGCTCGCGTCGATCTACCTCGCGAGCCAATCGCCGTCAATCGGAGCGGAGTCAGCCATGCCGCCGCCCCGGCAAGAGGACAACCAACTGCACGTGGTGCTCCCGAAGGACGACATTCCCGCCATCAACGACCCGGAGTTCGAGTCGGTCGACAAGGCAGAGCGGGGTATGGCGGACGAGGAGCTCGTCATCGGCCTCGTCGGCGAGCGCGAGCAGCGCGCGTACTCGACGTGGCAGCTCGACCGCCACGAAATCGTCAATGACGTGTTCGAAGGACAGCCCATCGCGGTTACCTGGTGACCGCTGTGCGGCACTGGCATCGTGTATGCCAGAACAGTCAATGGATGCGTCCTGACGTTTGGCGTGTCAGGCATGCTGTTTCGCGACGCGCTCGTCATGTACGACCGAGAAACCGACACGCTCTGGACGCACGTCGACGGCCGCGCGATTAGAGGTGCTCTGGCGGGTCACACGCTTCGACCGCTCCCTTCCGTTCACGCCACGTGGAAGGAATGGAAGACGCTCTACCCTAAGAGCCTCGTCTTGAAAAAGCGCGGAGAGTTTCGTTCCCCATACGAGAGCTACAACCGTGACCCTTCGAAGCTGGGTATTTTCGGCCGGCGCGATCAGGACAGGCGGTTGCCGCCCAAGGCACGGATTCTCGGCATCCGCGCGGACGGTGCGGCCACGGCCTTCGCCGTCGCTAAGATCCGCAAGGCCGGCATCCTGAACACCGAGGTTGGGGCGCTGGCGGTGGTGCTTGCCGCACCAGGCAAGAATCTGCCGGTGGTGGCGTACGACCGGCGCGTCGGGAATCGGCTTCTGACCTTCACGCTGGTCGAAGGCAAGTCGACCGTGATTCGCGACGCGGAGACGGGGACCGAGTGGCAACTTTCGGACGGTAGTGGGGTCGAGGGGGCCATGAAGGGGGCGCGACTCGCACGAGTCATCGCGCATCCCGCGTTCTGGTTCGGCTGGCGCGGGTACTTCCCACATTCCAAGGTCTGGCAGCCGCCGGAGCCATGACGCGCGGGATTGGTCTGCCCCACCGATGCGGATTGTAGGAGCGAGTGATCGGCCGTGGGTCACCTTACGAGCCACAGGACGGTGTTGTGGAAAATGTCTCGCTTCTTGCAGCGTTTGCGGCGGGTTTTCTCTCGTTCGTCTCGCCATGCGTCCTCCCACTGATCCCGGGTTATCTGTCCTTCGTGTCCGGCGCGACGCTCGAGGAGATGCGCGGCGGGTAGCCGGAAGGTTTCGCCGATGCGACGTGACGAATGCGCGCAGCGGGCATCCGCTTCATTGGCAATCGTGGCAAAGTCTCCGACGGTGACACCCGGCAGCACGCCGCCCGATTCGCCACGGACAACGCCGGTCAGGCGCGCGCCCGTTTGCGCCCCGGCCGGATGAATGCCGCCGGTGATCAACCAGGCGGGCGCCAGCGCGAGAGCGGCTCGTGTGGTCATACCTCTACGGGTTGGTCGTCCGGCGGGACTGTTTGTTACGCCGGCGCGCCCAAAAAAATGCTTGACTCTGGAGCGCACTCCACCGGGGAGACTGGCGGTGTAACGTGTGGCGCGCCCTGCGAGACAAACGGTCGGAGGTGTTTCGCACATGAAAGTAGTTGTTGGATCGGTGGTCGCTGCGGTGGCGGCGTCGGCGTGCTGTCTCGGGCCGGTACTACTCACGATGATCGGTGCCGGTGCGCTTGGCGCCGCAGCCACGAGTCTCGAGCGGTACCGACCTGTCCTGCTCGGGCTGACGGTCGCGTTGCTCGCGAGCGCATTTGTCGTCACCTACCGTCCGGGCCGGGAGGTCTGTGCCGCGGATGGCACGTGCGCCCCATCCACGACGCGGAGGGCGAAGATCGTGCTCTGGGCGGCGACCGTGCTGGTGGTGCTCTTGGCGACTTTCCCGTACTACGTGAACTGGTTGCTCTAACGGTCAGGAGGTTTCGCATGCGGATGACGATCGCGATGGCGAGCGTTCTGGCGGTGGCACTGGCCGGCGGCGCGTGGGCCGCCCAGGCGCAGAAGAAAGACGAGAAACAGCAGACGCAGATCTGCACGCTCAAGGTGACAGGGATGACGTGCGGCGGCTGCGAGGCGGCAGTGAAGATGGCGGCGAGCAAGGTCGACGGCGTAAAGGATGTGAAGGCGAGTTACGAAAAAGGCACCGCCGAGGTGTCTTACGACCCGTCGAAGACCAGCCCCGAGGCGATTGCCAAGGCCGTCACCAAGAACTCGGGATTCAAAGCGGAGGCGCCGAAAGCGGCCAAGAAGTAGCATCCGCGCGTTCAGCCTTGGCGACGGCTCGAGCCGAGCCACCGTGGCACGGCAGCAAGGTGAGCGCTCGGCGCGGTCGGGATCCTGCAAGGAGAACCACAACATGGAAAAGCGAACGGTGCAGCTCGCCATCGAGGGCATGACCTGCGACCACTGCGCGGTCACGATCGAGCGCGCGCTTCATGACGTGCCCGGCGTCGAGCACGCAGCGAAATCGCGCAGCTGTATGCGCGCCTCGGCACGCGGGTAACCGTGCTCGAAGCGATGCCCACGCTGGTGCCGGCGGAAGACGCCGAGATAGGCACCGCGCTCGCCGGTTACTTGCGGGAGGAAGGGCTCAAGGTCCGGACTGGAGTCTCGATTGGCGAGGTCAGCCGCGACCACCGTGGCGGCTACACCGTGGACGTGACGACGGACGGACGTGTCGAAACGTTCAAAGCCGCGCAACTGCTCGTTGCGACAGGCCGCCGTGCCAACACGCGCGGCTTTGGCCTCGAAGACGCGGGCATCGAGCTCGGCAAGAAGGGCGAAATCCGCGTGAACGAACACCTGCAAACCTCGCAACCGCACGTGTACGCGGCCGGGGACGTCATCGGCGACCCGATGTTCGTCTACGTGGCCGCGTACGCTGGCAACCTCGCCGCTGAAAACGCGATCAACGGCAACTCACGATGCTATGACCTGTCGGCGCTACCGCGCGTGACGTTCACCGATCCGCGAGTGGCATCCGTCGGCCTCAGCGAGCAGGAGGCACGGACGAAGGGCGTCGACCTGATGGTTTCGAAGCTGCCGCTCTCATACGTCCCGCGAGCGCTGGCGGCGCGT
>JACPPN010000370.1 GCA_016190995.1 Acidobacteriota bacterium | reverse complement strand
GAACGATCACTACCGCGTGACGGCGCCGGCGCTGGCGGCCGAAGGCCGGCTGGACGTCCCGCTCGGGGCGTTCGTCGCCGGGTTCGGACAGCGGTTCGATCCACGTCGTCAAAAAGTGACCGGCGTTGAAGTGACCGCCGAGAGCGCGTCAGGTCCGGTCCGCCTGACGTGGGGTGCGGGGCGGCGTCGCTAGCCGTGCTTGCACGGCCTGAATGTGTACGAATGTGTCAAGTCTGCGGTGCAAAGTAACGAAGCTTCGCCTCAAACCGCCGAGTGAAGGGCCCCGGAGGCGAAGCGACGAAGCTTCGTTACACGGAGCTTCGTGACAACATCGCGGACCGGATGGGGCACCATGACCAAACTAGCATCCGAGTGGGAAGTGTCGTGTCCGTGCTGCAACGCTACCCTCGTGCTCGACCTCAACCTGCGTCGCGTGATCGCGCACCGCGAGCCGGAACGAACTGACAAGCCGGAGCTGACGGAGGCCGAGCGCATCCTCGCCGACGAGGCGGCGCGCCGCGAAGCGCTGTTCCAGCAGTCCGTCGAGGCGGAGCGCACGCGCGGTGACGCCCTGTCGAAGCGGTTCGAGGAAGCGCTGCGTCAGGCGCGCACGGAACCAATCGAGAGGCCGAAGCGGGATTTCGACCTGGACTAGTCCCTGAGCTCGGTTGTCTGACCACCGTCGCGGCAGGTCCTGTCGCCGGGCGGCCCCACCCGCGCGGTCACGTGTGCCAGCTCTCCGTCCTGAGTTCATCGAAGGGCGCACGCCCGGTGTCCCCCACGCGGCAGCCGCGTGGGGGTGGAAATCCGGCTCAGGGGCGGACGCTCGTCGCGAACTGGCTCGGTAACTCCGTCCACGTGTCCCGTCGCCGGTAATAGATCGGTTTTCGGTCAGGATATTTCTCTCGGAACCTCACGTAGCGATCGCGCAGCGCTTGAACGCGGCGGCCGGAGGTGCGGATCGTCCGATGGGGGTAGTCGAGCAGGAACCGTTCGACCTTCCACATGTTCTTCTCCGCGAGCCGCCAGTCGTAGTCCCCGAGCTGCCGCAGGTCGACCACCGCGTAGCCGGTGACGTGGCCGGTGTAGTCGACGTACGGATCGACATAACTCAGGGCGAGCGCGCGGAGCGTCGCAAAGACCGGCTTGCGCCCGTGCAGGCCGGGATCGCGCGATCGCGCGACGGACCCCCAGCGCTGGCTCCGCCGGTAGATGAAAATCACGTGATCGAGCTCGTCGGCCGATTCGAAGCTCATGACGATCGGCGGATACCCGTGTTGCTCGAGGATGACGGCGGCGGTCAGGGCGGATTCCAGGCAGTGCGCGGTTCTCAAGCGCGCGATCTGACGGAAGCTGCGAAGCGTCGCGCGTCCGGGCGGCGGCTCGGTATTGTAGGGGAGCGCGTTCAGAAAACGCTGCACCGCCTCGGGCGTGCCGAGGCGGCGGACCAGGCGCCATTCTGCCGGCGAGAACTGCACGCGGGGAGCCTCTCGGGTCATGAGGCGGTCCGGGGCCATCGGTGGCTATTGGCGGGCCTCACCGGGGCGCCAGCCATCAGCGGGCCCGTGTCGATGTTCTGATATACTGCGCGCGTCTGCGGAAAGAGCCCGCTACTTTGCCTGCGCAAGTCCGCCAGCCTTCCCCGTCACATGCCGGTAAGCTTTCGCCGACGGGCGTTCGTCCCAGTGCGCGCGGGCGCGGCGGTCCACCAAGATCGCGCATCAAGCTCAGGAGCCAGTCAGGCCATGGGTCGACGATTATACGTGGGTAACCTCCCGTACAAGACCACCGACGAGGAAGCCCAGAAAGCCATCGCCGAGTTCCACCAGTATCAGCTGGAGGGCCGCGCGCTCGTCGTCAACGAGGCGCGCCCGAAGCCTGAAGGCGGTGGCGGCCGACAGTTTGGCGATGGCGGCGGTTTCGATCGCTCGGCGCCCGACGGAGGGCCGGAGTTCAGCGGCGGCTGGTAACGGCCGCCTAGTCACGAAGCTCCGCCGCCACCGCAATGCTCTGGCTCGTCGGTGTGAGGCGAAGCGTCGTTACTGGTCCAGGATCCAGCCGTCGGAGAGCTGAATGACGCGGCTGCCGTACGCGGCATTCTGCTCCGAATGGGTCACCTGCACGATCGTCGTCCCCTCGGCGTTGAGCTTCTTGAACAGCTCCATGATCTCGCGGCCCTGCGCCGAGTGCAGATTGCCGGTCGGCTCGTCCGCGAGAATCAGCTTCGGCTTCGCGATGATCGCCCGCGCGACCGCCACGAGCTGCTGTTGCCCGCCGGAGAGCTGGTTCGGATAGAGATCCTTCTTTCCCACGATATTGAACCGGTCGAGGGCGTCGGCGACGATGCCCTGCCGCTCGGCCTTCTTGACGTCGCGATAGGAGAGCGGGATGTCGAGATTCTCGTAGACGGTCAGGTGATCGAGCAGGTGGTAGCTTTGAAAGACGAACCCGACGTGCTGCTTGTGCAGCTTCGCGCGATCCTTGGGGTGCAGCTTGTGGACCGGCTGATCGAGGAAGTAGTACTCGCCGGTCCACGCGCTGTCGTGCATGCCGAGCAGGTGCAGCAGCGTCGATTTGCCGGCGCCCGACGGCCCCATCACGGACACGAACTCCCCCTCCTGCACAGCCATGTGGATGCGGCGCAGCACGAACGTCCGGCTCGCGCCGTGCTGATAGGATTTCTCCACGTTATGCAACTTGAGCATGATCCCCCACTTCAGCTGTCGATTGCGGCGCGCGGGTCCAAATTGTAGATTGTATCTGCAATGCGCGAGAGCATCTGGGTCGGGACGTCCGGCTACAACTACCCGGAGTGGAAGGGGAACTTCTACCCCGCCGACCTCGCCGCGGTGAAGATGCTCCCGTATTACGCCGAGCGCTTCCCGACGGTGG
>JACPPN010000360.1 GCA_016190995.1 Acidobacteriota bacterium | reverse complement strand
TCCGGGGCCTTCACGCGGCGGTTTGAGGCGAAGCTTCGTTACCGTGCCCCGAGCCGCGCGCACGCTTCTCAGCCATTGGTCCGACAGGCCCTCGGGCGCCTGGCGCCAGAGCGTAGAACCTCTGCCTCAATTCTATACATAGTCGCCGGAGTGCGTCAGCTATTCGACGATTGTTCAAATGCCATACACCACGATCGGTATCGCGCATCCGGGCCAGGTGAATCTCGCGTTGGGCATGCGCGGCCCTCGCGCGACGTGCAGGCAACACGGGCTTCGACCCGGCGCACCGGACGCCCGAACGCGTGAGGGCCCTCTGGTATAATTGCCAGATATGTGGACCAGGATGATGTCGGGCCCGCGGAAGAAGCCGCCGCGGACGATCGCGGTGATCGATCCGGATCGGTGTTTCGGCGCTTTCGCGTGCTCGATCTGCCAGGCCGCCTGCCCGATCGCCGACTGCATCGTCGAACAGCCCGATCGCGACGGCCGGATGGTGTGCGCCGTGCGAGCCGATCTGTGCATCGGCTGCGGCCTGTGCGTGACGATTGGGAACCCCACCGCGCCGCAACAGCGCGATTTCGGTTGTCCCACCGACTACGACGCCATCACGATGGTGCCGTTCGACGAGGTGGTCAAGGCGATCGAAACCGGATCCGCTTCGAGTCCTTCCTCCGCAACTGAAGCGACCGCCTGAGTCCGCCACGGGTCGCTGACGACACCGCTCGACGTCATCTGCGCGCGGCGTGCACCTGTTCGAGAATCCGATCGCTGCGACTTCCCTGTTGAGGCCCCGGGGCGCCGGCGGCGGACCCATGCTTCATCATGGGGCCGCAACTCCTCACCGCAGCTCGTGGATATCCCGGGCCCGCGGATTGGGTGAATGGCGCCGAAAACGTTATAGTTCTCTGAATCTGACCCAGGTCAGGGTCGGCCTCCATGCCCAAGTGTCCTCGGTGCGGAAGCGACGAGAGCCACCCCATCAGTCACCCGGTGGTCCTCAGCTTCAGGCGTCTGCAGCTCTGCAAGACGTGTAACGCGACGTGGTATGCATTCCGCTGGAGCAAGTTTCTCGGGCTCGCGACCGTGGTCCTTCTCCTGACGCTCGTCATCATCGCCGCGATGGTGGAAGAGTGATCCGCCAGCCATGATCAAACCCGCACTCATCGCTTGCCTGATAGTCATCGCCGGCGCGACCGTGCTCGCGGTGCCGCCGGCGGTGCAGGTTGTGGAAGCTGCCGATGCGCCCGTTCGTCTGATGGACGTCCGCATCCTCGAAGCCGGTGACGGCTCGGGCTCCGTTCCGCCTCCCGTGCTGCTCTACGCTGCGGCCAATACGACCGACCGCACGCTCGAACAATTCATCGTCACCCTGTTCATCTACGGCCCCGACGGCGTGCGAAAGGGGTCGCAAACCGCACCGAGCCGCCGCACCCTGGAACCGCACGCCACGAAGTATTCGACGATGGTGCTCGATGGGATGAAGGTTGAGCCGACCGATCGGCTCGTCGCGGCTGTGCAGGAAGCGCAGTTTGCCGGAAGCGAGGAGTGGTGGCGGCACCGCCTGATCGAGGCGGCGGACGCGAAAGTCAAAGGCGGGAGGTAGGCGAGATGAACGGGATCGTCACGCGCGGCGTCCGTCCATCCGTGCTCGACACGATTGGCAATACGCCCGTGATCCGGCTCCGGCGGCTGCGACCACCCGATGGGGCCGAGGTGCTCCTGAAGCTTGAATACTTCAGTCCGACCGGGTCCTACAAGGATCGGATGGCGCTGGCCATGATCGAGCAGGCGGAGGCGCGCGGGGCGCTCCAGCCTGGAATGCGGGTCGTGGAGTATACGGGCGGGAGCACGGGCTCATCGCTCGCCATGGTATGCGCGATCAAGGGATACAAGTTTACCGCGGTGTCGTCGGATGCATGGGCGCCCGAAACACTCGACACGATGCGCGCGTTCGGCGCCACGGTCATCGTTCTGCCGAGCGAGGGGGGCAAAATCACCGCGGAGCTGATTGCGAAGATTCGGGCGGAAACCGAACGCCTCGCGAGGTCTGACGAGACCTATCACACGAACCAGTTTCTCAATGCCGACGCGCTCGCGGGTTACATGGAGATCGGGGAGGAGCTGCTGCAGCAGACCAGTGGCGCCATCGACGCGTTCTGCGGCGGCGTCGGGACGGCGGGGATGCTGATGGGTGTCGCACGCGCGCTGCGCGCCGGCGGATGCCAGGCGCGGATTGTCGCGCTCGAACCCGCTTCATCTCCCCTCCTGACCGCTGGAACGCTCGGGCCCCACCGTGTCGAGGGCATCGGGATGGGGTTTCTCCCGCCCCATCTCAATCGCGAGTTCTACGACGAAGCGCGCGCCATCGAGGAGCACGACGCGCGCCAGATGGCGCGACGTCTCGCGCGCGAGGAAGGCATCTTCGCGGGGACGTCCACCGGTCTCAACGTCGTCGCGGCGTTACAACTCGCAAGAGAGCTCGGCCCTGGCCGGACGGTCGTCACGATCGCGGTCGATACCGGCCTCAAGTATCTCGCAGGCAATCTGTTCGGCGATCGGTCCTCCCGGAGCACGTGATCAGCCAGCCGTGCGCCTGACGCGGCGCGCCGCTGCGAGGATGCCGGCGAAGCGCTCAAGGAAGGCGGCCGCCACAGCGCGACCATGCGGGCGCGACGCAGCCGTCATGCGCTGCTCGTCGCGCAGGTGGGTCTCGCCCTGACCCTGCTCGTCGTCTCCGGGCTCATCGTGCGAAGCATGATCGCCACAAACGCCGTCGACCTCGGCTTCAATCCGCAGCCACTCCTGACGGCGCAAGTCCACGTCCGAGCAACGGACGGAGGAAAAACGAAAGCGCGAATCGCAACGCGGATCCGCGCTCTTCGACAACGCCGGCGTGATGGGAAGCCTTTAGCGACGCGGCGGCGGCGGTCCGACTCGAACGTGATCCGCGAGGATGCTGCCGTCGGTCTGCAAAGCGCCGCGAGCTCCGGCGTGATCCCCACTAACGATTGCGCCGCATGCCTTTCCTTCGAAGACCGTCGCGCTATTCGTCCGGACCCTCTTCGGGGTGTTGTTTCGGTCCGTAACCGTGAAGGAGAGATTCGGACATGCGCCGGAGAGCCCGCTGACTACCCCGCCGGCGCCAGGGCCATGCGGTCCATCTCCAGGAGGGCCGGGCGGACGAGGACCTCCGTGCGGCTCGCCAATCCTCACTCGAGCCGCCACGAGGGTGCCGTCGGCCTGGCGCTCGCCCACAGCTCCTGCGTGAGCCCCATTCTTGACATCTGCGCAGGCCCCGCCGTCGAAGGTGGTCGAGCCATTGGTGATGACGTGGGCGCTGCCGCCCCGCCCATCGAGCGAGAAGGCCAGGTTCGGGCACGACCCGCTGAGCCCGCTGACGGTGCCTCCTGCGCCTGGACCACGCATGCCGGAACCGCCCATGAGGTCGTCGGCGTCCGCCGCGCCCGCGCTTGCGGTGGTGAGGAGCGGCGAGGGGCTTGTCGTCGTCGGCGTGCCGTCCGATCCACTACACCCGGGAACCAGCAGTGCGCCGAGTAGGAAGCCGAAGATGCTGAGTCGGACTGTCATCGAGGTGCGCTTTCTCGCGTCGCGGCGCGGAGCCGCCACGATGCAGATAGTGGTGTGCAGGCCCATGCTCCGTGACCCGGGCAACTGGCATCTCTGACTTGCGCGGCGCGTGGCGCCGTCCGTTTGGTATCGACCGTCCAGTTAGACCGACGGACGGTCCATCTTATTCCTGGGGCCGGCCGTACCCTCGGGAAAAATCCTTCCGGCACCGGGTGACGGCCCCAGGCGGTCGCAGCCGCCGGGGCATGATTCCGCCGGGCCACGTAGGCAGCCCGGAGACTCCGTTTCGGGCAGCCTGACTCCATACCGGCATTCCCTCACAGGATCGGCCTCCAAGGACCTCTTCGACGGACAACGGCAAAACCGTTGCAACTTCGCCAGCCGAATTGATGCGCCGCCCCCCCTCCGATCCCGATCCCCGATTCCGAATCCCCGCTGTAGTATGCTCCACAGTGGTCTCCCCGACAGATGAGTGGTGCGGCGACGCCGGAGGTGCATCGATGGAGTTGAAGAAGGCGAGCGATTTCGATCAAGAACTGCTGAACCTGTTCGACAAGTACGTGCACGGGTCGATCGACCGCCGTGGCTTCCTGGATGGCGCGGCCAGGTTCGCCGTCGGCGGCTTGACGGCCGCCACGTTGCTGGATGCGCTGAATCCGCGCTTCGCCGAGGCGCAGCAGGTGGCGACCGACGACAAGCGGCTCAAGACGGAACGTCTCGAGTACGCCTCACCTCAGGGCTCCGGGACGATGCGCGGTTACCTTGCGCGGCCGGCGACTGCGACGGGCAAACTGCCCGGCGTGCTCGTCGTGCACGAGAACCGGGGCCTCAACCCGCACATCGAGGACATCGCCCGCCGTCTGGCGCTCGACAATTTCCTCGCCTTCGCGCCCGACGCCCTGACGCCGCTCGGCGGATATCCGGGCGACGAGGACAAGGCGCGGGAGCTCTTCGCCAAGCTCGATCAGAACAAGACGCGGGAAGATTTCGTCGCGGCCACCAGGTTCCTGAAGGGCCGTCCAGAATGTACCGGCAAGATTGGCGTGGTCGGGTTCTGCTATGGCGGCGGGATCGCCAACATGCTGGCGACGCGGCTGCCGGATCTCGCGGCGGCGGTGCCCTTCTACGGCAATCAGCCGAGCGCCGAAGACACCGCGAAGATCAAGGCGGCGTTGCTGATTCACTACGCCGAGCACGACGAGCGGATCAATGCCGGCTGGCCGGCCTACGAGGCTGCGCTCAAGGCGAACAACGTACGGTACACGATGTACATGTACCCGGGCACGCAGCACGGGTTCAACAACGACACGACCCCGCGCTACGATGCGGCCGCGGCAAAGCTGGCGTGGCAGCGAACGATCGACTTCTTCAACAAGTACCTGCGGGGGTAGCTCTTCGCGTGTGACGCGCTGGTGCGGAGAGGACGTGTCGGACGGCGAGACGAGGAAGTCACGCGCCAGGTGCGTGAGCCCGACGTTCTCCGGAGACGCTTCGACGGTCGAAGTGAGAGGGGACCTGCCCCAGTCCCCCACTCCGATTCGGGCCGAACGGCCGATTCCCCCCGGCACCAAACTGCCAGTGAGACAGGCGCTTGATCGTTACTGCGCGGCTCTGCCACACTGGCCCAGCCGCAGCGAAAACCGCGAGCTCGGTGATCGACTGCATTGCCAGGGCGTCCACAAATGTGAAGGACTGAGTTGCCGCGTGCCGCACGCTGTCGGCGCGGCCACCTCGGCCGGCAGCCGCGACGTGCGGGCCCGCGATCTCCTCACTCAAGTTCTATAATGCCTGCACCGTGAGTCTTGCTCCAGGTGCTGTGCTCGGGCCGTACCATGTCGTCGGTTCGGTCGGCGTCGGCGGCATGGGCGAGGTGTACCGCGCGCGCGATACACGGCTGAATCGCGATGTCGCCATCAAGGTACTCGCCTCGCATCTCGCCAATGACCCCGCCGCACTGACGCGGTTCGAGCGAGAAGCACAAGCCGTTGCGGCGCTGTCTCATCCCAACATCCTCGCGATCCACGACGTGGGCCGACACGGTGACATGGCCTACGCCGTGATGGAACTGCTCGACGGAGCTTCGCTTCGCGCACATGTGAGGGAAGGGGCCATACCCGTCCGCAAGACGCTGGACTACGCTCAGCACATCGCGAGCGGCCTTGCGGCGGCGCACGAGCGTGGCATCGTGCATCGCGATCTCAAGCCCGAAAACATCTTCTTGACGGTGGACGGGCGCGTCAAGATTCTCGACTTCGGACTGGCACAGTTCGCCCCGCCGTCGCTCTCGCCCACCGCCACCGAACAGGTGACCCTGACGACCGCCGCCGCAGCAACGAGCCCGGGGACGGTGGTAGGAACCATCGGGTACATGGCCCCGGAGCAAGTGCGCGGTCAGACGGTGGACGCGCGCGCCGACATCTTTGCCTTCGGCGCCGTCCTCTACGAGATGCTCAGCGGCCGTCGCGCCTTCGTCGGTGAGACGCCGGCCGACACGATGACCGCCATCCTCCGCAACGATCCTCCAGACATCGCCACGATCAACGCGGCCCTGCCGGCCGCTCTCGATCGGATCGTCCGACGGTGCCTCGAGAAGCAACCGAGCGAACGGTTCCAGTCGGCACGCGATCTCGCCTTCGCAATCGAAGCGGTCGGCACCGGAGCCTCGGGTCCGGAGCTCCACAGCCTAACGGTAGCCGCAGAACCTGTTCCGCGACGATCGTGGGCGGTGGGTCTTTGGACGATCGTCGTCACTGGTGTTGTTGCGCTCGCGGTCGGTCTCCTTCTGGGCCGTGCGACGGAGCGGAACGACCGGCGAGCCTCTGAGGCCCGCGTGGTGCGATTCGTGGTGCCTGCGCTCATCGGGTTCCCGCCGTTTGTGGCGATCTCGCCCGACGGCAACAGCATCGCCTGGCTGGCGCTCGCGAGCGCCTCCGCGGAGAGCGGCACACGCGGCACACTGTTCATCCGGCATCTCGACTCGGACGATGTGCGGACGGTTCCCGACAGTGACGGCGCGAGGGTTCCGTTCTGGTCGCCGGACAGCCGCCGTGTGGGGTTTTTTCGGGACGATGAGCTGGTGATTTCCGACCTGGCGGGCGCGACTCAGCGGATCAAGCCGCGGGCGGCGCCGTTCGGCATCGACTGGCACGCCAGAGGCGGCATCCTCCTGAGCGCGGCCAACCAGGTCTGGCATATCGATCCAACCCAACCCTCCGCGCCGCAGCGGGTCGTCAGCGCACCTCGTGAGGGCGAAACTGCCCATCTCGCCCCAGTGTGGCTGCCGGATGGGCAGCGGTTCCTGTACTTCGCGCTTCGTGCCGATGGGACGCGGGAACTGCGCGTCGGGTTCATGACCGGTCAGCCTCCGGTGACGATTCCGGTGCCGGGTCAAATCACCCGCGTATTGCTCGATCCCGCAGGCTACCTCCTCTACGGACAGAATGGCGCGCTCGTGGCGCAGCCGTTCGATGTCGAACGGACGGCGCTCCGCGGTGCACCGCTCACCGTGTCGTCGGACGTGGACTGGAGTCCGGATGGTTGGCTGGCCGCTTCCGTGTCGACGAATGGGGTGCTCGCCTATCGGGCGATCGGTATGGCGCAAGTGCAGTTCGAGTGGGTCGATCGCGTCGGACGTCGCCAGGCCCTCGTCGGCAAGCCCGAGGCCTACACGAACTTCGATCTGTCGTCTGATGGGCTGCGGATCGTCGTGGTCCGTCGTTCGCGTGACCTGAACAACACCTCGATTGCGCTGATCGATCTCGCGCGTGACCAGGTCGGGCAGGCGGTTGAGCAGGCTTCGCTCGGCCACTCCGACCCGACGTTCTCACCGGATGGCGCGCGAATCGCCTACCGGCGCGGACGTCAAACGGTTATTGCGCCGGTCAACGGCGGCGACGCCCGTGTGCTGGCCGATTGGGCAGGGTATCCGGATTCCTGGAGCCGCGATGGCCGATACCTGGCGCTCGGCCGCCCGAGCGGCCGCACCTACGAGTTGTGGGCCCTGGCCGTCGATGGGTCGGAAGAGATCCCGCTCGTTCAGGGAGTCCCGCTGGCTGACGAGCCGCGTTTCTCACCGGACGGGAAGTGGGTCGTTTTTCATGCGGTCCTGCGGGACGTGCCTCAAGTCTTCACTATCCCGTTTCCGCCGACCGGCGAACGATGGCAGATCTCGTCCGATGGCGGTGTCCAGCCACGCTGGCGCGCAGACGGACGCGAGCTGTACTTCCTTTCTCCGGATGGCGCCCTGATGGCTGTGCCTGTCCCCGACGGGCGACCGTCGAATGCCGGGAAGCCAGTCATGCTGTTCAGCACCGGGCTCACGGGGTCGGCGGCATTCGATCAATTCGCCCCATCCCCGGACGGTCAGCGTTTCCTGCTGCGGCGCCCGCTGGGCAGCCAGCCCGGCGATACGGCGCCCGTGACGGTGATTCTGAACTGGCAAAGGTTGCCGAGCGTTGCGGGTGGCAGCCGTTGAAGCGGGATGGTCCTGGTCCGGCTGAAGCGGGACACTACGGCTGAATTCGGATCGCGCACGGTTGCCCGTACGCGTCATTCCCCGCCTGGGCGCAGGCGTTGGTTTCTCAGCAGATGTTGGAGGCGCCGCCCGGATTTGAACCGGGGATCGACGTTTTGCAGACAAGGGTCGGCGATCACCGAGTTGTTGTCTCGCTTTGCCTTCTGGTCGGCCCTGATCGTCGTTTTACCCCGTTTTCGGCGCGTTCTGTTCCCAAGTTGTTCCCAGGCCCATTGAGTATCTGAACGCTCCGTTTCGGATCGTTTTTCGATCGTTCTGTTCCGAAGTCGTGCCCAAATCAGCGGTCGCGAAATCGACTGGAGACCCTTGGGAACAGATTGAGAACAAGTGTCGGAAAACGATCGAACCCACGGGAACGTCTCGCGTCTTCAAAATGGATTTTCGTTCGAAGAATCGCGCGCCACTCGCGACGGCCGTTGGGAACAGAAAACCGATACGTCCTCCGCGGACCTCCGCCCGTTAGGTCTTCGAAATCGCACGCGCTCGAAGGCGGAGGTTTCATGACCTTCATCGTCATCGCATGCGATAATTTGCGCTGCGACAATGGCAAGACAAACCAGGAATTGGAATATTGGACTGGCGCGCGATCTCCGCGATCAGGAGTTCGCCCGAGAATTCCTCATCGCAGCACTCGAAGGCGGCGTGCCGCTCAAAACCGTGCTGCTGAAGCTTCCCGCCGGCCAACGTGCGGATCTAGCGATGGCGCTATGGGCGAGTCTCAGCGACCAGAAGCGTTACGCCACTCAGGAACTTAGCGATGAACAGAAAGCTGAACTCGATCGCCGTTGGGCAGAGCACCCGGAGAATCCGAAATCGGGGATTCCGTGGAGCGACGTTCGCCGAAAACTGCGTGAGCCATGAGGGACGCGTCGTTCGTCTCGCCCTCGCTCTCCGGTTGACCAGCGTTGTGCAAACGGACGCTGATCCCGCTGCCGCGCGCAGAGGCGGCGAGACGAAGTCTCTGATTGCGTCAATGGCGCGTTGGAGTTCCTCGAAGCGTCACCGAGACTCACATCCCTGTCCCCGCTGTGGAAGCTTCCTCAGTAGGCTTCGCCGAAGACGCCGCTGCGGCATCCACGATCGTTCCATCTTCCTGCAAATAGGACAGGAACTCGTTCGGGAACTCGTTTTTTAGCATCCGCCGCGTGATGCACTTCATCAGGCCGAGCCATTGATTGACACGGTCGATGTGCAGGATCTCGTCCGCCGACACAGTCATCGTCCCAGTTTCTGAGGACAGAGCGTGTGCGACGTCGACACGAAGATCTGTAAGCTCATGGTCGATTAGATCTTTGATCTTGCGGCCTCGTGCTGCCGGCAAGAAGACAGAGGCGAGCGCCATTTCATCCCACGCCCGACGTATCGGAAAGAGCGCGTTCAACCAAGGGATGAAATCAGCTGCCTGTTCTGGAATCCGCTCGATAGGTCTCGTAAATTTCTCTTTTCGAGCCTTCGCCTCGACCGCAAGACGTTCGCGGCGTCTGAGAATGCCCTCCGCGATTTTGAACAAGCAGAGGTACTGATAGACGGGACTGTTGCTCTCCAATGCCTCCCGATACAGACTCAGGAAGCCCCGACACTCGGCACTTAGCGCTCCCGTCGGGTTCGTCGCGAGGGGACTCTCGATGAACGGATTAGTGACAGTAATCTGTATGCTCTCCGTTTCGACCGACATCACGTGAATTCGCCAGATGTGCAGGGGAATATCTAGATGGGCTGACCAGTTACTGAGAGATACGGCGAGCGCCCGATAAGCCCGCTGCTCAGCATCAACAAGACTAGTAGCATCAAGGTCGGTCTCGATGCGTCCGAGATAACCCTTACCGTTCGGATAGCCCGTAAAGACGATCTCTCCCTCGCTTGATGCGGAGTAGATCTTGACAGCCCGAACGGATTTCGCAGGGTCTGTACTCCCCACGATAGCTGGCGCAGCGATGGCAAGATGAGAATCGCCAGGGATCTTCGGATCAAACGAAAACTCGGTTTCGGGGATCGGCTCGAAACCCGGCCTGGAGAGCGTAAGAACCACGCGATACCGACCGGGCCCACCGCCAACCGGCGTTCCGTGCCTTGCATCTCCTGCAATGAACTCGTTGTGAATTCCGATGCGCTGCCGCTCACCGGGCAAGCCCACCGTTGACATTTTCTGCGTGATGGTTCGCGTGATTTGCCCCGAACCGCCGCGCAATCCGGCCCGTGCCTTTGCTCGCGCTTCTCGGCCCACGTAACACTCCTACGAACGGCGCATCTTATAGAGAGTCAGCGCGGTGTGCTCGTCTTTCACCTTGTACACGAATACGATGCCGTGTTCTTCTCCGAGAAGGGGCTGCTCGCCATCGTTTCGCGGCTTGTCGTCGCGCCGCCATTTCAACTCGTAGCCTTCTTTCGCATAGCGCGTTAGCCCCTCGCGCTCGGGATAGTTCAAATCGACCCAACTGACACTCGGGGGCTGTGCATCAGGCGAAGGGACATGCGCGCCGATGTATTGCGCGTCCCGGGTGGTCAGTACGAGGACGGCCTGGCCAGCCCTACCGCCGTTGCCGCCTAGCAACGGCCAGCGCGCCTGACCATCCGGCGACAGCTCATAAACTAAACTACATCACCGCTCAACCTGTCGGGGGCACAGAATTCCGGTTCGCGCCCGGTCTCTTTTCGAAGTGCGTCGCACAACGGCACGAAGAAGTCCATCAGTTGTGCAGGCTGTTCTTCGACAAGACGATGCACCGGATCTCGACCGCGCCACGAGAAGAGCCGCTGCCTTCCTCCGTCGCTGACAACAAGCGGATTCAGGGCAGGAAGTGGAACCTCGCCTCTGCCGAACGGCAAAGGCTCGATGTCGACCTTCCCGCGCTCCAGCAGCTTCACCGCGACGGTGAGCGAAAGGAATCCGTACTTGACGCCGCCTGTATCGCGTGCGGGATCGCTCGTGTAGGTCTTGACGGCATCGAGATCGAGAGTTGCGACGTGATTCGTGCGTTCGTTGACCAGTTCTAACGTCTCGTCGCTCACCTTGCGGACGGTCCAGTCGTCGTCGTGAGCACCGAGTGCTTCAGTTGCCTGGGGCCGCAAGCGGACGCGAGACCCGACGTTCTTCTGTAGCTGCGCTTTGTTCATGAGGAACTGCTGCACTTCTGAGAGGTCGTCATGGTGAACCACGTCGTTGATGCTCTACTTTCAGAACTCCTGACATAGGTCCTGAGAAACCTGTCCGCTTTTTGCCGATGCTCACGTTTCCGTCACCCCGAATCGTAGCCGGAGCGTCGTTCCGGGAAACGGCGTCGCGGTCTCGTTCAGCGTGTGGCAGAGTGCTGCGACGGCCTGCGATCGATGCAAGGAACTGAGCGGGGCGAGTGTCACGCGCAACTCATCATCGGTGGGGTTGATCGCCGCCGCGCTCTGGAGCGCGGTCTGGATCAACGTCCGACCTTCCTCGTCCGTACGGGCATAGTGAGGGCGAATCAGCTCGACGAGATCGCTCTCGATCTGGAAGGCGACCAGCTTGAGGACGTTCGTCAAGTGCTTGCGTTCCGTCGACAGCTTCACGGGCTCCTCGCCGCGTCGCGCGTCGGCCAAGGTGACGCGTGCCGGAAGGGCGTGGTGCTGGGCGGCGAGCGTGGCGATGTGGCGCTTCAGGTCGTCGATGTCGCGCCGAATCCGCCGCTCGGCTGCGGTGAACGCGCGCATGGTGGGGCTCCGCCCATCGACGTAATCGAGCGCGGCGCCGGCGTACGCTTCCTGCAAGCTCTTGAGACGGGCCCGCGCGGTACGTCGCTGCTGTTCGACGGCCTGCCGAGCGGGGTTCGGCACGGACCGGGCCGGATCATCCGGGTCCACCTGGTAGTCCATCAGCGCGTCCAGGAGGAACTCGTCGCGCATGTATTTGAAGAAGTTCTCTTGGCGCCACCGTTCGAACATGCGATAGGCGACCGCGATGTCACGCAGATCCCATCGGCTCGTGAGCACCGG
>JACPPN010000364.1 GCA_016190995.1 Acidobacteriota bacterium | reverse complement strand
GCTGAGGGCCGGGTACGGACCTGCTGAGTGCTCGGTGCGAGTGTCGAACAAGACTCGGGACTCGGGACCCGGGACCCGGGACTCGGGACCCGGGACTCGGGACTCGGGACTCTAGGAGGGATCGCGTTTCGACTAGAATCTGTCCATGCACGCCCTCTATCTGATTGTCCCGATTCTCGGGATCCTGGCGATCGCGTACCGGTACTACAGCGCGTTCATTGCGACCCGGGTGCTGATGTTGGACGATTCGCGCCCGACGCCCGCGCATACGCGATTCGACGGCCACAACTACTACCCGACCCAGCGCTGGGTGCTGTTCGGCCACCACTTTGCGGCGATTACGGGCGCGGGGCCGCTCATCGGACCCGTCCTGGCCGCGCAGTTCGGGTACGCGCCGGGGCTCATCTGGCTCGTCGGGGGCGTGTGTCTGGCGGGCGCGGTGCACGACCTCATCATTCTCTGGGCGTCCACGCGGCGCGGTGGCCGATCGCTGGCCGAGATCGCGCGATCCGAGATCGGCCCCGTGGCTGGCGCCACCGCCGCAATCGCCATCCTCTTCATCATCATCATCGCGCTGGCGGGGCTCGGGCTGGCGGTCGTCAACGCGCTGCAGGAGAGCGCGTGGGGCACCTTCACGATTGGCACGACGATTCCGCTCGCGCTCTTCATGGGGCTCTACATGTATCGCTTCCGCAAAGGGCGGATCGCGGAAGCGACCATCATCGGGGTCATCGGCCTCACGCTCGCAGTCGTGCTCGGCAAGCCGCTGGCTGGCGCCTCGATCGGCCAGTTCTTCGTCCTGTCGCGCGAGCAGCTGATCGTCGCGATGGCGGCCTACGGATTCATCGCGTCCGTGCTGCCGGTCTGGATGCTGCTCGCCCCGCGCGACTACCTGAGCGCCTTCATGAAGATCGGCACGATCGGCTTTCTCATCGTGGGCGTCATCATCGTCAACCCCGAGCTGCAGATGCCGGCGCTCACGCGCTTCGCGGCCGGAGGCGGGCCGATCGTTCCCGGTCCGCTGTTTCCGTTCGCCTTCATCACCATTGCGTGTGGTGCCATCTCGGGCTTCCATGCGCTCATCGGCTCGGGGACGACGCCGAAGATGATCGAGAAGGAATCGGACATCCGCCCGATCGGGTACGGGGCGATGCTCATCGAGGGCATCGTCGGGGTCGTGTCAATCATCGCCGCGACCGCGATGTTCCCCGGCGACTACTTCGCCATCAACACGCCGCCGCACGTGTTCGCCAATCTCGGGATGCCCATCGTCAACCTGCCGCAGCTCGAAGCGGCCGTCGGCGAGCACGTAGCCGGTCGAACGGGCGGCGCCGTGTCGCTGGCGGTGGGCATGGCGCAGATCTTCAGCGCGCTCCCGGGCATGCGCGGCCTGATGGACTACTGGTATCACTTCGCGATCATGTTCGAGGCGCTCTTCATCCTGACGACGATCGACGCCGGCACGCGGGTCGCGCGCTTTCTCGTGCAGGAGTTCCTCGGGCGTTTCTACAAGCCGCTGGAGCGGACCAACTGGATGCCGGGCGCGATCCTCTCGACGTTGCTCGTCGTCAGCGGATGGGCGTATTTCATCTGGACCGGCAGCATCAGCACGATCTGGCCGCTGTTCGGGCTCGCGAATCAGGTGCTGGCGGCGGTCGCCCTGGCCGTGGGGACGACCATCATCATCAACATGGGACGCGCGCGCTACGCCTGGATCACGCTTGCGCCGCTCGTCTTCGTCGCGGTGACGACCTTGACGGCCGGCGCGCTCAGCGTCCGCGACAACTTCTGGCCCATGGCGGTCGGCCCGAATGCCCGCCTTCACTTCCAGGGGTATCTCAACTCCGTCGTGACCGTGATCATGATGATTTGCGTCGTCATCATCCTGTCTGCGGCCATTCGGCGATGGCTGCTCGTCGCAAGGGGACGGATCGCCGTTCAGCTCGCGGTGGCCGATCGCGTATGAGGACGTTCTGGGCGCGCCTGCGTCATCTCTTTCATCTGCTCTACCGGCAGCCGCCAGGCTGCTGAGGCATGGACGCACGGTCCCTGGAGCGGGATCGACGATGACGTGACGATGTGCTATCCTCCCTCAGCCTTTCCCAGCAGGCTTGCCTGAGTGCGGGTCGGGCGCCGCGCGTCCCCGCGGGCGCGTCCGGCTCCAATCTCCAAATCCATCGGGGCAACGGAACGACACTCATGCGACGCAGTCGATTCTTCCACGTGTGTGTTCTGAGCGGGATCATGCTCCTCTGGTCACGGCCGGCCGCGGCGCAATTCAGGCCGTACTCCACGTACGAGCCGGCGACCGGCGAGCGCTATCACATCGAGTTCGCCGCCCACCTCTGGAACCCCATGCCGGAGATGACGATTTCGAGCCAGTCGCTCGGCATCCCTGGCGACGACATCGACTTCGTCACCGACCTGGGTATCGTCAAGAAGAAGTTCCCGGCGCTCCGGCTCGTTCTTCGTCCGTCGGTGAAGTCGAAATTCAGGATCGAGTACATCCCGATCAAGTACGACGCCGACACGGTGCTGACACGGTCGTTCGTGTTCAACGGGATCCGCTACACGGTGGGCCTGCCCGTGACCGCGGAGCTCGAGTGGCGGGCATACCGGTTCGCCTACGAGTACGACATGGTCTACAAGGACCGGGGGTTCTTCGGCCTCGTGCTCGAGGCGAAGTACACCGACGTCCGGGCCAGCGTGAGCAGCTTCATCGGGTCGGAGTTCGCGCGCGCCCGCGCGCCCATTCCCGCCATCGGCGGCATCGGACGCGTCTACGTCATGCCCAATATCTCGATCACGGGTGAGATCAGCGGCTTCAGCCTGAAGATCAACGAGCGAAACCGCGGCACGTACCTGGACCTCGACATCTACGGCACGGTGAACTTCATCAACAGCGTCGGCGCGCAGATCGGCTATCGCTCGCTCGACGTCGACTACCGAATCAAGGATGATGCGGGGAACTTGAAGCTGAAGGGGCTCTATTTCGGCGCGGTGGTGAGGTTCTGAATCTCCACCCAGCATCCGAGCAGGCGTGTATCGCTCGTTCGCGGGTCGACATCGGAGGGACGAAACCCTGATGATGATTGGAAACGAACGAGCGTGCCGCTCAGCGCCGCGTCGACCGGTACCTCGACCACTTGCTCCTCACCTGCCGCCACATCGAGGTCGGCGCGCCAGCCGTGGCTCGTAATCTCCACGTGATTGCGCGCTGCGCCGTTGCGCACGAGCAGGCGAAGCCCCGCGCCGCCTGTTCCTGAAAACACACTCGCTGCGGCCTTGCCGGGCGCCACCCAGAATCCAGCTGGTTCCAGGTACGTCTGGTCGTCGAGCGCGAAGACCGTGACGACGCCGTACGATCGTGCGTGTCGCGCCGGCGCATCGGTGGGCCTTGCGCGGGAGGGATGGATCTCCACGGGCCGCAAGGCAATGCTGCGCACCAGGGATCGGGCGCGGTCGTCACCGGTGAAGAACACCGAGTTCGCATCCACCGGAAGATCGATTTCGCTGCGGCTCTCCGGCGATGCGGCATCCAGGTCGATCCTGCGGAATGGCCCCGGCAGCGGATGGCCTTCGACGATCCTGCCTATCCCGATCGAAAGCGTTCCCCCCGCGGCGCCTCCAGCCCTGACCTCGTACCGCCCCGCAGGCAAGAAGGGCAGGAACAATACCGTTCCCGCCATCGGCGCGGCCGGGTGTCGCTCGACGGCGGTCAGATCGACGCGACCGAGCATGCGGTCCGGGGCCCCGAAATCGAAGGCGGTCAGATCGACGGCAATGGGCAGCCGCCGAGGATCCACGCGGCGCAGCACGTAGATCGCCGACGTATTCGGCGTCTCCGGTCGGACACCGTCGATCGCCCATACCGTCGTCGCTGCGACCATGACGCTGGCACCCAGCAGGAGCGCCGTGGCGGCGGCGATCGCGCCCGGCGTCCTCGCCCGGCGTTCCACCCATCGAAGCCCGAGCCAGCTCATGACGAGCATACCAAGCCAGACCGCGGTGCGGCCGAGGGCGGACTCAGAACGATGGCGAATGAAGCTGGGAAGCGCGAGCGGGAGATTGACGTGCGGATTCACCCAATCGAGCCACATCGCAAAACCATTCCGCTCGTTGTAGCCGAGCGATCCGCGCTCGGCGACGAGCATGACGGCAGCGAGCGCGAGCGTGCCGGCCAGTCCGGCGATGGCCAGCGCGCGCGTCGCTCGCGTCCGAGCCCGCACCCACAGGATCGCGCACGGAATGGCGAGCGGAAGAACGATCGGGACGGCGAATCGTGCGGGCGCGCTTCGGCCGCCCCACCACATGCGATACGCTCCCGCCATCATGAGGTACGGCAGCAACACGATCGTGATCTCGATCGCGAGGCGACGATCGCTTTGCGGCGACCCATCGCGTGGACCGCGGTACATGATTGCCAGACCTGCGAGCCCTGCGAGCAGCACCGGGGCATTGGCCACGAGGCCGTACTGCTGATCGAAGAGCAACGCCGGTAGCCCGGTGCGGATGTAGGCCAAAGCGCTTTGCGTGTACCCGCCGTACGGCGCAGTGGGGTTGAAGCGTCCGTAGAGCTGCCAGAAGAACGCCAACCACAGGAGCGCGGAAAGAAACGGGACGGCGAGGAACGCGGCGACATCGCGAACCGGTCGCGCGCCGCGGATCAGCCGGACGACGATCAAGGAGCCGATCGACGCGGCAAGCACAGCGTATCGCGTGTGCAGCCAGGGCAGCGCGGCAAGGGCGAGTCCATGCGCCGCCCATCCTCCAGCCCGCTGCTCCCGATTCGTCGCCAGCAGGCCCGCCACGCCCGTCAGGACAATGCCGGAGGCGAGCGCGTCCGGGTACACCGCGAAGGCATGCAGCAGAAACGGCGGGGCAAGCGCCACCGCCGCCCACCCGAACCACGCGGCGCCCGCGCTTGCGGTCAGGCTGAAGGCGAGGATCCAGGCAAGTGAGGTGGCGGCCGCGCTCGCCGCGCAGAGAAAGATGATGACGAGGCGATAGCCGCCAGCGGCAAAGACCGGCACGAGAAGCGCGGGCAGCCCAGGAGCATGAATCGAATAGATCTGCCCGTTCGTCCCGCGCTGCAGGTAGTCGGGACGAAGGACGCCCGGAAAATACGCGCGATAGTCGCGCCGCGTGTGGTTGTTTTCAATCTGCAAATCGCCGTCGAGAAGAAGGCTCTGGGTGACAATCAGGTAGTGCGGCTCGTCGCCGCCCGGAACGAGTCCTGCGCTCGTCAGCCTGGCGGCTGCAACAACGTAGATGGCAAACGCCACCAGGCCGGCGAATGTCGCGGCGCCGCGCGGCGTTCTCAACAGTCGGGGCGGGCGTGATGCGCTCCATTGCTCTCGCGTTCCTGCCACGACGCCGGCGAGCGCCGCGATCCACACGATGAAGCGGAGCGGACCCGCCCAAATCAGCGCGCTGGCGGGTACCGGCAGCGGGAGCCACGGCAACACCACAAGGCCGGTGACGAAAAGCGGCAAGACCACGGCGTCAGCCGGCCGCCGCCAGAACACGCCCACGAGGGCGAGAGCGACAAAGATGGCGAGGGTGAGAAGGGGAGGCAGAAAGCCGATGCGGGTCAGGTTGGCGCCGGCACCAGCGAGCGTGACCATCCCGAAGGTGCACCACAGGGCGACCGCGGCGGTGAGAGACGCCGCAACCTGAACGCCGACGCGTCGCATGCGTGCCGGCCATGCTAGCATGGCCGCGCTACCAACAGCTATCATCCAGTCAAGGAACGCCGCTTCGCTTCAAACCGCCGTGTGAAGGGCCCGGGGGCGGAGCGACGACACTTCGTTACGAACCGCATAACGGTCCAATCGTGCTTCGCCGCCTTCCGGAAATCCTCGCGGTTTTGCTCCTCGCGTTCATCCTGACCGCATCTCTGACCTATCCGCTCATCTGGAAGATCAACCGCGTCGGCCGGTACGACACCGCGGATGGTCAGTTCAGCATCTGGAACGTGGCGTGGGTGGCGCGAACGCTCGTGACCGATCCGCGACACGTCTTCGACGCGAACATCTTCTATCCGCATCGCCGCACGCTCGCGTTCTCGGAGGCCAACCTCGGCGCGGGCGCGCTGGCCGTTCCGGTCTACTGGGCCACGGGCGACCCGATTGCCGCCCACAACGTGGTGGTCCTGATCGCCTTCATCCTGAGCGCGACGAGCACCTACTACCTCGCGCGCTACCTTACCGGCCGGCGATCGGCCGCGGCGTTCGCCGCGATCGCGTTCGCGTTCTGCCCGCACGTCATGACGAAGATGCCGCATATCCAGCTTCTCATGACATTCGGTCTCCCTTTGTCAATGGTCGCATGCCATCGCTTCGTCGATCGCCCCTCGATGGCTCGTGCCGTGACGCTCGGCATCGCCCTGGCCGCACAAGCCGTGTCGTGCGCGTATTACGGCGTCTTCGCCGGCCTCACCGTGGGGCTCGCGGTTCTTTACTTCGCGGGCACGCGCGGGCTCTGGAGGAGCGGACGCTACTGGGCCGGTGTGGCGGTGGCGGCAGCGATCTCAATCCTCATCGTCCTGCCGCTCTTCATGCCGTACTGGGAATTGAAGCTGGGGGGGTTCGTCCGCAGCATGAACGAGAACCGGATGTATTCCGCGGACTGGCGCGCCTACCTTGCGTCGGCGGCCTGGTCGCACCGGTGGATGCTCGCGAAGCTCGCGCACTGGCGCGAAGTGTTGTTTCCCGGGTTCCTCCCGACGATGCTCGGATTGTCTGGTGTCGCGCTGGCGTTGAGCGCTCCCAAAGCCTCGCCGGTTGGCGAATCCGTGCCGTCCCTCAATCCAACCGCCACCCGGTGGCGTGAGACGGCGGTTTTCTACACCTTGCTCGGCGGGCTGTCGTTCTGGGCATCGTTCGGGCCCGATGCGGGGCTTTACAAGCTGTTCTTCAACACGATGCCCGTGTTCTCGCTGTTCCGTGCGCCCTCCCGCACGGGCCTGATGGTCACCCTAACGCTCGCGGTGCTGGGCGCAATCGCCCTGGATCGATTCACGAGACGGAGTTGGTCCCTGAGGCAATGGCTGCCGGGCGTGGCGGCCGCGCTCGTGACGATCGAGCTGGCGGCGATTCCGCTCAACCTGCCGGAGCTCCGGCCGCCGTCCCCCGCGTACAAGGTGCTGTCACTCCAGCCGTACGGCCCCGTCGCGGAGTTTCCGTTCTATCCTGATCGGCGGTACTTCCATCTTCATGCGGTCTACATGTTCTCGTCGATGTACCACTGGATGCCGCTTCTCAACGGTTACAGCGATTACATCCCGTTCGACTTCCGGCAGATCGCGTGGCCGGTCAGCTCGTTTCCTTCGACCGAGTCCTTCGCCATCCTCAAGAAGCATCGCGTCCGATACGTCGTGTTCCACCTGAATCTGTTCGACCATCGCAGGAGGGAGAGGCTGCTCACACGAATCGAGGAGTACAGGGAGTACTTGCGTCCGCTCGTGACCGAGGACGTCCTGTGGCTGTACGAAATCGTGGCCTGGCCGCGCTAGTGTTGTTCGGCGTGCTCGCCGCCATCCACACGTGGCCGCTCGCGCTGCATCCTGCCACGCTGTCCCGCAACGACAACGCGGACACGATGTTGAACGAATGGACGATTGCGTGGGTCGCGCATGCGCTGCCGCGCGATCCCGCCCATCTGTTCGACGCGAACATCTTCCATCCCGAGCGCCGCACGCTGGCGTTCTCCGAGCACCTGCTGCTGCCGGCCCTCATGGTCGCTCCGGTGTCCTGGCTCGGCGGATCTCCCGTTCTCGCCTTCAATCTGGCGTTGCTGGCCGGGCTCGTCCTCACCGGCTGGCTCACGGCGTTGGTCGTGTCGCGCTGGACCGACAACTGGGGGGCGGGGGTGCTCGCGGGATCGCTCTTCGCCTTCAACGCCCACACGCTGACGCGCCTCCCCCACCTGCAGGCCATGCACCTCGAGTTTCTGCCGATGGCCGTAGCGGCGCTGGATCGCGTCCTGGCTCTCGGGCGTCCGCGCGACGCGCTCGCGACGGCAGCCTGGTTTCTGATGCAGGCGCTGTGCTCCGTCTACTCGACGGTCTTCACAGCGGTCGCCTTCAGCGCCGCGCTCGTTGCAAGATTAGGCGACTGGATCGGCCGGCGCTCGAGGGCGGGACGGGCGATGGGGCTGGCCTTGGGGCTCGCCGCGATCTTCTCCGTTCCGATTCTCCTTCCGTACTACCGCGTCTCACGCGAACAGCATGTCGTGCGGTCGCTGGACGAGGCGGCGCACTACTCGGCGACCTGGCGCGACTACCTCGCCACGGCCGGCACGCTTCACTTCAATACGTGGAGCCACCGCTTCGTCGTCTATGACGCGACCGCGTTGTTCCCGGGCGTTGTGGCGCTTGTGCTCGCCGGCGGAGCGCTCGTCACCGGCGTCGCGGTGCGAGATCGCCGGGCACGCGTCTGCCTGGCCATCGCGTTCGTGGGATTCATCTTGTCATTCGGACCGCAGACACCCGTCTACACGCTCGCGTACCACGCGTTTCCGTTGATGCGTGCAGTGCGCGCCGCATCGCGGTTCGCCGTTCTGGTGCTGTTCGGCATCGCGGCGCTGGCTGGCTTTGGCCTGGCCAGCCTGCTGCCACCGATCGAGCGGAGATCAACACGCGGGCACACCCTCGCGCGGGCGGTCGTCGCAGCCGCCATCG
>JACPPN010000367.1 GCA_016190995.1 Acidobacteriota bacterium | reverse complement strand
TGCGCCGCGGCCTGAGCCAGGCGGCGCTCCAGCTCCTCGAGCCGTCTTGTTTCCTCTTCGAGCCGCCGCAACCGGGCGGCGGCGGCCACTGCCTCGGGCTCGTGGTCGACGAAGGCCTTGAGACGGCCGAGCGCCTCCTCGCGGCTTCCCGCGGCGAACGCGGCGCAGGCAAGCTCGATTTCTTCAGCCTCGCGCCGAGCGCGCTCCGTCGCGATCGCCGCGTCGGTTCGGGCCCGTTCAATACGCTGCCTGAGGTCCTGCGCCGCTGGATCGTCTGGATCCATCTCGAGCGCGCCCAGTACGTCTCGATCCGCGCCATCGAGGTCACCAAGATCCAGCGCACGGTGTGCCGCCTCGATTCTGCGCTCCAGCGTGGCGGCACGCTCCTGCCGCAGATGCTCCCGCCGGCTTTCCAGCTCAGACTTGAGCCCTGCAACCTCCGGAAGGATCACTCCGAGGGACAGGGCCTGTGTGCAGATGCCGATCGCCGTGTCGAGATCGGAAGCAGCTGCGGCCCTCGCTCGCTCGAACAGTCCGCGAGCCTCGTCCTCGACCGCCTGCCGTCGAGAGATCAGGTCGCCACACCGGACGACCGCCTCCGCGGCGGCCGCCGACGAGGCAAGACACCGCAACGTCTGTTCGAAGTGTACGATCGCCGCGCGCGGATCCGACTCGAGCAGGCCACGGCCGGCCTCGAACGCTTGACGCGCGGCGCGAAGCGGAGCGATCGCGGCAGTCAGCTCTTCGTCCCGCGCCTGCACCTCGGTCGCAAGTGGCACGAGCTCCACGCGACGCAGCCTCACGAGTGCCAGGGCATCGGCGCTGAACCGTGATTGCCATCCGGCAAATGCGACCGCCGCCTCGTCCTCCTCGGCAACCGCGCCGGGCGGCAGCGCAAGCGTGGACGCGATCTCGGCGCGCTCGGCGAGCAGCGACTCGACCGTGGCGAGACGCCGCCGGACCTGGTCACAGAGATGCCGCGTCTCGAGATCGTACTGCGCGCGAAATCGCTTGAGATCCGCGAGCATTTCCACCATGTGCTGGTAGCGGCGCTCGAGCTGCTTCGCCAGCGCCCGAAAGACGATGCGCGCCAGCTCGGGCGGCGCCTCGTGCTCGGTCAGGGCCGGCGGATCCTCCTGCTGCACTTTATTGAGGATGGCCGGCAGATCCGGCGCGCCGAAAGGCTTGCGTCCCGTCAACGCGAGATAGAAGACGCCGGCCGTCGAGAAGATGTCGGAGCGCTGATCGATTTCCTGTCCGCGCGCCTGCTCCGGCGACATGTAGTCCGGCGTTCCGACAATGAACCCGGCCCGCGTCATCGTCGAGCTGGCGATGCGCGCGATGCCGAAATCCAGGATCTTGAGGCTGCCGTCCTTCTGCACGAACAGGTTGCGAGGCTTGATGTCGCGGTGGAAGATGCCGCGCGAGTGCGCAACCACGAGCCCCTCACACACCTGCATCATCAAATCGACCTTGACCTCGAGCGGGACCGGATCCGACCGGCTCAGGAACTCAGGGAGCGTCTCGCCTTTGAGCAGCTCCATCACCATGTACAGCCGTTCCTCTTCCTCCCCCAACTCAAAGACCGTCACGATGTTGCGATGGAGAAGCTGGCCCGCGACTTTCGCTTCACGATAGAAGCGCGCCCGCGTCTCGGGATCGGCTTCCAGATCCCCCATCATGACCTTCACCGCGACCTTGCGATCCATCAGATCGTCGCGGGCGCTGTAGACCACACCCATGGCGCCTTTGCCGAGGCGGCCGAGAATGCGATAACGCCCAATCTTTTCGGGCAGTCCGCCCGCTGCTTTGGGCGAACGTTCGGCAGACATCACTAGTCAGCCTCGTAGCGTATGAGCAACGCGGTCAAGTTGTCGCGGCTGCCACGATCGAGCGCGCTTTGAATGAGGCCCCGTGCCAGCGCCTCGAGGTCCTCCCTGCCATCGATCAGCTGCTGCATCGTCTCGTCCGCCAGGACGCTGTGGATCCCATCAGTGCACAGCAGAATCGTTTCGCCGCCGTCGAGCGTCCGCTCCGAGAGATGGATCTCGGTCTGGTCGCGTGCGCCGACGACGTTCGTCAGAACGTTGCGCATCGGATGACGCGCGAGCATGCCGGGCTCGGTGCCGTGATCCTGTGCCAGGAGGGTCGCGGCCCACGAGTCGTCGTGCGTGAGCTGCTGTAATCCTTGACCGTTGAGCAGATACAAACGACTGTCTCCCACGTTGCCGATGGCAAGGTGATTGCCCGCCACTAGCGCGCAGACCACCGTCGTCCCCATGCCGACGTAATCGTCGTGGCTCTCCGCGGTGCGGAAGACACGACGGTTCGCCAGATGGATTGCCGTGCGCAGACGATTGGCGTTGTACGACAGGCTCGAGTCGATGCCGTACGGCCACGAGAATTCAGAGTCCTCCTGCGATCGACGCACGAACCCGACGACCGCTTCGACCGCGAGACGTGAAGCGACTTCGCCCGCGGCGTGACCGCCCATTCCGTCCGCGACGACGAACAAATGCAGCTCTTCGTCACTCGCGAAACAGTCCTCGTTGGCCTTCCTGAACGGCCCCGTTTCGGAAAGCCCATACGCGCGAAGCATGGAGAGTTCACCCCTTGTGACTCGGAGACCCGCGAGTCTACTGATGCAGAGAAGGAAGCCGCAATACTACTTTAGTAGTAGACCTTCAAGATTTCGGCGGCGAAAGACCCCAGCCATAACTGACTGAAACTGCAGGCAGCCAGAGGCTGAGGTCCAGCGTGGTCAACCCAGAATCTCTTCCTGAACCCCGCGCCCGTCAACCGTCGGGGTGTAACGTGACGGTTAGGAGCCGGCAGACACGGCAAGATGACCCCACAGGGGCTCAGATGCCGCGCAGGATGGCCAGAACATTCGAGTAGTCGTCGGTCCACAGGCGAATGGCGCGGGACTCCGACAGCGGTCTCCAGCGACGATCGCCTGAAACCTGGCCAGAATTCGTGCTTTGCCGGGCCATGTAGACCCAGACCGAAGGCAGCTTCCCCGATTCCCACTCTGCGGTCGTCAGGTCGAGGTCCGCCCGTTTATGCCCGATCAGGCCGGCCGCTCCCGCCGTCCCCCGGAGTACGGGGGCCAGGTCCAAGTATTTGTTCGAGATGTGAAAGAGGAGGAAGCCGTCGGGCGCCAGCTTGTCCGTATACAAGGCCATGGCTTCGCGCGTCAGCAGGTGCACGGGAATCGCGTCGGAGCTGAAGGCGTCGACCACGATGACGTCGAAGCTCGCGGGTGCCGCACGCGCCAGCGCCAGGCGGCCATCGCCCAGCACGACCTCGAGGGGCGCACGCGCGTTGGGAAGGAACGTGAAGAACCGCCGGTCACGCGCGATCCGCTCGATGACCGGATTGATCTCGTAGAAAGTCCAGCGGTCGCCCGGCGCCGCATACGCGGCCAGCGTTCCAGCGCCCAACCCGACGACCGCAACGCGTCTCGAGACCAGCGCACTCGAGGCGCCAAGGACCTGTCCCGCGGGTCCCGACCGTGCGAAGTAGCTGGCCGGCTCGCCGCGGCCGGGCGCGTGCAGCGCCTCGACACCATGGATGATCGTGCCGTCGAAGAGAACGCGGAATTTCCCCTCCCGGTCGATCAGCACCTGATGCAGGCCGAAGAAGCTGCGCTTCGCGTATTCGACGCGACTGTAAAGCCTGCTGTAGAGGGCGCTGCCGAACAGAACGATCGCGATCCCAAGGGCGAAGGCGAACCGCCGATGCCAGCATGCGGCGCTGACGAGGAGCGCCGGTCCGAACACGACGGCGGTGGTGACGAGCGACTGCACCGGAAGGGCGAACCACTTCGTCACGGCAGCGACCGCGATCGTCAGCGCGGCAACCATGACAGCCACGAGGAGGCCGCGACGGAACGTCTCGACACTCTGCCGTGGCGGCGGCCGGAGCAGACACGCCGCGACGAACATCACGGGATACTCGAGCGTCGTGGTGAAGAGCACGGGCGCCATCAAGGTATTGAACAGCCCCCCCAGGACGCCGCCCACTGCAATCCAGAGATAGAAGGCGGTCAGGCGCTGATGCCCCGGCCGTCTTCTTACGAGCTCGCCATGACACATCAGAGCGACCACGAAGAACCCGAACAGATGAATCAAGACGACGAGCAGGTACGGCGACGTCGCCCCGAGCAACAGCGCGATCGCCGGCGGTAACACAGCAACAGGCGTGACGAGTGTCACGAGACGATGAGACACTGGCGGACGCCGGGCAAAGACGAGGACGAAGCTGAGAAGGTAGAGCGCCAGCGGTCCCACCCACAGCAACGGCACCGCGGCAACATCGGTCGTGATGTGCGTCGTGACGCTGAGCATCAACGACGAGGGAACGAGGGAATAGGCCAGCCACCAGAGGGGTTCGCTGGCGGCAGGTGAGGTCGCGATCGTCACCGGTCTTGGGGCCGCCACTGCGGCCCCTGTTCCCCCGCGCCGCATCGCCAGGGCGCACGCCCATATCAGGCACACGAGCCCGACGTAGCCTGCGCTCCATGCCACCCCCTGCGCCTGCAGCGACATCGTCGGCTCGACGGCAAGGGGATATGCCATGAGACCGAGCATGCTGCCGAGATTGCTGGCCGAGTAGAGAAAGTACGGGTCTGACGCGGTCGGGTGCTTCGTCCTGGCGAACCAGCTTTGAAGCAGCGGGGCGGTCGCGAACACCAGAACGAGGGGCAGGCCGGCCGACGCAATCAAGCGCGCGAGCAGCCAAGCGACGGGACTCCGCAGATCGGGCGCGCCCCAGACCGCGCCGGCGCGAATGGGCAGGAGCCACAGAGCAACGATGAGCAGCGCCGAGTGAATCGCCGCCTGCCGTCGAACGCCCATCCAGACCGACGTCTTGTGTGCGTAGAAGTAACCGGCAAGAAGCGCCCCCTGGAAAAACACGACGCATGTATTCCATACGGCCGGAGCGCCGCCCAGGATGGGCAGGATCATCTTCGCCACCATCGGTTCGACGAGGAAGATCAGGAACGCGCTCAGGAACAGCGTCGCCGAATACAGGGCAAGAATGGACAAGCTCGACCTCGACCGGGCGTAAGAGTAGCGAAGCTGCGACTCAGCGCCAAGTGACAGGGCCGCCGAAGCCGGGCTTGCAGGGGCAAAGTCGACACCTTCGTCAACCCTTCACGCCCTGCACGCGCGGCTCGCGAGGCGCCCGTCTCAGGGAAAGCAACGTGCCGCGGCACCCAGCGCTCCGCGTGCGGCGGCAGCGCGCAGGGCCTGGAGCGCGCCGTAGCTATCGCGCGCGAAGAGTCCCGAGAGCGTATCCTCGTGCACGAGCTCCCAGTCACGTCGCTGCTTCAACAGATTGAACGCGGGAAACTGTTTCGAGACGAGGGCAAGGTCTGTCGGATGATTGCGCAGGAGCGCGTCCCAGTCGCCGACGCCGTCGGTGAACCACATGTTCTCGGCATAGATCTCATCGTCGTAGAGGGTCTCTCGCCGACCGTCCACCGAGACGCGCACACGCGGTCCGACGTGCCAGATCACGTACTCGCCCCAATCGAAGAACGCCGCAAGATTGCCGCGCGCGCCCGACTCCGACAGGAGCGACACGGCGGCAGCGGGGAATTCGTCCTCGTCCACCGTCACACAGCGGAAGCTCGGAAGAGAAGCCCCGGCGATCAAGGCGGCGGTGGCAAGGAATGTCGTCCCAAATACGGGACGCCAGCGCGTCGGACCCGATCGCCGCACCGTCAGGAGCGCGTTCATGGTTTCGCTCGCCAGGTCCGCGACGTACGGCGCTACGACGACCATGGTGACGATCCCAAAGAGCGCGAGGTGCCGGACGGCGACGAGCGGTAGGACCGCCGCACACATGAACATGCCGATCGAGCCGGCCGGGCGCGGCCGCCTCGCGCGCGTCAACGCGAGGATCACGAGCGTGACGGCGGCGAGATACAGCCATGCGAACGGATTGGTCAGCTGAATCGCCCGCCACTCCGCGATATCGTGACGGCTGACGAGCGCGGTCCGGAGGAACCACCAGAGTCGCGGGCCATAGGGATTGAGGAGGGTCGCGATGAGACTGGCCCCAAGCGCCAGCAACACCAGCCGGTTCGGACGGGACAGGGCGAGCGCCGGGGAGGTCGGACGCAGCCAGCGAGCCGCGACGTCGGAGGCGATCCAGACCGCCATGATCCCGAGCCCCGCGAGGAACCCGCCGTGGGTGTTCGCCCAGAGCACGAACGTTGGCGGCAAGAGCCACAACATCCTGAACGAGCCCGCCTCGGCCCGCTGGAGCGCGACGACGACGATGGCGAAGAACACGCAGGTGAACATCTGCGGCCGAACCGAGCTGATCGCCGGAACCAGCAGCAGCATCAACGCCAGAACCCAGATGGCGGCGGCAAGGAGTGTCACGCCTTGCGCTCGGACCGTGCGCAGGCCGAGCGCGGCAATCGCGAGAGCGAGAAGCACCTTGAATCCGATCAGTCCGGGAGCTCCGGCATTCGCAAAGAGCTGCCACAGGACCGCCTCGGTCAGCCATTCGTGGTTGATCCACCGGCTGTTCGACGTCAGATACGAGTAGGGGTCCGGTCGCTCAATCGCGCCGGTCTGCCAGAAGTCGCGCCCGAACCGGACGTGACCCCACAGGTCGGGATCGGCCCACGTCCACGAAAACGCGAAGGTGACCGTCGCGATGACGAGCGCGACGATCCCGATCACCGCTGACCGCGGCATCGGCGGGGAAGCGCCGTCGTCGGGTGCGCCTTGCCTCGTCCTCGCCGACGCAGCTATGCTCGCCGCCGCCATGGGATCCGTTCCTCTCACCCAGTTTGCATCGGTCGTCGATGAGCTGCGCCTGGCGATCTTCATCTTCCACCGCGATCGCCTGCAGTACCAGAACAAAGCCGCCAATGCGCTGGTCGAGCGCCTCCGCCAGGAGTACGGAATCGAGCTGTCGGTGACGCTGCGGGACCATATCATAGGTCTGCGCGACCACCTCGAGACGGCGTCACGCGCGGTCACGCTGCTCACGGCCGCCCACGGCGAGCCGTTCTACGTGCACGTCATGCCGCTGCGGGTGCCGAAGCGCGACGATCGGCCGATCGCGGTGAGCGTGAGGGAAATCGGAATGGAACGGGACGCGTTTCGGCGCCGCTATCGCCTGTCGCGACGCGAGGCGCAGGTGGTGGAGCTCGTGCTCCGTGGCTACGGGAATCGCGACATCGCCGCCGCGCTCGGCATGGCGGTGACGACGACGAAGAAGCATCTCACGCGGATCTTCGACAAGGTCGGCGTGGACACGCGCTCGCAGCTCATCAGCCGGCTTGCCTAACGAGCCATCCCGAGCGCGATTTGCACGACCCCCGGTCGACGCTTCCAGATGATCGAATCGGCCACGTAGTGGTGGAAGTTGATGGTCTGGTAGACGACCAGCGCAAGCGGCAGGGTGGCGGAGGCGACGAAGGCGAGAACGCCGATAATCGACAGCGTGAAGGCGACCGAGACGATGAGGCACACGACCATGTAGCGCCAGAGATGCGAGCGCTGGCTCAGGCTCGAGAGAAACCGGTGCTCGGCCGAGATCCCGTCCTTGAACCGCGTGTTGTTGAAGACCCAGACGTACGCGATGTACTGCACGTTGTGCCAGAGGTTGATGGCAAGCCAGCCGTGGTTGATGTCCTCGATCAAGATATACGCGCCGAGAAAGATCGCGACATGCGAGAGCATGTACGCGCTGTAGGCCACCGGCAGGGTTCCACGCGCGATCGCCATGAGCTGCCGCAGGCCCCACCACGCAAGCGTCGCGGTGGCGGCAATGCCAAAGGCCTCCACCATCCAGAAGGGGACCGGTACGACCTTCAGTTCCATCCCGAGGTAGGTTGAGGGGCTCTGATAGGAGCGGTACAGAATCCCCCACAGCGGCAGGAGATAGAACGTCCAGTTCGAGAAGTTGTCGGTCGCGCCCGCGCCTCCCGCCTTCATGAGATACGCGCGCGAAATGCCGTAGCTCTGGCGCGTGTAGTGAAACCACTGCCAGTACAAATAGGTCGTCGCCAGAATCCATGGGCCCAGCGCTGCGACGAGGACCGCGCAGGCGCCGAGCAGCATGACCGGCACCCACACGACGACCGGCTTGTATCGAGCGAAGCTCTCCGTATCGAACGTGAGACGCGTGAAGGTGGACGCCACGTGTATCTGGCCGAGCAGCCACACGTCGAGCGCCACCAGCACCGGAAACCACTGCGGCCGTGCGACCGCCGTCCATCCCAGGAGCAAACCGGCCGCTGCGATCCCGAAAATAAAGAAGCTGAGATCGAAGGAGCGATCGCGCAACCAGATGTGGGGTGGGGCCACTGGCCGGGCTTGCATGGCCTGAATGTGGACGAACGTGTCGACTTTGCCGTGCATAGCGATGCTTCGCCGACTGCCGCGCGCACCTGACGCGTCGCTCTCAAGGCGAAGGGTCGTAACCTGGATAGCGTGATCTATACCACGAAACCTGAGGAAGCTTCGCCTCAAAACGGACGAGCAGGAATGACGCCCCGCCATAGTCCCGAGTTCCTGGTCCCGAGTCGAGTCCCGGATCCTTGCGGCCGCGGAGCGGCCGGCTAGGGACTCAGGACCCGGGACCCGGGACGAAGTTGTCTGGACCGGCCGGGTCACGGGAAATACGCGTCGACGGACGCGTCCCGCCGAACGGCCGCCTGACGGATGAGCTCCGCTTCCCGCGATCCGACGCGAGCGAAAACCGCGCACAACTCATCCTCGTACACGAGCGTCCAGCCCGGTTCCTGTCCGAGCAACGCGATCGTGGGAACGTCTCGGCTGACGAGCGCAAGCCCGGTGCCTCGCCGGAGCACCGCGCTCCAATCGCCTATCCCGTAGGTGAAGGCAAGATGATCCTTGATGGCGCGTTCCGAGTACACGAGCTCCCGGCGGCTGTCGATGGAAACCTTGATGGCGGGTGCGAGGTGCCAGATGGCGTATCCGCCCCAATCGAAGAACACCGCCATGTTCCCGGCGACGCCGCTCGCCTTCAGGACCTGGACGGCGCGGACTGGATAGAAATCCGGCGGCAGCGCGATCCGCCGGAAATGCGGGACCGAGAGCAGGAGAATCGCGACACTGTAGGTTGCGATGACTCCCGCGGTCCAGGGCCGCAGCCGCTCGGACCCCTCAGTCTGTCGCGCTGGCCATCGCCTTGCGGCCCAGCGCGAGATCGCGTCGCCAACCTGGTTCCCCACGAACACGAGCATGGTGAGCACCAGAAACGGCGTGTGGCGTCGGGCAACCAGCGGCAGCAGAGCCGTCCAGGCGAAGATCACGAGCGGCGCGACGCGCTTCGGCCGGTCGCTCGAGGCGATCGCGACGAGCGAACCGGTGACCATGGCGAGATACTCGGCACCTTCGACCGAGAGCACATCGAGCGGTTGCCACTCGGTAATCTCGTTGCGCGCCCACATGCCGTCGGTCCACATGAAGTGCCACAGGCCGGCGCCCCACGGACTGGCGAGCGTCGCGAGCATTGCTGCCGCCATCGGCAGCGCCATCGGCCGGGCGGGCAGCGGGCGGCCGCGGGCGTATCGATCGACGAAGTGAACGACGCCCCAGAAGAGCAGCGCCGCGAGTCCCGCAACAAACCCCCCGTGCAGGTTGACCCAGAGACCGAACAGCGGTGCCGCGAGCCACAACGATTCATATCTGCCATCCTCGGCGCGATCGATGATGAGCAGGAGAAAGAGAAAGAATAGGTACGTGAATACTTGCGGCCGCAGCGACCCCAGACCGGGCAAGATGGCGAACAGGCTGTAGGCCGTGACGAGGCCCGCCGCGAGCAGGCTCCAGTCCTGCCGTACGAGTCGACGGCACACCACGAAGGTAATCGTCAGCGCGACGAGCACCTTCGCGCCGACAAGACCCGCGACACCAAGCGTGCCGTAGAGTGCCGAGGCGGTCGCTTCGGCCAGCCAGCTATGGTTGACCCATGCGCGCTCGCCTGAGAGATAGGAAAACGTATCAGGCCGGAAGAAGTCCCACGTCCGCCAGAGATCGTCGCCAACCTTCAGATGCCACCAGAGATCCGGATCCGCGAACGTCCGGGACGAGCTGAAGACGACACAGCTGACAAGAAGCGCAACGACGCTGACGTTCCACCAGGGGGCAGGGGGCGATCCAGACACCGGTCACCAGCTGTTTCGGAAGGCCGCCGCTGAGCCTCCGCAGAGTGCGCGGGTAACGAGCGTGTGAAAAAAAGCTCTCACGGTAGAGAACGCAGGGCGCGCGGAGGAACGATTTTCCAAGCAATCCTGGCTCCGCGTCCTTCGCGCCCTCCGCAGTGATGGCTGTTGTTCACAAGCTCTAAAGCCCCGGCGAGCTGCGGCGACCTCGCGGCAAGCTACGGCTCGGTCATATGCGGGCCGTTGCGCCGATACACGATCTCGCCGCCAAAAATCGTCGTCTCGACGGTTGCGTCGAGGATCTGCGAAGCCGGCAGGCTGAAGATATCGGCCGACATGATGACGATGTCCGCCAGCATGCCCGGTGCCAGCGTCCCTTTGCGATGCTCGTCGAAGGAGGCGTATGCGGCTCCGCTCGTGTACGCGTCGATGGCGTCAGCAAGCGCGAGACGCTCGTCGCGAAGCCGGAGGTTGGCAGCGTCACCGTCCGCGGCAACCTGGTTGATCGCCGCGCCGATTCCAAGAGACGGATCGAGCGATACCCGAGGCCAATCGCTCCCGAATACAAGGCGCCCGCCCGCGCCCGTGATGCCCTTCCAGAACCAGCCCCGCGCGATGCGGTCCGGTCCGAGGTGCTCCATCCGGCCGTCCATCCGTTCCGGGTCCGGCTTGCCGTCGAAGGGCTGTACTGACGCGATCACGCCGAGCCTTGCGAGCCGAGGGATATCGGCCGTGTCAATCGTCTCGACGTGTTCGATCCGATGCCGGCGGCCTCGAGGCGGCGCCGGATTCTGAAGCGCGGCCCGCTCGTACGCGTCGAGTGCCAGGCGGACGCCGCGGTCACCCGTCGCGTCGACGAAGACCTGCCACTCGTGTCGGTCCATCAACGAGACGAGGCGACTGAGTTCGTCCGGCGAGTGCTCGGGGTGTCCCTTCGCGAGCTTGTTTGCGTTCGGCGAGCGCACGCCGGGCATGTGCGCCTCGCGGCCACCGTCGGCCTCAATCGTCACCGCCCCAATCCTGAAAAAGGGATCGTCCGGGTACGTCTGCCGCAGGTGATCGAGCCGGTCGGCGTCCGCTTCGCTGAATCCCGGAGAGATGCGCAGGGCTGAGTAGACGCGCACCTTGAGGTCGCCCGTGCGACGCAGCTCGTCGTACAACTCGAACTCGTCCGGTCGGCCGCACGTCTCCTGCACGCTCGTGATCCCGTAACGGTGCGCCTCCGCGACGGCGGCCCGGAGGGCCGCGAGGCGATCGCCGCGCGTCAATGGCGGGATGGCGCTCTCGAGACGCGCGCACGCCCCGCCGGTCGGCGCGCCCGTCGGCTCGTCGGGCTTTGCATCTTTGACGAGCGCGAGCCCGCCGGATAGAAGATGAAGGTGTGAGTCGTTGAAGCCAGGCAGGACTGCGCCGCCGTGCGCGTCTATGGCGATGGTCTGCCGGCGGCGAAGGCGCTTGATGGCCCGATTCGATCCGACGCGAAGGATCCGATTGCCGCGGACCGCCAGTGCTTCCGCGAAGGGGGCGGCCTGCCCTGTGTACACGTTGCCGTTGAACACGATGAGATCGATCGGGCCATCGTGGTCGTCCCGTTGCGCGCCGACGAGCAGCCCCGCGATGAGCGTCGCCGCGACGATGATGACAACGATGATGGCGGTCAGGCGGGCAGCCATGGACCTTCGGGGCCGGACGTCGGGCGAGCGAAGCGGAGCATTCTAGCACGCGCCCACCGGCCGACCGCGGCTGGCCTCCCGGAGAACGTGGGAGCCTTGAGCGGCCGTCGAACATTGGACGAGCTGTGGTACAGTCCGGCGGCCGGCATCAGCCGGTGCCTAGTCCTGGCGGAGACAATGAATCCGATGCACGTCGTCGTTCTTGGTTCGGGCGCGGTCGGGGGTTACTACGGCGCGAAGCTGGCGCGAGCCGGACACCGCGTCACGTTTCTCGCTCGCCGCGGACACCTGCGCGCCATTCGCGAGCGGGGCCTTCTCATCTGGAGCCCGCTCGGCGACTTCGTCGTCCAGGCGAACGCGGAAGAGGATCCCGCGTGTGTCGAGCAGGCCGACGTCGTGCTCTTCGCGGTCAAGACGTACGACAACGCGACCGCGATCCCGATGCTTGCGCCGCTGGTCGGCCCGTCGACCACCGTCCTGACGCTGCAAAACGGCGTCGACAGCGCCGAGGCCATCGCGAGCGCGGTCGGCCGCGATAAAGTGGTGGCCGGGAGCGCCTACATCGCGGCCGCCCTTTCCGCGCCAGGGCTCATCGAGCAGACGGGCACGCACCGTCGCATCATCTTCGGCGAGGTGTTCAGTGTGGGCACAACCGTGTCCGGTCGTGTCTCCCGCATCGCGGACGCAATGGCCAGCGCCGACATCGAAGTCGAGGCGGTCGCGGACGCCCGCGTTCCCATCTGGGAGAAGTTCATCTATCTCGCGCCGTTCGCGGCCTTCACCGGCGCCGCCCGTCTTCCCGTCGGCCCGCTCTGGGCCGACGCGGACATCCGCGCGCAGTTTCTGGCGGCTGTCGCGGAAGTCGAGGCGATCGCGCGCGCTGAACGGATCCCGCTATCCGCAGATCTGCGCGCCCGCATGCTGACCTACGCCGAGAAGCTGCCGCCTTCCACGCGCTCCTCCCTTCTCATCGACCTGTCGCAGGGCAAGCGCATCGAAGTGGACGCGCTGCAGGGCGCGGTGGTGCGGCGCGGCCGCGCGGCGGGCGTTCCGACGCCCATCATGGCGACGCTCTACGCCGTGCTGAAGCCGTACGAGCACGGCGCGATTCATTGACCCATTGATCCTGGATCCGACGTCAAGAGCTTCACTACAGAGGACACAGAGAGCACGGAGAAAACCGTGGCCTGGGCTCTGTGTGCTCTGTGCGCTCTGGTGAACCTCTCTCACCGCAGAGGACGCGCAGAGCACAGAGAAAGCTCTCTTGGGCTCTAGGAGCCCGTTTGAGTAACCGTGAACGGGCTCCTAGTACAATGCGTTGAGTGTCGTGCCC
>JACPPN010000363.1 GCA_016190995.1 Acidobacteriota bacterium | reverse complement strand
GCCCATGGCGTAGTGGACGGCCGGGTAG
This sequence comes from Acidobacteriota bacterium, assembly GCA_016190995.1. Lineage (GTDB taxonomy): Bacteria > Acidobacteriota > Vicinamibacteria > Vicinamibacterales > JACPPN01 > JACPPN01. The sequence goes on along the minus strand of JACPPN010000363.1, from coordinate 6,562 downwards.
ATCCGCATCGGCAGTTCGTACGGATCTTCGTCGGTGATCTTTCGATACATATGGAACAGATTGCCGTACTTCTCGCGTATGGCCTCGCGGCCGAGTCGCTGGATGGCGTCCGCGAAATCGAGGTACACGGCGAGACCGCTGTCGCCGACGCCGCGCCCCTCGTCGCAGACCTGCTTGGCGTTGCGTGACGCGACGTCGCGAGGCACCAGGTTCCCGAAGCTCGGATACTTGCGTTCGAGATAGTAGTCACGCTCCGACTCGGGAATCTGGCCCGGTGGCCGGCGATCGCCAGGGTTCTTCGGCACCCAGACGCGCCCGTCGTTGCGGAGGCTTTCGCTCATCAGCGTCAGCTTCGACTGGTGCTCGCCGGAAACGGGGATGCAGGTGGGATGAATCTGCGTGAAACACGGATTGCCGAAGAACGCCCCCCGCTTGTGCGCGCGCCACGCGGCCGTCACGTTCGAGTTCACCGCGTTCGTCGACAGGTAGTAGGCGGTTCCGTATCCGCCCGTCGCCAGCACGACTGCGTCGGCGGCGTGCGGTTCGAGCGCGCCGGTCGTCAGATTGCGGACGATGATGCCGCGTGCCTGGCCGTTTGCGACGACCAGGTCGAGCATCTCGCGGTTCGGGTAGATCGTCACCGTTCCGACATCGACCTGCCGCATCATGGATTGATAGGCGCCGAGCAGCAGTTGCTGCCCCGTCTGACCGCGCGCGTAGAAGGTCCGGGACACCTGCGCGCCGCCGAAGGACCGATTGTCGAGCAGCCCGCCGTACTCTCGCGCGAACGGCACGCCCTGCGCGACGCACTGATCGATGATGTTCACGCTGAGCTCGGCCAGGCGGTACACATTCCCTTCGCGCGATCGATAGTCACCGCCCTTGATGGTGTCGTAGAACAGGCGGTAGACGCTGTCGCCGTCGTTCTGGTAGTTCTTGGCGGCGTTGATCCCGCCCTGGGCCGCGATGCTATGCGCGCGGCGCGGGCTGTCATGAATGCAAAAGGCGAGCACCCGGTATCCGAGCTCCCCCAGTGTCGCCGCCGCCGAGGCGCCCGCGAGCCCGGTGCCGACCACGATGACGGTGAACTTGCGCTTGTTGGCCGGATTCACCAGCTTGCATTCGAACTTGTGGCGGTCCCACTTCTGCGCGATGGGGCCTGACGGCACCTTGCTGTCGAGCTTCATCACCTGCCCCCAAGGAAATACGCCCAGATCGGAATGAGCGCGAATCCGCCGCCGATGACGATGGCGAGAACGGTGCCGGCGAGCCGGATGCGTGGCGTGTAGCGCGGATGATCGACGCCGAGCGACTGGAAGGCGCTCGAAATCCCGTGCCGGAGATGGAATGCGACGACAACCATCGAGACGACGTACAGCACCACGTAGAGCGGATCGCGGAAGACCTCCATCTCCAGGCGATAGAGGTCGCGCATCTCGGTGTCGACCACCGGATAGTCGGCGCCGTACTTGAAGTTCTTGAGATGAACGACGACGAAGAGCAGCGTGATCAGGCCCGAATAGATCATCGTCGTCGACGCGACGCTCTTGCGGCTCGTGTGACCGGCCCAGCGCTTCTGGTAGTAGGGGGTCGGCCGCGCCTCGCGGTTGTCGCGCCACATCATGACGGTCTTGTAGATGTGGACGGCGAGGATGGCGAGCAGGCCGACTTCCGCGGGAATGACGAGCGGATTGCTGATGAGGGTGTGCGCGTATCGATTGAAGAGGCCCGATCCGGCGAACACGATGAGATTGCCGGCGAGATGGACGAGGAGATAGCCGAAGAGCGCGAGACCAGTGACAGCGATGAGGACCTTCGTTCCGATCGATGTGCGAAACACTTTCAGCGGTGTGGCCATATCAGCTCCGAATCCGCCAACGAACGGCCGATCGCGATGATGTCGGGAATGAAGCCGCGGCGAAGACGCGCGTGGCGCCGGTGAACGATCGAGAAACGTCGACGCACCAGGATGCGCACGGAATGGGCGGGCCGAATCAGCCGCGAGGACAGCCGTCAGATGCGTGGCTGGCGGCCGATCCGGAGCCGAGGCGATACGAGCGCCATTGTATCTGCTGCACGCGCGTAGGCGCAAGGCGCGCAGTGGTGGAGAGAAAACGGCGCGAAGGCGTGTGATAGAGTTTATGGTGCGTGCCGGCCGGCCGGCGCGCGGTCGGTCGCTTCTCGTTGCCGTCCGTCATCACTCGTGGGCTCCCGGCGGTCAAGAGCTCGTGATCTCCGCGCGTCCGCCTGTTGGATCCCGATGAAAATCCACGAATATCAGGCCAAGGCTATCCTGGCGCGCTACGGCGTGCCCGTGCCCCGCGGCGACGTCGCCTTCAGTGCAAGTGAGGCCGGTGACGCCGCGCGACGACTCGGGGGGCGCGTGGTCGTGAAGGCGCAGATTCATGCCGGCGCGCGGGGCAAGGGCGGCGGAGTGAAAGTCGCGCCCGATGCCGAGGAGGCGGAGCGCATCGCGCGCGGCATGATCGGCATGCACCTGGTAACCCATCAGACCGGACCGGAGGGGCGGCTCGTGGCGAGGGTGTTGGTCGAGGAAGCCCTGCAGATGACGCGCGAGCTGTATCTGGGGCTCGCGATCGATCGCGCGATCGCGCGGCCCGTCATGATGGCCAGCTCCGCGGGCGGCGTCGAGATCGAGAAGGTTGCCGAGGTGACGCCCGAGTTGATTGTCAAGGAACCGATCCACCCGGGGGCCGGCTTCAGCGCGTTTCAGGCACGGAACCTCGCATTCGGGATCGGGCTCGAGGCGGCGCTCGTCGGCAAGGCGACGAAGCTCATGGCGTCGCTGTACGACGCGTTCCGCGCGACCGACGCGTCGCTCGTCGAGATCAACCCGCTCGTGGTCACCGCGGGCGGCGACCTACTGGCGCTCGACGCGAAGATGAACTTCGATGACAGCGCGATATTCCGCCATCCCGACCTGCGCGAGCTGCGCGATCTCGGCGAGGAAGACCCGCTGGAGATCGAGGCATCGAAGTTCTCGCTCAACTACATCCGGCTCGACGGCACCATCGGTTGCATGGTGAATGGCGCGGGGCTCGCGATGGCCACGATGGACATCATCAAGCTGGCGGGCGGCGAGCCGGCGAACTTTCTCGATGTGGGCGGCGGGGCCAATGCGGAGCAGATCCGGAACGCCTTCAGGATTCTGATGTCCGACAAGCACGTTCGCGCGGTCCTCATCAACATCTTCGGCGGCATCCTGCGTTGTGACGTGCTGGCCGAGGGCGTCGTCGCCGCGGTGCGCGAGCTCGGCGTGACGGTGCCGATCGTGATCCGGATGGAAGGCACCAACGTCGAGCGGGGAAAGGAGATGTTGCGATCGAGCGGGCTGAATTTCACCACCGCGGACACGATGAGCGAGGCCGCCGAGCGGGTGGTGGTGCTGGTTGGCGCCGGTTCGTGACGTCACGTGCATGGAGTCACTGATGGATTGATTCACGAGAATCAATCCATCAATGTGGATCTCAGGCTATGTCCGTCCTCATCGACAAGAACACACGTCTCCTGGTCCAGGGCCTGACCGGCCGCGAAGGCATGTTTCATGCGCGCCAGGCGGCCGCGTACGGGACCACGGTTGTCGGCGGCGTGACGCCGGGCAAAGGGGGCACGACCCACGAAGGCTGGCCGGTGTTCGACACGGTGGCGCAGGCGGTTCGCGAGACAGGCGCGAACGCGTCGGTCATCTTCGTCCCGCCCGCGTTCGCGGCCGATGCCATCATGGAGGCGGCGGCCGCGCGTCTGCCGCTCACGGTTTGCATCACGGAAGGCATTCCAACACTCGACATGATGCGCGCCCTGGATTTCCTGCAGGACACAACCACGCGTCTGGTCGGCCCCAACTGTCCCGGGCTCATCTCGCCGGGCAAGGCGAAGGCGGGGATCATCCCGGGCCACATCTGCCGTGAGGGGTCGGTCGGTATCGTGTCGCGCAGCGGCACGCTCACCTACGAAGCGATTCATCAGCTGACGCGCCTGGGCCTGGGCCAGACGACGTGCATCGGGATCGGCGGCGATCCCCTGATCGGCACCACGTTCATCGACGCGCTGCGGCTCTTCGCCGCGGACCCGGAGACCGAAGCGATCGTGCTCATCGGAGAAATCGGCGGAACCGCCGAGGACGAAGCCGCCACATTCATTCGAGAGCACTTCAGGAAGCCGGTCGTCGGGTTCATCGCCGGCCAGACGGCGCCACCCGGCCGCCGCATGGGACACGCCGGGGCGATCATTGCGGGTGGCAAGGGGACGGCCGCGGAAAAAATGGCGGCGCTGGCGGGCGCGGGTGTGCGGGTGGTGAAGAGTCCCGCCGACATCGGGTCGGCGATCTCGGCGTCGCTCGGCCGGGCTTGAAGCGGGGGGCGTCGCGGTCCGCGTGCTATACTTTTTTGGAATACCTCTTCGGGTCTACGTGTCGGGGCTTGCTTCCGCGCGCGGCTCGCGCCGACTCCTGAGCCGTCCTTCGTCGCCAACTCGCACGCAGTCAAGGGACTGAAGTCGCATGGCATCAACCGATCTCGCCGTCCAAGCGGCGAAACCACAGCAGACGACCCGACGCGTCGTCAATGATTTCAGCATTCAGGTCGCGACCGTCAACGGATCGGGCAGTCAAACGGCGAACCTCGTGCTCTTGCGCGCTATCTTCCGCATGGGCGTGCCCGTGTCGGGCAAGAACCTGTTTCCGTCGAACATCGCCGGCTTGCCGACGTGGTACACGATCCGCGCGAACAAGGAGGGCTACATCGGCCGCAAGAAGGAAATCGATTTTCTCGTCGCCATGAATCCGGAAACGGCCCGGGAGGACGTCCTGACGCTGGAGCCCGGGGCCGCCGTCGTGTACGACGAGCCGCTGAAGCTCAACGCGTTGCGCGGCGACCTGATCTTCTACCCTGTGCCGTTCGACAAGCTCGTGGCCCCCGTCTGTTCCGACGCGAAGCTGCGCCGTCTGGTCCGCAACATGATTTATGACGGCGTCCTCGCCAGGCTGCTCGCCATCGACAGGGGAGAGCTCGAGAAGGCGCTCCAGAAGCAGCTCGGGCGCAAAGCCAAGGCGGTCGCGCTCAACGCTGGCGCACTCGAGGCCGGCTGGGACTTCGCCGAGCAGCATCTGGAGAAGCGCGACCCGTTCTACCTTGAACCGATGAACAAGACGGGGGGGATGATCCTGATCGAAGGAAACGCGGCGTGCGCGCTCGGCTGCCTGATGGCGGGCGTCACGGTCGTAACCTGGTATCCGATCACGCCGTCTTCAACCTTGTGCGAGACGCTGACCGACTACCTCCGCAAGTACCGGGTCGATCCGGAGACCGGCAAGGCAACGTTCGCCGTCGTGCAGGCGGAGGACGAGATCGCGGCGGTCGGCATGGCGCTCGGCGCGGGCTGGGCGGGGGCGCGCTCGATGACGTCGACGGCGGGCCCGGGTATTTCCCTGATGTCGGAGTTCACCGGCCTCGGCTACTACGCGGAGGTGCCGGCCGTCATCTTCGACGTCCAGCGCGTGGGCCCCTCGACGGGGCTTCCGACGCGCACGTCGCAGGGCGACATCCTGTCGACGGCGGCGCTGTCGCACGGCGATACGAAGCACATCATGCTGCTGCCGTGCTCGGTGTCCGAATGCTACGCGATGGCGATTGACGCGTTCGATCTCGCGGAGCGGTTTCAGACGCCGGTCTTCGTCATGACCGACCTGGATCTCGGCATGAACACCTGGATGTCGGATCCGTTCCCCTATCCTGACCGTCCGCTGGATCGCGGCAAGCTGCTCGACGAGGAGACGCTCAAGCGGATGGGGACGTTCGGGCGCTACCTGGATATCGACGGCGACGGCATTCCGTACCGTTCAATCCCGGGCGACGGCATGCCCGCATACTTCTGCCGCGGCTCTGGCCACAACGCGAAAGGCCAGTACAGCGAGCGGCCGGACGATTACGAGCAGAACCTGGATCGGCTGGCGCGGAAGTTCGAGACGGCGCGGACGGCCGTACCGCAGCCGGAGGTCGAATTCGAAGGGGGTGCCGAGATCGGTGTCATTGGATACGGGACGTCGCACTGGGCGATCGTCGAAAGCCGCGATCAGCTCGGCAAGGAAGCGGGCGTCAAGGCGTCGTACTTCCGTCTGCGCGCGTACCCGTTCTCGGCCGGGCTCGCGGATTTCGTCGACCGGCACGAGCGCGTCTACGTGGTGGATCAGAACCGCGACGCGCAGATGCTTGGCCTGATGCGTCTGGAGCTGGCGGCCGGGCAGATCGGGAAGCTGCGCAGCGTGCGGCACTACAATGGGCTTCCACTCGACGCGCGCAGTGTCACCGACGACATCCTCGCCCAGGAGGGGCACGAGCTGGCGGTTGGGCGACCGCAGGCCTCCAAGAAAGAGGCGTCGTGGGGCTCTGCCGGCAGAGGAGAGTAGTCGGACCTTGCAACCCTTTTGACCTTCGACGCGTAACATCATGACAACGCCAGTGGCGCAACCTGGAAAGAAAGTCAATCGCATCGGGCTCGAGATGCAGCAGTATCGCGGCGGCAAGACGACGCTCTGTGCCGGCTG
>JACPPN010000054.1 GCA_016190995.1 Acidobacteriota bacterium | reverse complement strand
GTCTAGGGATGAGCCTCCCTGGCTCCACGTGCTTTGTGCACTCTGTGCCCTCTGTGGTGAGTTCTTCCTCGCCTCCCTGCCAGTTTAGAACTGCACCATGTAAGTCATCTTCGCGACGACCGCGCGATCAAGGATGTCGGAGGACCGCGAATCGCGCCGCTCGTTGTAGACGAGGAAGAAGTCGCTGAGCGGCCGATGGATGAGGTTAAACCGGATGTTCGATGTCCACTGCTGTGCGTCGGTGTTGTACTGCAACAGGGCGTTGAGGAACATGCGAGTCGAGAAGCTGTAGTTGATGCGGCTCGAGAGCAGGTTCGTGCCGAACGTCCCGCCGCTCAGGCCGACTTCGTTCCGACTCAGATTGAGCGAGCCGTTGAAGCGTTCACTGAGCCGCGTCGTCACACCAAACTGGTACGTGTGTTTGTAGCCGTCATAGAAATCGCCAAGGCTGTACCGCCCGTTGAACGAAAGGGGCGCGGATCGATTGGTGTAATAGAGCAAGAACCATTCGGTGAACTCGTAGCGTCCGGCCGGGACGGAAATGTTGCGGCGCGCATTGATGAGGAACGGCTCGGTCAGGTTCTCGACGGTCGGGTTGGCCCCGATCTCGATGAACGTGCCGTTCTGGAGCGTCAGGGGGAAGTGGTAGTCGAAGTACCGCGACTGCAGCCCGCCCCGATGGCGCTCGAAGTTGTTGAGCTGCCAGTGTGGGTGGAGCTCGCGGAGCCACCCCGACAGCGCGCGCGGCCGCAGGTACGCGCCCAGGACCACCTCGCTTTTCGCGATTCCCGTTCTCGGGGCGAAGCCGAGCTCGTCGTTGAACCGCTCGCCGATTGACAGATACGAGCTGCGAACGTCCCACCGATTGTCCCGCCAGGCGAATCCTGCGCGCACCGCGGCGTCACGGCCGCGTCCGCCCACGGCCAGGATCGGCGAGAAGGTCTTGGCGGCAAACGCGTTCACGTTCAAGTTGCGGAAGAACCGGAAGTTTGCGTCGGCACCGGCGACCCGGTTGTACGCCCCGCCGCGCCCGTCCTTGTTGAGGATCATCAGGCCGACGTCGGAGTTGCGCAGGATGTCTCTTCGCACACGCAAGGCCGTGAAATTGACCGACGGCGACTCACCCTGGCGGCGCTGCTGGATGTTGAGCGCCCCGATGGTGTAGCTGCCGACGCGGCCGGTCAGTCGCGTCCCCGCGAGAATGGGGATCGCGCCGCCCGACTCCGATAGACCTATCTGCCGGCTGAAAAACAGAATCAAGTCGCTCTGCTGGCTCTGCGGTCGTCCGCCCCCAATGCTGCCGCCCGCGCCCCCGCTGCTGCCGCCTCCGCCGCTGCTGCCGCTGGCCCGCTCGTTCCCCTGACCGAACTGGAAGATCCCGGAGTTCTCGAGGAAGAAGTCTCGCTTCTCGGGAAAGAACAGGCTGAAGCGGGTGAGGTTGATCTGCTGCTCGTCCGCCTCGACCTGCGAGAAGTCGGTGTTCACCGTGAAATCCCAGGTGAGGCCGGTGGTCAGGCCGTACTTGGCATCGAAGCCGACATCCGAGTCCCCTTTCGGCAACGACGTGCTGGAATCGCCCAGCGAGGCCAGCGCATACGGCTTCACGCGCAGGTTCGCGCCAGGCTGCAGACCGCGCAGCTCTTCGAGCGTTCCGGCAAGAGAGACGCGATGGATCTCGTAGATGCGTGGGATGGGCGACCAGTAGCTGTCCTCGTTCCTTCGACGTATACGCCGCAGGAAATTGATCCCCCAGGTCTGCGGATCGTCACCGGCGAACTTCAAGGTCCGAAAGGGAATCGCAATCTCGGCGTGCCAGCCGTCCTCCACGACCCGGGCGTGCACGGTCCAGACGCCGTCCCAGTTCGAGTTGACCTCCCGCCCTTCGTTCACCGTCTGGGCGTCCCACTTCGCCCCCGCCGGGTTGGTCTCGAACAGGTACCCGTTCCGCCTGTCGTGGAAGGTGTCGAGGACGATGCCGAAGCTGTCACCGTCGCTCCCGGTGAAGTCCTTCTTCAGGTCGCTGACGATGAGGCGATCAGGTTCGCGATCGTGCGCGAGGACGCCGACGTACAGCGTCCGGTCGTCGTAGAGTACGCGCACTTCCGTCTGCTCGGTGGCGGGCTGTCCCTCACGCGGGTCGTTCTGGATGAAATCGCGGGCGACCGGCGCTTCCTGCCAGGCCAGCTCGTCGAGCCGTCCGTCGACGACGATGGGCGTGGTGGCCCGGGTGGCCGGCAGGCGCCTGTCCAGGTGCGCCGTGTCGTAGTCGATGGCGGAGTCGGCCCATGCCCCCACGGGCACGAGAAGGAAGGCCGCCGCCGACGTGAGCAAACGTCTCAACTTCACGCTCCATCCGCCTTCCGAAACGCCGGCGGATCGATGCTTGGGTGACCGAACCTTATAGATTGTTCTCGGAGACGGCCCGACCGTCAAGATCCACTTCCCCTGAACCGTCAAGATCCCCTTACCGGCAACATCGATCGGATCAGCGCCGTTCGCGGCCTGTCGACGTGGTCGTGGCCGGCGTCTTCACCTGGGGCTTGATGTCGTTGAAGTGCAGCAGCGCGTTGAACAACATGTTGAACTCGCCCAGATTCTGCCACCGATAAGTCGGGTTCGTGGCGAACAGCAGCACGCGTCCCGTTCCCGCCGGAACATCGACGATGGCGGGACGGCTCCGGATTTCATTGGGATTCTTCATGAGGCCACTCAGGACCCCCTTGTCGCCGCCGGGGAACCGCATCAGCACCTGGAGCTCGCGATCATCTTCCGGGACGCGAAGCAGCGGACCATTGGCGTAGCGCACCGGCACCGTCTTCTGCGGATACCCATAGAAGATCGGATGCATGGCTTGCAGAATCTCGGCTTCGACGATTGGCCCCGGCGCGTAGAACTGGGGCGACGGCCGCCCCGCGTCAATCGTCGGCGTGAGCCCGAATTCCGGCGGAAAGTAGCTCGCCGCGCCGAGCGTCATCAGGACTCCGCCGTCAATGACAAACTCTTGCAGCTCGATCACGCCCTCGAGGCCCATGCCTCCAGTGATGTCTTCCGACTCTCCGTAGGCGCCGAGATTTGGGAACTGTTCCGTCCTCGTGTACGGCACCGGCTTGCCGCGCCGCGCGATGTCGTACACGAGCCCTTTGCCGCCGCGGCCCTGATTGGGAATCACGATCGCGTCGTACGCCGATCGAAGATCCCCCTGTCTGATGCGCTCCTTGTAGATGAGATCGTAGGGCACCTCGAACTTGTCCAGCGCGTGTCGCACCCACCCGACTTCCTGCGTGCTGCCCCACGTGCTGAACACCGCCAGTCGCGGCAGATCGACGTCGTGCGTGCGGACGGTCGGCATCGCAACGAGCGCCCGGGCGCGCAGGCCGAGCTCCTCGACACCGCTCTTCACGGCGCGATGAACGTCTTTGCCGCCCTGATCGGCCGCAATGACGAAGGAACCGGCCGGATATTCGGCGTCCCCAACCTTGAAGGAGGCTTCGGCGGCCATCACCTTGAGGTCCTTCAACCGGTATCGAAGCGTGATCAGATTGGCGGAACCGTTGTGCGCGACGACGTAGGCGGCCGATGCCAGGCCGCCCGCCAGGCTCCCTGCCGGCTTCACCTCGTCGACCGGTTCAACCACGACGTCGAGCAGGGTCTTGTCCGAGCTCTCCTTCACCTCCGCATGCGTCATCATCCCCATCGTCCAGCCGCTGTCGTCGTACGTGCGGAGGTTCGGGTCGGGATACTCCTGTTTTTCGAGGAGAATCTTCGCGAGCCGTCCGTACGGCTGATCGCGTTTGATCACGTACGAGCCCGCGGGGAACGTTCCCTCCTTGATCGTGAATTCCGATCTCGCGCGGCCGACCTCGATGCCCTGGACGCGGAGGATGTTCACCAGGAAGGCGAGGCGCGTCATGTCGGGCTGACCCGACGGGATCACGAATCCGTACGGCGCATCGGTCTTCCCCGATTCGATCGAATGGCGGCTCTTCAGATAGAAGTTCTCGAGAATCACCCTCGGGAACGCGGACGCGAGCTGGAGCGCGGAGAGCACGCCGGTCTGCATGTAGTTCGTGTTGTTCCGCATCGACCAGACGACCTCCTTGTAGGGCGGGAGCGGCCGGTACCACTCGCGCGTCGTCTGGCTCCCCCGACCCCCGACATCTTCGCCCCCCTCGATCTTGCGTTTCATTGTCGTGGCGCCGCCGTTGCCGAACGTCTCGTACATCCGCAGCATGCCGTTGTGATTCGACGACATGAAGCCCAGATACCCGGGGGACCACATGTCGACGAACGCGTGCGTCCAGACGCCCGGCATGCCGTACTTGATCATCTGGGCCATCTCGAAGTTCGAGAACCACGGGAGCTCCGCGTAGAGAATGGGATCCAGCGTGGGATTCTGCGGGGCCTGGCCGCTGAACGTGTAGAGGAACGGAACCGACTCGTGCAGCTCGTGCATGATTGGCGGATGCCACTGGAGGTACCAGTCGAGCAGACGCCGCATCGTGATCTGCGAGTAGTTGATGTCGCGATTGTTGTCGTGGAAGACGTACTTGCCCCAGTGCGGCGGCGCCGGCATTCGATCGCGCTCGTCGGTGATATCGATCAGGTGCCGGTAGTACCAGTCGACGTACCGATCGCGTCCGTCCGGCTCTGCAACCGGCGTGATCGCGACGATGACGTTGTCGCGGATCTGCCGAATGATGGGTGAATCTTCGACGGCCACGCGATATGCCAGCTCCATCAGCATCTCGGGCGGGCCGGTCTCCGCGCTGTGTAGGCCTCCCATCAAGTGATAAATCGGCTTCGCGTTCGCGATGATGTCACGGGCCTGCGGGTCGGTCAGCTTGCGCGGATCCGCGAGGTTGGCAAGATACTGGCGATGTTGTTCGAGATCGCGGATCGATTCCTCCGAGCCTACGAAGACGATGACGCACTCGCGCCCCTCGTCGGTCTTTCCGATGTCGATCACCCTCACGCGCGGCGTCGCCGCGGCCAGCTTCCGGTAGTAGTTGACCGCGTCCCGATAGTAGGTGAGCTTCTTGGGCGTCCCGATGTCATAGCCGAGCACGTCCCTGGGGGACGGAATCCCCGCGACCTTCGGCAGATGATCCACGAGCGGGCTGAGGAACTCGGGTTTCGTCGTCCATTCGCGCACCAGGCGGGCGAAGTCCTGGTCCATCTCCTGCCCAGGCGTGCCTGTGGTCGCGCGGCTGGCGGATTGCGCTCCCGGGTCGGTAGGCGTCGACGCGACTGACGAGGTTAGGAGGGCGATGACGACGAGAGCGGTGCGCGCGTGGCGGCGAACGACCGAAAAGAGTTGCATGGCTTCCAACTCCTTGAAGACGAACGAGATCGCGTGCGACCGGCCACGCCGCGCGTCTCGAATCAGCCCGATCGGGCCGAAAAACTCGTTGAGATTGCGCCGACGAGACAGCTAGAATTCGCCCGTCTTTCGCACGACGGAATGGCGATTTTACCCCGTTCGGCCGTTGACCCGGGCGCCTTCCTTGGCCGGGGCGGACGGGTGAGCTCGAGAGAGGCTCCATGATCAACGTTGCCGCGATCCGCATGCAGCAGTTCGGCGTGCAGTTCTATCAGGCCTCGCTGACGGCCGGCGACATCGACAAGCTGGTGCGATTCGAGGTCCTCAGCTACGGGGAGCAGAGCCACCCGCCAGTACGGGGTGGAAGACGCCGGGGAACGGGTTCGAAAATCAACTGGGACCTGCTCGAGCGCCGGATTGCGGCGAACGAGAAGGCGTATCAGCGGCAGATCATCCGGCGGAAGATCGACGAGCTCGTCCAGTACTACGAACAGTGCCGCCAGGCGCGGGATCTGCCTTCGATCCCGGGAGCGGTGATCATCTCCAGCGATGAGCCGCTTCGGTTCGAGCCTCTCGACGAGGCCGGCAACCTGGGAATGCTGAAGGTTCCGGAGCGCGAGGGCGTCCTGCGCGCCATCGATGGCCAGCATCGCCTTCTGGCGTTGCATGCCGACATCGATCGCTTCGGCAGCGAGCCGTTCACGGTGCCCGCCATCATCTTCGATCGATTGCCCGAAGATCACATCGTCCAGATGTTCGTCACCATCAACGCGAAGCACACGCGTCTGAACGCCTCGCATCTCGTCTCGCTCTCGGGCCGGCAGCTCTATAGCGACGAGAACCTCGCGGCGGCGCACGACATCGTGCGCGCGTTGAACGATCGAGACGACTCACCGCTCGCGGGCGAGATCAAGCTGTTGGGCGTGGGAAGAGGCCGCGTCGCTCAGGCACCTCTCGCGCAGGAGTTGAAGCGGCTGTTCGCCGCCGACGCCTTCGGCGGCCCCCGTCGAGCGGAGGACTTTGACGACGAAGCCAGGCGGTTCTTCGTCAACTACTTCAAGCAGATTGCGCTCGTCTTCGGCGGCGCGTGGCACGGCCGCAAGTACACCATCAAGTCGGCAACCGCGCTGCGCGCCTTCATCAGAGTTGCCCCGGACGTGGTCCGCCGCCTCGACCAGGAACACGCGGAACGCGGGGATTTTCGCGCCATCGGCCGTGTGATTGCACCGTGGGGACGCCGCATCGGGGATTTGCGGTTCGAGACCGAAGGCGCCTGGAAGCGATCCGGAACCACCGTCGATTCGCTGGCGAAGGAACTGCGACTCGCGTTGCAATACCCCGAAGGAGCGGTGGTGTAGGACCGCGGGCGTCTCGCCCGGTGCTCGTTTTCCTCTACGTGCCGGCGCCTTCAACTTTGTAATTTCGGCGACGAATCCGTAAGGTCACCAGGCGTGACATCGTCGAAAATCCTTGGAAAGAGCTCGGGCATACCCCTTGCTCCACTCCTCGGCCGAAGGGGCCTGATTTGCGGCAGGGGAGCCGTGAGTGCTGGGGAGCCTGGCCCCGATCACATAGGAGGGGGCACCGTATGGGTGCCCTCTTCGTGTTTTTGGGGCCGGTGGTAGAAGCGGCCAGTCCGGTCTAATCCAGGTCTAATCCTGTGATGAGCTGATTGTGTTGCGCGTCGATCTCAACTGCGACATGGGTGAATCGTTCGGCGCCTACACGATAGGCGACGATGAGCGCCTGATGCGGGCCGTGACATCGGCGAATGTCGCCTGCGGGTTTCATGCGGGGGATCCATCCGTAATGCACCGGACGGTGCGGCTGGCGCGCCGCGCGAACGTCGCGGTTGGCGCCCACCCCGGCTTCCCCGATCTGGTTGGCTTCGGCCGCCGGGATCTTCGCGTCACGCCTCAGGAAGTCGAGGACTTCGTCATCTACCAGATCGGCGCGCTGGCGGCGATCGCCGCAAGCGAGGGCTTGCGCCTCCAACATGTGAAAGCGCACGGTGCGCTCTACAACATGGCGGGCAAGGATCGCGACCTGGCCGGCGCGATCGCCCGTGCCGTTCGGTCCGTGGATGCGTCACTGATCGTGGTCGGGCTTTCCGGATCCGAGATGCTGACGGGCGCCAGGGCCGAAGGGTTGCGTGTGGCCTCGGAGGTCTTTGCCGATCGCGCCTACGATCCCGACGGATCTCTCACCGCGCGCCGAACGCCGGGCTCGGTGATCCACGATCCCACGCGAGTCGTGGAGCGTGCGATCCGGATGGTGCGCGACCGAGCCGTCGTCACGACGGACGGATCGACCGTGCCGCTCGTGGCGGACACGATCTGCGTGCACGGCGACACGCCGGGCGCGGCCGATCTCGTCGAGCGATTGCGCGCGGGACTCGAACGGGCCGGCATCGCGGTCAAGCCAATCGGTCAATCTTGAAGGCAGTTGACCGTATCCAGCCGGCCCGCGGCAGTTCACCACAGAGGACAGAGGGCGCAGAGAAAACCTGTTCCGCTCTCGGTGTGCGCTGGTGCACTCTGTGGTGAACTGCTGACAACAAGCCGGATCCACCGTTGACTGTCGACTCTGGCTTGACCCTGCGCTCACGCCATCATGGCCATCTTCCCCGAGAGAAACGCGTCGTACGCCGAGAGGTCGAAGATGCCGTGGCCGGACAGGTTGAAGAGGATGACCGTTCGCTCGTTCGAGGCACGCGCCTTGAGCGCGTGCTGGACCACGCTGTGGATGGCGTGCGCCGACTCCGGCGCCGGAATCGTCCCCTCCGAGCGGGCGAACATCAGCGCGCTCTCGAACACCTCGCCCTGCGCGTAGGCTTCCGCCTCGATCAATCCTTCGGCAAGCAGGTGGCTGACGAGCGGCGCCGAACCATGATAGCGCAAGCCCCCGGCATGCACCGGTGCCGGGATGAAGCCGTGCCCGAGGGTGTGCATCATCATGAGCGGCGTCGTTCCCGCGGTATCGCCGAAGTCATACTCCCGTCTCCCTGCCGTGAGGCTCGGGCACGCAGAGGGCTCGACGGCGATCGCCCGCAGGCCCTTCCGGCGCCCCTTCAACTTGTCCCGCAAGAAGGGAAATGCGAGGCCCGCGAAATTGCTTCCGCCGCCGTGGCAGCCGACGACCAGGTCCGGATATTCTCCGGCAAGCTCCATCTGCTTCTTGGCTTCCTGGCCGATGATCGTCTGGTGCAGGAGCACGTGATTGAGCACGCTGCCGAGGGCGTACTTCGTGTCGTCGCGTTTGGCCGCGTCCTCGATGGCCTCGGAGATGGCGATGCCGAGGCTGCCCGGCGAGTCTGGGGACTCGGCCAGAACCCTGCGGCCGGCCTCCGTCAGGGTCGAGGGGCTCGCGACGACGTCGGCGCCGTAGCTTTTCATCATGATCCGCCGGTATGGTTTCTGCTCGTAGCTGACCTTCACCATGTACACCATGCACTCGAGCCCCATGAGGCGGCACGCGCACGCCAGCGCGCTGCCCCACTGCCCGGCACCCGTCTCGGTCGCGAGTCGCTTGACGCCCTCCTGCTTGTTGGCGTACGCCTGCACCAGCGCGGTATTCAGCTTGTGGCTTCCCACCGGGCTGACATGTTCCGACTTGTAGTAGATGTGAGCGGGGGTGTCGACGACGGCCTCGAAGGCTCTGGCGCGAAACACCGGGCTTGGTCGGTACAACCGGTAGAGCTGCCGCACCTCATCAGGAATCTCAACCGCTGGCGACTGGGAGACCTCCTGCGCAATCAGTCCCATCGGGAAGATCGGTGCCAGCATCTCCGGCCCGATTGGTTCGCGAGTACCGGGATGGAGCGGCGGTGGAAGCGGCGTGGGGAGATCCGGGACGATGTTATAGAAGTGCGTGGGGATTTCCGATTCCGGCAGCGTGATTTTCGTATCGATCACCGGCGCTCCTTTCCTGGGGTGCCAAACGGTAATGCCTGGCGGCGCGTGTGTCAACGATCGAGATACTCTTCGACTTCGTGTTGTTGGTCTCGATCGCTTCGGTCACTGCCCCGCCATCATCCGACCGCGCGATGATGAAGTACGACCCGGCCGAGATGCCCATCGGGATCGTGACCGTCTGGCCGCCCATGCTGGTGCCGCCCGGTTCGAGCACGCCGACCGCACGCCCGGCGAGCCGGGTATCGCCTGCGTCCCACTTCGAGTTCGCCGACAGGTAATAGCTGGTCGTCGAGCCCTTGCCCGTCGTGGCCGCCCCAGCGTTCTTCGTCGTGTCGGTGACGGCGATTGTCGAGCCGCGCACCGAGCTATCAGGCGCCGAAAGCGCGCTGACGATGAGATCGGGGCCGATGTAGATGACACCGGTCCGCGTGTTGTCGTCTTCGCCGGCCTCCGCGATGGCTCCGGGCTCGTCGGCCTCGGCGACGACGTACCATTTGCCCGGACTGCTCACGGGCAGCGTTACCAGGGTCACGGCGCTGTCGGTGCCGGCCGGGGCCAGCGACGGGACGGAATGCATCCCCGACATCAGCGTGTCAAAACGGTCCAGCAAGGGGTTCGTGGAAAAATAGAAGCGCGTCGACGAGGGAGGCGCGTCGGCCGGACCGGCATTCTTCGTCGTATCGCCCACCAGGACCGACCGACCGGACGCGGCGTATCGAGGCACCTTGAACGCACTGACCTGCAGGTTGGGTGCGCCGGTCCACGGCGATCTCAACTGCGCCAGCTGGTCTTTCAACATTTCGAGCGTCGCTTGCATGGAGGGTTCGGTGGCCAGATTGAGCAATTGATATGGGTCTACCTCCAAGTCATAGAGCTCGATCTCGCCAGTGCCGTACTCGGTGTACATCCATCTATTTGTGACGACTTCTTCCCATATCGCGGGCCCTGCGAAGCGGCTTGGCTTGAGCGTTTCGATCAGCAGAGCATTGCGCCACGGAAACGATGAATCCTGAAGCAGGGGCAGCAGGGACATTCCGTCCTGGGCAGCCGTCGCCGTCGCCCCGGCAACGTCGAGCAGGGTCGCTGTGACGTCAAGATTGGCCACGAGATGCGAGTCCGTCCGCGGCGCGATTCCCGGCATCCTGATCACAAACGGTATCTCGGCACACTCGCGGTAGGGGCAGTTCTTGCCTTCCCACCGGTGCTCGCCCTCCGACCATCCGTTGTCGGACAGCAAGATGATGATGCTGTCGTCGAGGCGTCCGGCGCGCTCGAGGGCCTCTAAGAGTCGTCTGACCTCTCTATCGAATCCCCACACGGTCGCGTGGCGCCGGGCATGGAGCTCATCAATCGCAGCGGGATCCCGAAGGGGCAAGCTTCTAACCCACGCCGGTTTGTCGGACACATCACTCTCGTTGAACGACGGCGGCACGAAACTCCTCGGTCTCCGGGGCGCGCCTGGCGGTGGCTCGGCTGGATCGTGCGGCGCGTAGGTCGCATGAAACACGAAGATTGGAACCCCCGCAGGCGTTTCTTCGATGAAGTGGATGGTCTTGTCCATGAGCACGGTCGAGGAATATTGGGGTGTGTCCCGTTGATAGGACGTGAGCGTTCCATTCTCTGCGAGCGTGAAGACGTGGTACGACGGCGCCTGCCAGAAGGCGAACCATTCCTGAAACCCGGATTGCGCGCCAGGGTTCTGTTTGTAGGTCGGATACCCGTTGAGATACTTGCCGAACAACCCCGTTCGATATCCGACGCGACCGAGCCACGTCGCAATCGTCTCCCGGACC
>JACPPN010000362.1 GCA_016190995.1 Acidobacteriota bacterium | reverse complement strand
GGATTACACGGACGATCCCTCGACGAACCAACATCCAAACCAGCACGACTACGACCAACTGTTGTCGATCTATTCGCATCTGGACGGCTCCACGACCGTCAAGGCGCCAGTGACAAGCGCCGGCGAGCCTGGTGCGGACAGCGAGGCGCCACCCGCGATGAATCAGATCGACTTTGCCACGCCAGCCCAGTGGGGCCGGCTGCTCAAGTCGTCGCGTGGCGGCCACCTCGCCGTGTACGAGCTCGATTTCGGCCGCGGGCACAAAGTGTTCACGTTCGTGATCTGGGCCTGATCCGGAGCCGATCGACATCCGAATCGGAAGGCTGACTTGCCTTCGACGCTCCCGGGCGGCTCTGGCGTCCCGCAGCCTAGCCGTGTATTATCTGCGCGGTTGCAACCTCGAATCCGGCGACAACCAAAAGATGCCGCGCGGCTCGCGCCTGAAGAAAGAGGCGTGAGCCGCGCGATACCGGCCACATCGAAACCTGCTGGAGGTTTGCGGTGTTCCACGTCGGAGCATCACGCCTTGCCTGCGTTGTCGTGCTGTACGCCGTCCTCGCAGTCGGCTTCACGTGGCCGCTCGCGCGGCATCTCGGCGATCGAATCACCGGACCGCGATCGAGCGATGCGGGCGTCTATGTCTGGAATCTCTGGGTGTTTCGCCACGAAGTCATCGCCCACGGCCGGATGCCGTGGTTCACCAACGAAATCCTGACGCTGTCGCCCCCGGTCGATCTCAGCCTCCACAACTACACGCCCGCGGCCGACATGGTGGCGTTCCCGCTCATTCCCTCGGTCGGCGTCGTCCGCAGCTTCAATCTGCTCTACCTCGCAAGCTTCTGCCTCACGGCGACGATGACGTTTCTGCTCGTCTACAAGGTCACGGGCGCGACGATCGAGTCAGCGCTGGCCGGTGCGGCGTTCGCCGCGTCTCCCTTTCTGATCGCCCGAGGCATGATGCATTTCAGCCTCGCGGCGGCCGCCGCGCTCCCCGCTTTTCTGCTGGCAGTCGTACACATCGAGCGGCGGACCGAGAGCTGGAAGCCGTACTTCGCGGCCGGCGCCACTGCCGCATGGGCCGCCTTGTCAGACCCCTATTACGGTGTGTACTGCGCGCTTCTGGCCCTCGGTTGGTTCGCAAGCCACCACCTGAGGTTCTCGTCGACGCGCCCGCGCGCGGCGGCTCCGGTCTGGGTTCGTCGAATCCTCGAGGTCTCGATTGGCTGCTCGGCCGCCATCGTGGCCGGGATCCTCTTGACGGGCGGCACATCGGTCGAGATCGCGAGGCTGACGATAGGTCTGCGATCGCTCTACACACCCATGCTGCTGCTTTGCGTCTTCACGGCACTGCGGTTCATCGCGTCGCATCCGATGTCGGTAAGGCTGATTGGCAAGGTCGGTTTGGCGGATCTGAGACTGACGACAATTGCGGCGTTCGTGTGTCTGGTGCTCCTGGTGCCAGTCCTCTACGCGCTGAGCTATCGCATTCTGGACGGGGGGACGTTTCATTCGCCGATCCGTTGGTGCCACAGCCCGCCCGGCGTGGACGTCCTGGCGTTCTTCACTCCGAATCCCAATCATCCGCTCTTCGGAAGCTTCTCGCGGGCGTGGCTCGAAAGACGCCATGGCGGGTTCGTGGAGAACGTCGCCGCGCTGCCGCTGGTCGCCCTGGTCACGATCGCCGTGGCCTGGAAACGGAGGTTTCGCCCGGATCGCCCGTGGATGCTCATGACGATCCTGTTCGCGTTGCTGGCCATCGGCCCGTTTCTCCACATCGCCGGCATGAACACTCGCATCCCCGGACCTTGGGCGTTCTTGCGCTACGTGCCGCTCATCGGGTGGGCTCGGATGCCCACGCGGTTCGCCGTGCTCGTGTCACTCGGAATCAGCGTGCTTTTCGGCCTCGCCCTCGTGCATCTCACCAGTGCCGCCCACCATCGCCGGCGTACGATCCTGTGGACCGCGGGGGTCGCGCTGTTCGTCGAGCTCCTGCCCGCCCCGCGCCCGTTGTACTCGGCGACGCTTCCCGCGATCTACCGAACCATTGCTGCCGATCGTCGAAACATTACCGTGCTGGAGGTGCCACTGGGCATTCGCGACGGCGAGTCGACGGAAGGAGATTTCAACACCGCGTCCCAGTTCTTTCGGACGTTCCACGAGAAGCGGATCATCGGCGGATATCTCTCGCGCATCACGCGACGCGAGCGGCGGCGGCAGCGCGAATTCCCGACCATCCGCGCGCTCCTCCACCTCAGCGAGGGCAAGGCGCTGGATCCGGCGACGCGCGCCTCGGTGATTGAGACGTTCGCGCCGCGGCTGATGAATCGCGCGCACATCGCCTACGTCGTGGTCGATACCCGCCGCGCGACACCCGAGCTTCGGGCATTCGCGATTGAGGCCTTCGGTCTGGAACGGCTCGGCGAGAGCGACGGCCGAGAGTTGTTTCGAACCGCCTGTCAGACCTGTTCGACTGGCGGCTCCGAAGCGGCAGGCAAACCTGGTGGGCGGAGATAGCGCGGCGCCGCAACGCAGCCGCGACTCGACCGCTCATCGAACAGGAGAGTCCCCTCCATTTCCGGTCAGCCGGATCGGCTCTCCATTCGTGGTGTCCGGCTTCAGCCGGACCTCCTTTCGCCCGTCCGATCAACGCGCTGGCGCGAGCCCAGGTATGCGAGCAGGACCAGCGTGGCCGCGAACAGGCCGCGCGCGACTTGCGGCACCGGATCCACGTTGCCGTACAGATGCGCGGCGTTGTGAATCGACAGCGCCTGGAGCGCCAGCAGAGCGCCGATGGCGAGCGCGAGCCCGCCGGGCACGACCGCGCGCACCAACGCCGCCCCCAAGACGAGCGTGATGCCGAAGAAGACCTGCGCCAGATCCACCCAGATCTCCAGCACGAGCGCGCCGAACAAGTCGCCGACCGCCGTAACCACCGCGTAGACGCCATACCCGAGCATGCCAAGAGCAGCAATCGTGAGCATGAGTCTCGTCCCCGGGCGCGTCGCGCGCCTGGAATACGATGTTGTATCATGCGGCGGCATGAAACCAATCAGAACGATCGTACTGAAGGGTGTCCTGCTGGGCCTGCTGGGACTGGGGACGACGGTCCTCGCGCACGATTTCTGGCTCGCGGGCTCGATCTGGCACGCCGCGCCCGGTGCGACCGTCATGGTCAGCGCCAATGTGGGGGATCGATTTCCCAAGCCCACCAGCTACACCGCCCCGGAGCGCGTCGCCTCGATTGAACTGGTTGGACCAGCCGACCGCCGGCCGCTCGAGGCGCGCTTTCGGCGCGACGACAACAGACTCGCGTTCGACGTCACGCTGCCGTCACAGGCCACGACCTACATGGTGGTGATGACGATCAAGCCGCGCTTCATCGAGCTGAAGCCGCCCGACTTCGCCTCCTATCTAAGGAGTGAAGGGCTGGAACGGGTCATCGCGGAACGGGAACGGCTGAGCGAATCGAGCACGCCCGGCCGCGAGCGCTACGCGCGGTATGCAAAGCTGCTCATTCACGCGGGCGACGGCGAAGATGGACACGTCACGCGGCCCGTCGGCTTGAAGGCGGAACTCGTTCCCTCGACGAATCCCGTCCGCGCGCGCGTCGGCGACCCCGTCACGTTCCGCCTGCTGGTGGACGGAAAGGCAGTGGACGGCGCGCTGGTCGGTGCGGTGTACGCAGGATCGGTCGGCGCCCCCGACGAGTGGCCGCTCAAGAGCCGCACGAATCGTGACGGCGAAGTGGAATTCAGGCTGGCGGAGCCGGGACCCTGGCTCGTCCGAACCGTGCACATGGCACGTCTGCAGGATGAGACGGGGGCCGAAGCGCCCAACTGGGAATCGAGCTGGGCATCGATCGCTTTCGACATTCGCAAGTAGGCAGAAGCGATGACCCGTCGGGTCGTACAGATCGGAACCGGGCGGATGTCGTACTTCGAGGCGGGGCACGGCGAACCGCTCGTGTTGCTGCATGCGTTCCCACTGAACGCGGAGATGTGGGAGCCGCAGCTCGCCTCACTTTCTGCGAAGTGGCGGGTCGTTGCGCCCGATTTGCGCGGGTTTGCCCGCGCGTCCGAGGAAGGACGCGCGGCTGGATGCGCGGTGAGCCTCGACGACTATGCGGATGACGTGGCGGCGCTGCTCCGGCACCTGGAGATCGACCGTGCGGTGGTCGGGGGACTCTCGATGGGCGGATACATCACCTTCGCGCTCCTTCGTCGTTGGCCGCAAATGTTCAGGGGTCTCCTGCTTGCCGATACGCGTCCGGATGCCGACACGGACGAAGGGCGTGCGAACCGGCGGCGGCTTCAGGAAGTCGCGCGACGGGAGGGCGCGGCGGGCGTGGCGCGCGACATGCTGCCGAAGCTGCTCGGCGACACCACGAAACGAGCCCGGCCCGAGCTTGCCGACCGCGTCGTTCACCTCGCCGAACACGCGACTGCCGACGGTGTGATCAGTGCGCTGGCTGCCATGCTGGAGAGGCCGGACTCGACGCCGCTCCTTGAGGACATTTCGGTGCCGACGCTTATTCTCGTCGGCGCCGAAGATGTCGTGACACCGCCCGCGCTTTCCGACGCGATGCACCGCGCGATTGCGCGTTCGGAGCTCGTCGTCATCCCCCGCGCAGGCCATCTGTCGAGCCTCGAAGCCCCAGCCGCGTTCAATGACGCGCTCCTATCCTTCAGTCCCGAGTCCCGGGTCCCGAGTCCCGAGTCCCGAGTGCCGTAGAGAGGTGCGTCAGAGATGGTGAATCGGCCGGCCGTGTTTCTGCTTGTTGCGTCGATCTTGATCTCGGGGGCTGGCAACAGGCTCGCCGGTTCGGCAGCGCTTCCGGTACGAGGCCAGGGAGCGTCCACGGAGGACCACTTCCCGCACACGCTCCTCGACGATGTGCTCGACTTGTACGTCAGGGATGGGTTGGTGTACTACCTGGCGCTGAAGCGTGATCGCGCGAAGCTCGATCGCTACATCACGTCGCTCGACGTCGCGGCGGCGACCTACGGGCAGTGGTCCAAGCCGGAGAAGGAGGCGTTCTGGATCAACGCGTACAATGCGTTCGTGCTCCGTGCCGTCATCGATCACTATCCGATACGAGGAACCGGGCCGAACTATCCCGCCAACAGCATCCGTCAGATTCCCGGCGCGTTCGACAAGCTGCCGCATCTCGCGGCCGGCCGGACCGTGACGCTCGATGTCATCGAAAAGACGATTCTCCCGGAGTTCAAAGATCCGCGGCTGCACCTTGCGCTCGGGCGCGGAGCGCTGGGAAGCGGACGCCTGCGGAGCGAGGCGTACACCGCGGCTCGCCTGGAATCGCAGCTCACCGACGTCGCCCGCGAATTCGCCACCCGGCCTGCGTACATCCTCATCGACGCCATGGCCAACCGGATCGCCGTGAGCCCGATCATCGGCTGGCACGATGCCGAGTTCACCGCCGCCTACGCTGCGGGTGACGGCGGGGGCTCGCGTTTCGCCTCCCGCAGCCCCATCGAGCGGGCCATCATCGCGTTGCTTGAGCCTCACCTTCTGCCCACTGAGCGTGAGTTCCTGCAGAAGAATGAATTCGAGGTCCGCTACCAGGCCTTCAACTGGCGCCTGAACGATCTGACGGGCGGCCGCCCCGATTGACCCGACCCTCGACTTCCCGATGGATCTTCAGCTCACCGACAAAGTTGCCATCGTGACCGGCTCGAGTCGCGGGCTTGGGCTCGCGTGCGCCAAGGCGCTGGCGGGTGAAGGCTGTCGCATCTGCCTCTGCGCGCGCGGGCAGGAGAAGTTACGTGAAGCCTGGGGCGAGGTCGTCGCCATTACCGGAAGCGAAGATCGCGTCCTCGCGGTGGCGGCGGATCTGGGGACCCTGGAAGGCACCGACGTCGTCGTCCGCCTGACGGTCGAGCAGTTCGGCGGGCTCGACATTCTCGTCAACAACGTCGGGTTCGCGGGCGGTGGCACGCTCGTCGACACATCCGACGAAGAATGGCAGCAGGCCTTCGATCAGACGCTGTATCCTGCCATCCGCGCCTCGCGCGCGGCGGTCCCGCACATGCGAAGACGGGGAGGCGGCGCCATCATCTTCATCGCGTCGATCTACGGGCGCGAATCGGGCGGGCGCATGACGTACAACGCCGTGAAAGCCACGGAGATCAGCCTGGCGAAATCGCTGGCGCAACAGCTTGCGCGCGACAACATCCGCGTGAACAGCGTCGCGCCGGGATCAATCCTCTTTCCAGGCGGATCGTGGCACCGGCGCCAGCAGGCCGACCCGGAGGGCATTGCGGAGTTCGTCCGACGCGAGCTGCCGTTTGGCCGCTTCGGGACGGCGGAGGAGGTGGGGACGGTCGTGGCGTTTCTGGCGTCGCCGCGCGCCAGTTGGATCAGTGGCGCGAGCTTGACCGTCGATGGCGGACAGTCGCGGTCGCTCTTTTAGCGATCGCCGGGCCCGCATCGATCTCGACGCGCAGGGCGCCGCGCGGGCGCCGCTTCGGCGGCGCGATCGTCACGCGGGTTCGGCGCCGGGGAGGAAGGATCCGCACTCGAATGTGAAGGCCTTCAGGGCTTTCGTCGCCCTCGTCAGCGGGATCTTCTCCGCTCAAGAGACCGCGCCGCCGCACGAACAAATCGGCGATGTTCATCTCGCGTTCTCCCAATAGGCGTTGTGCGCCACGCGCTCACCACTATATGATGGGCCCCTCAATCTAGCAGGCAGGACGAGGAGACGTCAACGGAAATCTGCACGCCTCGACGCCCGCGTGAGGGCTCCGATGCTTCCTGACTACCTCGCGACCAGCATCCAGAACATCAGCGACGCGCTCTTCATGCCCTGGATCGTCGGTCTCCTGCTTGCGACCGGCGTTTTCCTCACCGTTCGCTACCGCTTCCTTCAAGTGCACCGCTTCCCTGCCGCGATGGCGGCGACGATCGCGCGGCAGCAGGAGGGCGCGCGTGGCGCCCTGTCGCCGTTCCAGGCGTTCATGACCGCGCTTGCGGCCTCGATCGGTACCGGCAACATCGCGGGTGTCGCCACGGCTGTAGTCTCGGGCGGGCCTGGCGCCGTGTTCTGGATCTGGTGTTACGGGTTCTTCGCGACCAGCATCAAGTTCACCGAAGCGGTGCTGGGCGTCTCCTTTCGGGAGGTCCGGGACGACTTCATCAGCACCGGGCCGATGTATTTCCTCCGTGATGGCCTGAAGTCCCGATGGCTGGCCTGGACGTACGCGTGCGTGGCGGGGATTGCGGCTCTCACGACGACGCCCTTTACGCAGCCGAACTCAATGGCGCTCGTGCTGAACAGTCAATTTGCGATTCCGACGTGGGTGTCCGGCATCGTGATCGCCGTTCTCGTCTGGCTGGTGATCGTCGGTGGCATCAAGTCGATCGGCCGCGCCGCCGAGAAGCTCTCCCCGCTCAAAGTGGGGCTGTATCTCGCCGGCGGGCTGATTGTCATCATGACGCACATCACCATGCTGCCTGGAGTTCTCGCCCTGATCGTCACGGAAGCGTTTTCATTTCGCGCCGCGGGCGGCGCCGCGGCGGGGGTCGGGATCATGGTGGCCATGCGGTACGGTGTGGCGCGCGGGGTCTACGCCAACGAAGCCGGGTACGGCACGGCCGCCGTGGTGTACGGGACCGCGCGCAGCGCCGAGCCGGCTCAGCAGGGGCTGAACGCCGTGATGGAGGTGCTCATCATCTCGCTCGTGACCTCTTCGATCAGCGCCCTGACGATTCTCGTCACCGGCGTCTGGCAGTCGGGCTCAACGAGCACGGCGGTGGTCGCTGAGGCCTTCAACACGTCGATGCCGGTCGCAGGCGGGTGGATCGTCGCGTTTTGCGCGTTTCTCTTCGGCTACACGACGCTCATCGGCTGGAGCTTCTACGGCGAGAAATTCCTGGAGTACATCCTCGGGCGCCGCGTGGTCGTGCCGTATCGCTGGATCTACTCGGGGCTGATCGTGCTCGGCGCGACGGCCAAGGTGGATCTCGTCTGGGCGTGGGGAGATCTGATGAACGCGCTGCAAATCTTCCCGAATCTCGTCGGGGTCATCGGGCTCAGTGGCGTAGCAGCCAGGATCGCGCGACAGACGTGAGCACCTCAAGAGCGAAGACTTGAGTCCCGAGTCCCTGGGCCCGAATCCCGAGGAAATCCTCGGCTCCCGTCTCCGCGGTGATTGCTCTTGTTCACAAGCCCCTCGCGCCCGGCAGCGGGCCTTCTTCTTTTCTTCGCTCTTTCGCCTCTTGATCGATCGCGGGCACACTGGTAGCATGCTCCGTCGGTCCTCCGCCATGCGCAGTCGCGTGCAGCCGCGGGAAGTTTCGGCCTGACAAAAAGATGCAGCCTCCGGTCGTTTCTCCCCCCACGAAGGACGCTGCGCTGCAGCTGGCCCTGGGGAGCCTCGCGGCGGCGCGCGCTCGCCGCCGGGCAGGTCCGGACTCGCCCACCGCGGCCGATCCGATTGTCACCGCCATCGAGCGGCTTCCGCCGGCCTCAGCGGAATTCGCGCCGTTTCCCGACGCCGTCGATCCGCGGCTGCGCGCGGCGCTGGCCGCGCGGGGCATTACCCAGCTGTACGTGCACCAGGCGCAGGCTATCGCGCACGCGATAGCCGGCCGGCACGTCGTGCTCGTGACGCCGACCGCTTCCGGCAAGACGCTCTGCTACAACGCGCCCGTGCTCAACGCGGTTCTCGGGGCTCCATCCAGCCGCGCGTTGTACCTGTTCCCGACGAAGGCGCTCGCGCAGGATCAGCTCGCCGAGCTGCACCGGCTGGCCGAACTCATCGGGGAGCGCGCCGAGACGGAGATTGGCGTGTTCACCTACGACGGCGATACGCCGCAGGATGCGCGGCGCGCGGTTCGTCGGCGCGCCCACGTCGTGCTCAGCAATCCCGACATGCTGCATTCGGGCATCCTGCCGCATCATCCGCGATGGGCGAAGCTGTTCGAGAACCTGCGCTTCGTCGTGATCGACGAGCTGCACGCGTATCGGGGCGTCTTCGGCAGTCACCTCGCCAACATCATCCGGCGACTCGGGCGGATCTGCCGCCACTACGGATCCGATCCCGTGTTCATCTGTTCGTCCGCGACGATCGCGAATCCTCGTGGGCTCGCCGAAGCGCTGACCGGTCGCGAGTTCGAGGTCGTCGATCGCAGCGGGGCGCCGCGCGGCGAGAAGTTCTTCGTCTTCGTCAACCCGCCGGTCGTCAATGCACAGCTCGGCATCCGCCGCTCGTACCTTGCGGAGACGCGGCGCGTGGCCCTCGAGTTTCTTCGACGGCAGCTTCAGGTGATCGTGTTCGCGCAGAGCCGGCTCGCGACGGAAATCCTCACGACGTATCTCAAGGACGCGACCGATGTGCCGCCCGGAGACGGGGAGACGATCCGCGGGTACCGCGGTGGCTATCTGCCCGCCCGGCGACGGGCAATCGAGAAGGGCCTGAGGGAAGGACGCGTCCGGGGCGTCGTGTCGACCAACGCGCTGGAGCTCGGGATCGACATCGGCGCGCTGGATGCGTGCGTGATGGCCGGTTACCCCGGCACTGTCGCGGCCACGTGGCAGCGCGCGGGCCGTGCCGGCCGGCGATCCGGCCGGTCCGCGGCGGTTCTCGTTGCCTCGAGCGCCCCTCTGGACCAGTTCATCATCAGGAACCCGTCGTACTTCTTTCAGGCCTCACCCGAGCATGCGCTGATCAATCCGGACAACCTGCACATCCTGCTGGACCACATCAAGTGCGCGGCGTTCGAGCTGCCATTTGCGGCGGGGGAGCGCTTCGGATCGAACGACGTGCACGCGATTCTCGCGATGCTCGCCGAAGAGGGCTTCGTGCATTTTGCCGATGGCGAATGGCACTGGACGCACGAATCCTACCCGGCGGACGCCGTCAGCCTTCGATCCGTCTCATCGGACAACTTCGTCGTCGTGGACGAGACGCGCGAGCCGAAGGTCATCGGTGAAGTCGATTTCTCGAGCGGCCCATCCACCCTCCACGAGAAGGCCATCTACATCGTCGAGGGTGCGCTGTATCAGGTGGGGCGGCTCGACTTCGATGGAAGAAAGGCGTACGTCCGGGAGGTCGACTGCGACTACTACACTGACGCGATCACGTACACGAAGGTCACGATTCTCGGCACGTTCGCGGCCGATTCGAGCCTCGACGACCTCGCGAGCGCGACGACCCCAGACATCGCCGCCGGCCATGACACCGAACCGGGGTTCATCGTCGAGGACGACGATAGGGCCGCCCATTCGGCGCCGGATGGCGCGTGGGGGCCGGGCGTCCGCTCGCATGGGGAGGTGCATGTCGTCTCGCGGGTCGTCGGCTTCAAGAAGATCAAGTTCTACACGAACGAGAACGTCGGAACGGGCGAGCTGGATCTGCCCGAGCAGCAGATGCACACGACGTCGTACTGGCTGACGATTCCCGCTGACGTGATGCGCCGGCTCGCGTCTGCGTCCGACGATCGGCGGGACGGCGTCGTGGGACTCGCGCACGCGATGCGCAACATCGCGCAGCTGCTGCTGATGTGCGATCGTCACGATATCGGCATCTCGATCGGTGGCGACGGAACACAAGACGGATCAGCGCCGGCCAGTCACGATCTGTGGCTCGCGCCGCAGGTCTTCATCTACGACAACTATCCGGGCGGCATCGGCTTCAGCGAGCCGCTGTTCCACATGCATCACGACCTGCTGCAGAAGACCCGGCAGGCGGTGGGCACCTGCCCCTGTGAGGCCGGTTGTCCATCGTGCGTAGGCCCCGTCGGCCACACCGGCCCGATGGCCAAGTCCGTCTCGCTCCGCATTCTCGATCTCCTTCTCGAACGATCGAGCGCAGTGGCGCCCTGGTGAGCGGGATGGTCGATCTATCGCGACTGCGGGAGATCATGAAGGGCACGGGTGGGAACTCTGTCGCGCCCCGCCCGGAGCTCACCGATGAACCGCTTGCGGGGGCTGGACAGCGCGCATCAGGCGACCTGTGCGCTGAGCTCGGAGGCGTCTCGGTCGAGACCAGCACCGGGGCCTGCGTGGTCATCGAGCGCGAGTACGACGCTGACAGATTCCACGGTCGTATCCGCGTGTCCGACTGCCGGGTGGATCCAGCCGTCCATGCCTCCGCGCTCAATCTTCTGATTCGCTCCTCGACCGACCAGCCTGTCCCCTCCGCAGGGGGGCCCGTTGTCTTTCTCGACCTCGAAACCACCGGCTTGACTGGTGGCGCTGGCATGTGCGCGTTTCTCGTGGGCTGTGCCATGTTCGAGGACGGCTGCTTCCGCACCCGTCAGGTCTTTCTCCCCGCGTTCAGCGCGGAGCGCGCGCTCCTCTCCCTGGCGGCGGAGTGGCTCGGCCGGGCGTCGATGATCGTCACCTACAACGGCAAGAGCTTCGACGTGCCGGTCATGGAGACGCGGTGGCTCTTTCACCGGATGCCCGTGGCGCTCGAAGGGAAGCGGCATCTCGACATGCTGCATCCGGCCCGCAGCCTGTGGAAGGCACGGGCGCCCGATGTCGATGAGGAATGGGGCAGGAGAAACGAGCGCGCCAGCTGCCGGTTGACGGCGCTCGAGCGTTCGCTGCTTGGCCTCTCACGCGTCGGCGATGTTCCGGGCTTCGAGATTCCCTCGCGGTATTTCTCGTACGTGCGGAGCGGTGATCCGTCGCCCCTCGCGCCGGTCGTCGAGCACAATCGCCTCGATCTGATTTCGCTGGCCGCGGTGACCGCGCGCGCCTTGCGCCTGGTGAGTGACGGCCCGGACCAGGCGGAGGACGCGCGCGAGTGCCTCGCCCTCGGTCGCATCTACGACCGAGGGGGCCTGACGTCGCAGGCGATTGACTGCTACGTCCGCGCCGCCGAGATGGCCTCCCATGCACGCGGCACGGGTGCGTGGGATCGCGACGATGGATCGATCGAGAGCGAAGCGTTGTGCCGCTTCGCGCGGTGGGCAAGGCGTGAGCGCCGGTTTGGTGAGGCCGCCGCTGCCTGGCGCCGCGTGTTGAAGCTCCCAGCGCGACCCATGAACTTCGAGCGTGAGGCGATCGAGGCGCTGGCGATTCATCACGAGCATCGCGAACGCGACCTGCCGCTCGCGCACACCTTCGCGTCGCGGGCGCTGGACGCTCAAGCCGGGCCCCGAGGACGCGATTCAGTACGGCACCGCCTCACCCGGCTGGAGCGAAAACTCGGCGCCGTACATGAAAAAAGCGGCGCGGCCGCCGCCTTCTTCAAGTGACGAGGTCACGAAGCTTCGCCTTAAAACCAGGGCAGCCCTACCTGGCCGCGCTCTTTTGCGCTTTGGCCTTCTTGAGTCCCGCGACCGTCTGGGCTCCGAATTTCTTCATGAACCGCTCGACCCGCCCTTCCGTGTCGATCAACTTCTGACGGCCCGTGAAGAACGGATGACAATTCGAGCAGATTTCCAGGTGTAGCTCAGGTTTGGTCGAGCGCGTCTTCCAAGTGTGGCCGCAGGCGCATCGCGCCTCGACGTCGTGATACTTCGGATGAATTCCCTGCTTCAAGACCAGCTCCTTCGCGGTACGGGCAAGCACCAATTATAGCCCGGCGCCCGAGACCTACTCAATGACCAGGGACCGGTCCCACCTGTGCCGGCCGAGCTCGCGCATCGTGGCCTCGCTCAGGCATCGTCCGTCGCTCACCTCGAGATTGCGCCGGACATGAACCGGCCTCCGCATTCCCGGGATGGTCGTGCTGACGGCGGGATGCTGCAGGACGAAGCGCAAGGCGACCTCAGACAGGTCCATCCCGGCGGGGATCACCGCGTGGAGCGCCTCCACGCGCTCCACGGTCGGCTCGAGATTCTCTAGGCGGAAATAGATGTTTCGCCAATCCTCTTCGGGCCAGCTCGACTCCCGGGTCAGGCTGCCGGTGAGGCTGCCCTCGTCGAACGGCACGCGTGCGATCACCGCGATGTTGCGCGCCTGG
>JACPPN010000361.1 GCA_016190995.1 Acidobacteriota bacterium | reverse complement strand
GTGTTCGAGCTGTCCGTCATCGAGCAGATCCCTGACCTTGCCGAGCAGGTGAAGCGGGACCATGGCTTCAAGGTCAACTTCGCGATCGCGAAGCACCTCCTGGAAGAGAACGACGGCGCCGGCAATACGTTCAAGGCGACCGCGAAGCCCGTCCTCATCGGCACCGCTGTGGTCGGGGCGACGACGATGATTTTCTCGATCATCGTGCTGTTGACCTCTGGCCTGACGCAGAATCTCGATCGACTCTCAATCCTCCACCCGCCGTTTCTGCTGGGGCTGATCAGTGGCGGCGCGGTGATCTACTGGTTCACCGGCGCCTCGATGCAGGCGGTCACGACCGGCGCGTACCGGGCGGTCGAGTTCATCAAGGCGAACATCAGGCTCGAGGGGGTCGAGAAGGCATCGGTGAGCGACAGCAAGAAGGTGGTGGCCATCTGCACCCAGTACGCGCAGCGCGGGATGTTCAACATCTTCCTGACGGTGTTCTTCTCGACGCTGGCCTTCGCGTTTTTCGACCCCTTTTTCTTCATCGGCTATCTCGTGTCGATTGCGTTGTTCGGACTGTACCAGGCGTTCTTCATGGCCAACGCGGGCGCCGCCTGGGACAACGCGAAAAAAATCGTCGAGGTCGAGCTCAAGACGAAAGGGACCGATCTGCATGCGGCTACGGTCGTGGGCGACACCGTCGGGGATCCTTTCAAGGACACTTCGTCGGTCGCGATGAATCCGGTGATCAAGTTCACGACACTGTTTGGGCTGCTTGCCGTGGAGCTGGCGGTCGAGCTCACCCGCGAGGCC
This sequence comes from Acidobacteriota bacterium, assembly GCA_016190995.1. Taxonomy (GTDB): domain Bacteria; phylum Acidobacteriota; class Vicinamibacteria; order Vicinamibacterales; family JACPPN01; genus JACPPN01. The sequence goes on along the minus strand of JACPPN010000361.1, from coordinate 3,393 downwards.
GGCCCGCGCGTCAGCCTTGGGTTCGCGGCGCTCTTCCTCGCCGGGGCCGTCGTGTTCGTGCATCGGTCGTTTTACTCGATGCGAATCAAGACGGGAGAAGCCGCATGATCCTGGCCGTGCCGGTCTGTACACCGCTGTTTGGCCGCATCTCGTGTTTTGAAAACGGCTGTGTCGGGTCCGCTCGCCGAGACAGAAAACCTCTGCCGCCGCTGGTCCATTCCTCGGCGATCGGTGTCTAATGGGAATGTCGGCTTTCCGACGGTTGTCTCGTTGACACTCGTTTTTGGCTGTAGCTATAATCGGCCGTCCTTTTGAGGCAGCCGTCGGCTAGATTCTGGGGACGTAGGAGGTCTTTGCCGTGCCACGCGATATGTTTGGCGACATCGTGAATCCCTCCATCAGGGTGGGTTCGCAGAAGTGGTATACGGTGCCACTCTCGATAATCGCGCACACCGTGGCCATTGGTGCACTGGTCATCATTCCGTTGATGGCGGCCGATGTGCTGCCGATGCCGCCCACCATGATGGCGTTCGTGGCGGCGCCGCCACCGCCGCCACCGCCACCGCCACCGCCACCGCCGCCGCAGTCCGCGGCGCCGAAGCCGCAGCCGATCCTGGAGAATCCCTCTGCGGCTCCGACGGAAGCCCCGACCGAAATCAAACCTGAAACGGGCATCACGTCAGGTGTCGAAGGCGCTGCTGGCGGCATCGAGGGCGGCGTGCCTGGCGGCGTTGTGGGCGGCGTCGTGGGCGGGCTGCCTGATGCGCCGCCGCCGCCACCGCCGCCACCAGCCAAGCCGGTGCGAGTCGGCGGCAACATCAAGCCGCCGCAGAAGATCAAGAACGTTCCTCCGGTCTATCCGCCCATCGCGCAATCGGCGCGCGTCCAGGGCGTCGTCATCATCGAGGCGACGATCGGTCCGAACGGTAGGGTGCAGGACGCGAAGGTGCTCCGATCGATTCCACTGCTCGACCAGGCCGCTCTCGATGCGGTGAGGCAGTGGGAGTTCACGCCGACGCTCCTCAACGGCGTTCCTGTTCCGGTCATCATGACCGTGACGGTGAACTTTACGCTGCAATAGGGTAACCTCTCTCGGGCGTGCAAGACGTTGGTCTCATACACGTCGCGTCGCGCCGGTCCGCGCGCGGCAACGGTGGCTAATCGGACATCTTCCGGAGGGTCGAGATGGAAGGCGGCATGAACCTGCTTGAGATGTGGAACCAGATGGGCTGGGTGGCCAAGGCCATCGCCGTGATCCTGTTCATCATGTCGATGTGGTCGTTCGGCGTGGCGATCGAGCGGATCTTCACCTTCACGCAGGCGCGCAAGCAGTCGAAGCTGTATGCGCCGCAGGTGGCCAAGCACCTGAAAGAAGGTCGGCTCAAGGACGCCATCGCGGTCTCCTCCTCGAAGACGTATCGATACAGTCACTTGGCGAAGGTCGTGCTGGCGGGCCTGCAGGAGTACCAGTTCCAGCAGGAGAGCGGGGCGAACCTCAGTCGAGAGGACCTCGTCGACACGGTGCGGCGCTCGATTCAGCGCGCCTCGGCCCTCACCGGCTCCGACCTGAAGAAGGGCGTGGCGGCGTTGGCGACCATCGGCGCGACCGCCCCCTTCGTCGGTCTGCTCGGGACCGTCGTCGGGATCATCACGGCGTTCCAGGGGATTGCCGCCACCGGATCGGGCGGGATCGGCGCCGTGTCGGCCGGCATCGCGGAAGCGCTGGTCGAGACCGCGCTCGGGCTGCTCGTTGCGATTCCCGCCGTGTGGTTCTACAACTACCTGTCGGGGCGCATCGAGTACTTCAACGTCGAGATGGACAACTCCTCGTCGGAGCTCGTCGACTACTTCATCAAGAAGACGGCGTAGTTGGCGCTGCGGGCCGTGCCCCTCGGTCCCGTGACGACCACGGCCGGCGCGCACGTGCGTGCCCAAACAACCGATAGACCGGAGAACTCACCATGGCTATGGATGTTGGCGGCGCCAAGGGCGGTCTCAAGGCCGACATCAACGTCACGCCGCTGGTCGACGTCATGCTGGTGCTCCTCATCATCATGATGCTCGTCGCGCCGATGTTGCAAAAAGGCGTGGACGTGCGTCTGCCGGAGGCGGGGAACACCACCGACAAGCCCGAGACACAGAATCAGACGGTGGTGGCGGTCACCGCCGACCGGCGCTACTACGTCAACGCGGTGCAGGTGCGGCAGGAAGATCTCACCTCGCGCGTCCAGGATGCACTCGAGGACACGACTGAAAAAATCGTCTTGATCAAGGGGGATCAGGACGCGCCGTACGGCGCCATCATGGACGCGATGGATGAGCTCCGGAAGGCCGGCATCGAGGACGTGGGTCTCGTCACCGAGCGCAAGCTGCGGCCGGGCGAGCGAGGAGGTCAGTGATGAAGCACGCGCACAAGCACTTCGGCGCCGAGGACGTCAAGAAGGCGGAAGAGCTGCACGCCAGTTCGGACATGAACGTCACCCCGCTCATCGACGTGCTCCTCGTCCTGCTGATCATCTTCATGGCGGCGCTGCCCCTCACGCAGAAAGGGCTGGACATCAATCTGCCGCTCGAGACCCGAAGTGCCGAGCAGCAGGCGCCCGACACGAGCCAGATCGTCCTCGAGTACTCGGCGGACCGCCGTATCAGTATCAACAAGCAGGACGTAACGCTCCAGGAGCTCGAAACGCGGCTCCGGAATATTTTCGAGCAGCGTAAGGACAAGACGATGTTCATTGCGGCCGCCGGCACGCTTCGCTACGGCGATATCGTCGAGGTTATCGACGCCGCGAAGGGCGCGGGCGTCGAAAAAGTCGGCATCGTCACTGAAGGCATGCGCGCGGCTGCGGGGGCCGCCCCGACAGGCGAATAAGCCATCTCCCTCACGATCGGTTCAGGCATGGCCGGCGAAAGCCGGCCGTTTTGTTTGAGCCGCCTGCGTATTTCGCCGCCCGCCCGCTGCTCCGCAGTTGGGTGTAGAATGCCCCGTTCGCATGCCGGCCGTCGTGCTGGGGCCTGCCATCTTCTACACCAACCGCGAACATGACGCCACGCGTCCCCTGGCCGCACGGTGGAGGTTGGTCGCCGGTCGATGCGAGACTCGAAATCCTGTTCTCCCAACCTTACGTCATCACTGGAGAAAAATAACGATGAAGCAGCCATCTAGGCTTGTGCTGTCGGTGACGATTGCCTTGCTCCTGTGCATCGCTGGGGCGCAGCGCGGCGCCGCCCAGACCGTCACGACCGGCGGGTTGACCGGTACGGTCGTGGATCAGCAGGGCGGTGTTCTCCCCGGTGCGACTATCGCGGCGGTCCATGGACCGACCGGTACAACCTATGACTCCGCCACGGAGACGGATGGGCGGTTCACCATCCCGAATATGCGGGTCGGCC
>JACPPN010000053.1 GCA_016190995.1 Acidobacteriota bacterium | reverse complement strand
GCCTACCGTCGCTTCCTCGAGCAGCACTCCCTCGACACGATCGGGCTCGAGCCCGAGTTCGCCGCCACCCGCGACAAGAGCGCCGGCCGCAAAGTCTCGTTGTGACCCTTCGGTATCTGCTGGATACGAATGTCGTCTAGACATTTTCTTCTAAACATCTTCTAAGGCCGACATCGTTACAGGTGAAGCAAGTTCTTGTGGTGCTGTCGGCCTTAGACACCTGCGCACTCGGACTTGTCTCACTTACTTCTGTTACACGACACTAACGCGGATACAGCTTGTGGGTCACTTCGATGCTGCGCGGCACGATGATTTGCATCCGCGCGTACACGATCGACTCGAATCCCACTTTCAACTCTCTGGGATGGAGCCCGTCCAGCGTCTGCCGCTGGCGATCCTGGCCGAGCCACGACCAGGTCCCATAGCGGACCCTGACCTCTGCTCTCGCGGGTCGTACGAACACGGCCCTTCCGCTGCTCCCCCAAAACCGCTCAAGCGTTCTCCACGCTCCAACTTCTACAAACCTCGTTTTCGTCACGTGTGGACGTCTCTTCGGTCGGACAGACCCGAGCAATCTGTCTCCCGCACGCATCCTCGCGAAGGCGTTCCGGCCGTGGTCACAACGGACGGGATCAGCTGAGGTGCCTCTGGTTGCACCCACAACGAAATCGGTTCAGTGGAGGCCGACAGCGGTCCGAATGGGCCGCACTATTCGAATTCTTCTTCCTCGCCGCTGTTCGTGGCGCCGGGTTCCGAGGCACCGCCCTCGCCAGCCGCTTGAGGCTCGGGGCTACTCGTCTCCGTCTCGGGAGCCACCGCTGAGGGTGCCGCTGGTTCCTCGGTCAGCGTCCGGCGTTCGCGCGCCAGAGCCGGCGGCTTCGGCCGGGTGGCAAGCTTGCGGGTTGCGCGTGCAGCGGCCGTTTTCCTTGCTCGCGCTGTCTTTCTCGTGCCCTTCGCTCCTCGCTTGCTGCCGCGCTTACGCACAGCAGCGGCCTTCTTAGAATTAGACTGACGGGAACGTTTGGGAGCCGCTCTGGCCATAGCTGGTCCTTTCGCAAGTGCCACGCTCGGTCCAGCACCGCGCGGGGTTCATCGCTCATCCGAGAGCAGCCCGACGGGTTCTTCTGCGACGTCTTGGAGCGCGTCGGGTTGAGGCTCGTAGCCAGCGTGCACTCCCGCACGCCGTGATTTCCCGGCTAGCAGTCCGCTCACGTCTTTGCCGAGACCGGCCGTGGTGCCTCCTGGTAGAGCCACGCTCCCGCAACAGCCGCCACGAGTAGCTCCGCCAAACCCCAAACGACCGCGAGCGTGATCAGGCCCGCCGGGAAGAACCCCAGCACCCCCATCCCGATGCTCGGGTACAGGTACGCGAAGAACCACACCGCAGACCCAGCGCAGAGCGCTGTTCTCACGCCGGCACCGAAACGCGGCCGGATCGCGGCGTAAAACCATATCGTCGCAATCCCAAGGGCAAACCCGAGGACAAGGAACACCCCGATTGCGCCCCCTCCAACCGGTGGTAGGTTTAGCCGCCGCATAGCCGCGTTCATGTCCTCGCCAACCACGACTGCCTTCAGAAGGAGAGCGGTCGTGTCGACCGCCCTCAGGGGCCTCCCGCCCGGTCGAGGTTACCCGCCCTGGATCTGCGCGACGATCGATTGGGCCCGTGCGGCCAGGAAGTCCCCCTCCGCCGCTCCCAACCGACCGCTTCGCTGGAGGGCTCGGACCTCGTTGATGAACGCATTGAGCTGATTGGCTGCAGCCGTGCGATTGCCGCGGGCGAGCGATGCCCCGGCCGCCTCCAGCTTCGCGGTCAGACTGCTTCGCTCCCCCTGACTTGGAAGGAAGCCGGCCACCAGGCCAATCAGCGTTCCGATCCGCGTTGACGGGAGCGGACACCCGTCGCCGGTCGCAGGCTCCTGCGGGCATCGGTCACAGACCTCACCTACCCCATCATTGTCGCCATCGGCCTGATCCGCATTGGGCGTCGTCGGACAGTTATCGCAGGCATTCCCTCGGCCGTCGCCGTCGCTGTCCGCCTGCTCAGCGTTCGCCACCTGCGGGCAGTTGTCGACGTTCCCGCAGACCCCATCGCCGTCGGTGTCATTGGCGGGGTCGGCCGGACAGGCATCGCAGGCATCGCCAAGCGCATCTCCATCGGCATTGGCCTGGTTTGCGTTGGCCGTCACCGGACAGTTGTCCACGTTCCCGCACACCCCATCGGCATCTGCATCGTTCTGGAAATCGTCCGGACACAGGTCACACGCATCGCCCAGTGCATCGCCGTCAGCGTTGGCCTGCGGGCCATTGCTGTCCGCCGGACAGTTGTCGTCGTTCCCGCATTCCCCTTCGCCGTCGGTGTCATTGGCGGGATCGTTCGGGCAGGCATCGCACGCGTCGCCGAGCGCATCTCCGTCGGTATTGGCCTGGTTTGCGTTGGCCGTCACCGGACAGTTGTCCGAGCTGTCGAGCACGCCGTCCCCGTCGCCATCGGGCAGCGCAGCTACACTCGCCATCAGGTTATCGAACTGCGCACCTCCCGCGTCCCACGACCTCATGCCTATGGGCCCGGGGAGATAGCCATCTAACTGTCCGCTCAAGACATGGTGATTGTCTACCCAGAAATCAAACTGCGTGCCTGACACCTCCACGCGCCACCGGTGCCACTGCCCGTCGTACGGGCGATAGTCATCTACAAGCGAATACCGCAGTAGGTATCCCCAGCTCGTCTGAAGGTCGTCGCTCCACCAGGACAGAGCTCTTCCGATGTCATAACCCACCCAGAAGCGCGCGCCTCCTGAACGCAACCCGAAGCACAACGCCGTCCGTATGGCTGGTGTAAGCTTCACATCGACTTCATACACCAGGTCCTGGAAAATAATTGGCTCAGCACCCTTGTCGTGAATAGTCGCCCTGTAATTCCAGAAGACCGGCGTCACGGACCCGTCAGGGAGAAGCGTACCAACGCCGTTTGATACGGAAAACGCCGAACCATAGGGAGACCAATTCGCCTGTACAGTCTGAGGTGACTCGAAGTCCTCGCCAAAAGCCGTGCCTGCGCCCGTCGTAAAGGCCCAAGTGTAGTCACTGGCCAGAGAAGTGCCCCATACATCTGTGACTCCTGCGATGATTGTCCCGTTGTAAGTAGTGTTTGCTGAAAGCCGAGATGACGGTCTGAAGCTTGCCATACGGTTTGCAGGGTCGTACCCGACGGTTCCCGGTACTGCATTGTGTGCACTGTCCGTGACGACAAAAGTTGTTGTCGTCATGGTCTCTGGGTCAATCGGCTTACTAAAGGTGGCAGTAATTGTCGGGTTGATGGCGACACCCGCGGCGCCATTACCTGGTCTGGTAGATGTGACGGTTGGAGCAAGGTGGTCATCACCCAGAGCGAATATCCCAGTGAGCCCAATCATTTATGTCGTCATCGCCTGAGTCTGTGGCGAAGAAAAGTTCCTCGCCCGCCGCGTAGGGAATGACGAGGCCGAACCGCTCATCAGGGCTCCACGTCTGCCAAATGGGGGCATTGTAGTTGCCTGCCCCCTTGTAGATGTAATGGCGCACGATTGCCTCGCTCCCAACCCATGCGCGGCCACTAACCTCGACTACTCCAAAGTCCGCGTTCAGTGAGACACGAATGACAGCATCGGCCTCAATGTTGCACTGGTTCAGTGCAGTGGGATGAGCAAAAACGTCATTATAGACAAAATCATTCACTAATATGGCAGGCAAGTCCCATTGGTTTAAGCGGGGTATCCTGAACTCATAATCACGCGCATTCGGCAGATTCGCATATGAACCGTCAGCAGCCCGGTACTGGAGAAAGATTCCATTCTCCCCATTCGTGGTTTTTGGGAAGAAGTCGACGAGCCGTGTTTCTATGCCCTCCACGATGCCTGCGGTGGTGGTGCCGTGGAGTGGAGGAGATACAGTAGATACAGACAACCCCGCGACTAGTGCTGTCGCGACCAGTGCCAGCGACGGGAAGCCGCCCGAGAACCGGAACGAAGTCGACTTACGCATGATGACCTTCTTCTTTAGCGCGCGTTTGGCCTGCAGCCGCACCGGACCGAAGCCGGGCCGCTCCGCGAGGCGCACGGACGGCTCCTCGGCGACGCCCAAAGGTGGGGGCGCATGAATGGCGGTCGTGTCGCCCGCGGTGCCGGGCCCAAGCTCATTCTATGGTCGATCTCCTCGCTGGCGACGTTCAGCAGCGCCTGTGCCACACCGCCTCCACGTTCATCCGCTCATCCGACCGCTGAGGGCGGTAAGTGTCAAGTCAAGGGGAGACGCTGAAGCCGTAGGTAATGCCGCCGCTGTCGATGAAGCGGCCGACGGGGTCACCGCGATTGGTGATGTCCTGCAGGAAAGTCTGCTGGGCGCAGGGCACCTCGATGGTCTCGAAGATACCTTTGCGGAGCAGAAAACCGCGCGGGAGCCCGTTCGGCAAGGCGTATGTCCCGACGATGGCGCCGGCGGCGTTGATCCCCCGCGCTTCGGTCCTCTGGGCATCTGGGACATCGATGGGGGCGAAGGCACCCTTGCTGAGCAGAAACCCGTGGGCGGGTCCGCTCGAATAGTAATACGCGCCAACGACATCGCCGCTGTCGTTGATGCCCAGAAGCTGTGTTCTGGCAGCTCCAGGGAAATCGATGGTGGTGAAAACATCGTTGCGCAGCAGGAAGCCGTGCTGGGCATCGGCGGCGGCAAACAAGCCGACAATGTCGCCACGGGCATTGACTCCAGTGGGCTCCGTGCGTACCCCTCCTGGGGCGTCGATGGTGGTGAAGACGTCGTTACGGAGCAGAAAGCCGTGGGAGATGTTGGCGGCGTCGCGGTAGCCTCCGACCGTGTCGCCACGGTTGTTGATGTCCCTGGCGTAGGTGGCGGTGGCGCCGGGGAAGTCGATCGTAGTTAGTTCCCCTTTCTTGCTGCGCAGAAAGGCGTGAACAACACCGCCATGGTCACGGTATTGCCCGACAATTGCCCCGTTGTCGTTGGCGCCCCAGGCGGCGGTGACCATCATCCCACGGACGTCGAAGGCGTCGTAAATAGGTCCGTCGCACGCAACGGCGGTCAGTTCGAGAAGGTCGTTCAGCACACCGGAGCCAGCGTCGACATCGCCGGACAGGATCAAGCCTCTTCCCACGCCGTAGGCCTCGAAACCGGTGATCGAATATCCCCTCGTGTCGGAGGCTGTAGGGAGGATGACGCCGAGGTCATACTCCTTGCTGTGAAGATTCAACGGTCGGAATGGGTGGTTCAGGTCCAGGGTCCACATGATCACAGCATTGTCATAGCGGCCCTGGTGAACGGTAACGTCCTGGATGTCCACCAGATAGCCCCAGATTTCTTCCGTGCGACACTCGGAAAGGTCGCGGGTCACGAGTTGATACTTCTTCAGACCCACGATCATTCCATCGTGCAGGAGCCCCCAGGACATCGCCTCGGCGTGGGCCGAGAGTGAGCAATCTGCGGACACGTAGCGCGCCCCCAACGCCAGTGCTCGGACCGTGGTGCCGTCACTGGAGCCGCTCACCAGTTGGCCTGACAAGTAATCGGGGCTGTAGTTACAGACTGCCACCCCAGTAACCGCCCCCGAACCATACGGTACGGTTGTCTTTCCTACGATCGTGCTCATCCATTGGCCGGGACTTCCGAGCGTTCGCTCGAACGTCTTGGCGCAATAGACCCTCGGATCGGTTGGGTAGTAATCCGCGAAGGGCACCGTCTCCTGGGCGAACGCGGCTCCTAGCAGCGCGAGGCCGAGGCCGGCGATGCCGACAGGTGCGGATCTGTCCAGCATGATGATTCCTCCTTGTGCGGGTTAGAGTGGCGGCGTGTTGTGAATGAAATACAGATGGGTGATCCGGAGAGGGGGGCGGAGGTGTACGGAGCCGTGATGTTGCCAATGATCTCGCCCTGCACCTGGCCGGTTGGGGAGAATGTCCACTCAAGCGTCCTCTTACAGCAGGTCTTCCGGTCGACCGAGAAGTAGTCCGGCACGAAAGCGGTCTGCACCTGGGCGAGCGCCGCCCCGACAAGCAGGAACGTACAGATAGGAACAATCCGAAGCACGAGAGCTGGCTTCATGTTGCGTCTAACCCTCACTGATTCGATTCTGACCACGGCCCCATCGCGAGGGTAGCTGCGGTGTTGCCCCATGCGCCCTGTCGGCCCCGGAGGCAAGTCCCGATAAACGATGAGCTGCAAGTTGGACGTGTCGGCCTGGAAGCTTTGCTTCGCGGCAGGGGACGTTTACCTGCGATGCGGCTTTCATGAGCCGAGCCGTTCGACGTGACGTTGACTTGCCCCGAAACGCGATCGCGGTGAGCACCGTGTGATGTGCCCAGCCGCGGTAGCTCCGGCCTTCGAAATGGTCGATCCCGAGCTCGTCGGGAATCCGCGCCTTGGCTCGACGCGTGGCCTCCGCGAACCACGCTTTCGGGATATACAGCTCAAAGCTGAGCGGCCAGGCGGATGTGCGGCAACGTCGGTCGCGGGTCGTCATCGGATGCTTTTGCCGCCTCACCGCATCGGTCTGACTCGTCAGTTCTAGGCGAAGGATAAGGCCCATTGGCTCAGGAGTCAAGTTTGCGCACTCTTTGACCGGAGCTTGCTCTTAAGGATAATCTAGGCTCATGGCGGATGCCTTACAGAACCAGTCGACGCCGATCGGCAGCCGCATTCGCACTATGCGGCGTGCGCGCCGCCTGACGCAGCGGGAACTCTCGCAAAGGACAGGGCTGGCCGAAGCGTTTCTCTCGAGGGTCGAAAACGGCCGAGTCGCACCCTCTTTGCACACGCTCCAACGACTCGCCGACGGCCTGGGGGTCTGCGTCGGGGATCTTCTTGGGACGCCGTCGGCGACCGTCAAGCTCGTCTGCCCGGTGTCCTACTCGGGCCGGTGCATTGCGGAGCTGATCTACGTCCCTGGGCGGCACCTGCGCTGGTCAGCAGAGCACTACACGCCACGTCAGATTGGGTTGCTCCGGCTCGGCAACTACCTGGTGCAGTTCGGCGGTGCGGAAACACTCGCCGCACTGGAAACTGTGATGCTGGCAATGCTGAAGCTGCCGGGGACGCGGCGGAACCGCCAGTGGCTGCGTACACTCGAGCGCAGACCTTCCTCTCCGGGCAGGCCTGCCACTCGAGATGGCGGTTCGACGGGAGGGCCCGAGGGATCCGCCGCGCTGGAGGATCGAGACTGGTCCTAGATGCTCGGGAGAAAAAACGGAACAAGGGCGGAGAAATGTCCGAGAAATGCCACCGAGCGGGGGCCCTTCCCGCCGATTCCACGTTCGGGCGGGTCACGGCTGCTGGTTTTAAGGCGGTGAGCGCAGCACGACGAAGAATCTGGCCGCAGCTGGGGTCCGCGGGTGTAGCATCGTGCGTATTCGGGACGGCCAAAATGGAAATCGCGGCTTGTCCCAGGCACGCGGGACACGCGCCGCAGAAGGAAGAGAGGTGACACATGTACCTCGAAAACGCTAGGGCGTTGGCGCAGGGCATCCTGCTACTGGCGTTCGCCGCCATAGCCTACTGGGTGAACCTGCCGGTTGGATTGGGGCTGGTAGCCCTTATGGCCGTCATGAAGCTCCAGGAAAGCGTCAGCGACTGGTGCCCTTCGGATCTCGTGTTCAGACCCATCGGTCTGAAGAAGCGGGGCGAAGCGCTACGGCCGTCGTGACGGAGGATGTTTCTATCAAGGGACTGCGAGGCGCGTCCGGCGTCGACGATCGATTGGCGTCAGCACAAACGTCAGTTTCGGTCCCTCGCCGAAGAGGCGCCCGTCCGCCCGGTTGATGTCGTCGAGCATCGCGGCCAAGGCGCCGCGGGGCGTCCAACGCGGAAGGTACCGACGTCATCACGTATCCAGGCTGCGTTCACGGGTCCCAAATGCGACAGCGGAACACCGCCGCTCATCTGATGCCGCGAACCCATTGAGATCGCTGCGCCTATTTCATGGGCGAGAAGTCAGTCGCCTCCAGGAATAATCTGTCGATCTTTTTTGTGAGCGCCCCCTCCTTCTGCGTCTCCTGCACGACAGCTTTCCATTCGGGATCGTCGCCGAACTCCTTCCACGACTTGGCGGCCGCCTCACGGTTTGGGTGCGCGACGATGTAGACAAGTGTCGTCTGTGGGTCATCCACGGCGACCCAGTAGGCAATGCTCTCTATGCCGTGCTTCTTCAAGAGGCCCATGGAGTGGTTCCTGAAGCGGTCGAGGAGCGCCTCCATTCTGCCATCGGCGGCGGTGTAGGTCCGCAACTCGAATACACGCGCCTTCGCGTTGGCCTGTGCCACGGCTCGGTCGTCGACATATAGCACTGCGACAAACGCCGCGGTTGCCAGGCACACGGTGATGATGTGATTGCGAAGCATTTGAAGCTCCTTCCCATGCCTCAGAGGCGATCCGGGCGCGTGTGAATCCGCCCGGCGGCCCATCTCAGATCGCCACCTGTGGAATCACACGCGCCTGCGCTAGCTGGCCGGCACGCGGCGGCGCAATGCCCAAAGAGCCCCAAGGCTGACCAAAGCGCTGAGGGACATGTACGCGGCTATCGCCATCGAAGTCTTGTAGGTCTCGAACAGGTACAGGGCAAGAATCGGCGCCGGTCCTCCCGCCGTAATCGAGGCAAGCTGGTATCCCAGCGACGTTCCACTGTATCGCCGCGATCCGGGGAAGGTTTCGGCGATAAAAGCTGCCTGCGGCGCATACTGCAGATCGTGCACGGGCTCCGACATAATGATCGCCATTGCCACGAGCGCGATCACGCCGCTGTCGATCATCGCGAAGTACAGAAATGGGAAGAACACCATCACCAAGCACCCGATCGTGATCAGCTTGCCGCGCCCAATGCGGTCGGACAGGTACCCGAAGCATGGCGTGGACACGAGAGATGCCATAGCCGTGAGCATCACCAGATTCAGGAGGAGGCCCTGGTTCAACCCGAGCACCTGTGTCCCGTACGCCAGGCTATAGGTTATGAAGACGTAGAAAGGCGCCATCTGCCCGCTCCGCATCAGCGCCGTGAGCACGACCTCGCGCCAGTTCCGCCGCAGGATCTCGATCACGGGAGCCTTTTCCACCGTCCCGCACGCCTGAAGTTGCGTGAACACCGGCGTCTCCAGAATCCCGACACGAATGTAGAGCCCGACAAAAACCAGAACCAAGCTTGCGAGAAACGGCACGCGCCAGCCCCACTGGAAGAACTGGTCGTCCGTCGTGAGCACGGCCGCCAGCCCGAGCGCTCCGTTGGCCAGGAGCAGCCCTGCCGGCCCCCCGAATTGCGGCCAGCTCATGGCAAAGCCCCAGTGTTTGCGATCCACCCACTCGCCCGCCAGCAAGATCGACCCGCTCCATACGCCACCCAGTCCGATTCCCTGCAGAATGCGAACGACCACTAGAACTACACCGCCCCACATCCCGATGCGGTCGTAAGCGGGCACCAGGCCGGTGGCAACAGTGGCGGCACCCATTAAAAGCAGCGTGGCGACCATCGAGACCTTGCGTCCCAGGCGGTCCCCAACGTGCCCGAAGATGACGCCGCCGAGCGGACGGGCGACAAAGCCAACGAAGTACGTTGAAAACGACAGCAACGTCCCGGTGTAGGGATCTGACTGCGGGAAGAAAATTCGCGGAAACACCAGCGCCGCCGCGATTCCATAGAGGAAAAAGTCGTACCATTCGATGGCGGTGCCTATTGTCGACGCGACGATCGCGCGAACCATCATCTGCCGGCGCTCCGCCGGGGCGAGGCCGATCGCACTGCTCGCGGGGTGAACACGCTCGGCCTCTGGCATCGTGGACGACATAGTTGGCGGCCCAGTCATGTTCTAACTTACCTTAGAATACGGGTTTGCGGCGGGTGGTGGTGAGCCGTGGCATTTCCGTCGTCGCCTCGCCGGTGAGAGCGTGGGACCATCCGAGGTCTGTCGTCAGCGCATCGCGCCGCCGCGCGGTCGGGAGTCGAGACTCCGTTTCACAAGCCAACGAGCCTTGTTTCGCCGCAATGAGCGGAGAGGAGTACTGCACCATGAACCTCGGACTCCAGCAAAAGGTCGGCATGGTCTCTGGCGCCAGTAAGGGTCTTGGGTTCGCCGTGAGTCGCGCGCTGGCAGCGGAAGGCGCGTACCTCTCGATTGCCTCGGAAGACAGAGACGGAATTGTGGAGGCGGCCGCGCGCATTGAAGCAGAAACGGGCACGCCCGTGATCGGCGTGCTGGCGGACGTCCGCTCGCCGGAGGCTCTCGCGAACTGGCATGCGACGACCATACGGAAGTTTGGGGGCGTCGATCTCTTGTTCACCAACAGCGGAGGGCCGCCGCCAGGACAAGCTCTGACGTTCGACGATGCGGTATGGCAGGCAAATTTCGAGCTGCTCGTCTTGAGCGTTGTGCGTCTCATACGACTGGTGGTGCCATCAATGGAAGCGCGTGGCGGTGGGGCCATTCTCATGAGCACGTCTTCATCCGTCAAAGAGCCGATCCCGAGCCTCGCACTCTCGAATGTCCTGCGGGCGTCGGTAGCCGCGCTGGCCAAAACACTCGCCATCGAACTGGGGCCACGGCGGATTCGGGTGAACAACATCCTGCCCGGGCGGATTGCCACCGACCGCATGCGCCAGGTCGATCGCTTCAACGCCGAGCGGTTGGGGATTTCCGTTGAGCAGGCAGAGGCGCAGACAGTATCCGCGATTCCGCTCGGCCGCTATGGTACACCTGACGAATTCGGTTGCGTCGCGGCATTGCTCCTTTCAGATGCGTTCTCGTACATCAACGGCGCTTCCCTGCAGGTGGACGGCGGCCTGCTACGCACGGTGCTCTAGCGTGAGTGTTTCTACCGGGCGACACGCGCGTTCTTCGGTCTCAAGCCCGGGCTGGGCCTGTTGAAATCCGGCTGTGCCCGCCACGGCGCTCCGCGATCGCGTCGATTTCGTCTTTTCAGCAAGCGACCCGACAGAATCGAGCGTAGGCGCCGCCAGGCCGGACCGAACGCGTTGTTCAGGGCCAAGACGGTGTTCGAGTTGAGAATGTTGTAGAGGTTAGGGTCATGCGCCGCCGTCGTCAAACGGAATAGCCCCGGCGGCGTGACATAATTCTCAGGACGCGTCACCATCCGCATGATCCTGATCCTCGAGCCGAACACGGACGTCGCCGGCGAAGACTTCAAGCGGCTGCAGGAGACCCTGAGCTCCCTGCCCGGCGTGCACACGCGCCTGCACCAGGAGCACGGCGCGCAGCAGGTCCTCACGGAGGTGTACTTGATCGGCGACACGCAGTCGCTGTCGGTCACCGACATGCAGGCGCTGCCCTCGGTCGAGCGGGTCGTCCGGGTGTCGGAGGCCTATCGGATCCTCGGGCGTCACAAGGACGACACGCGGCCGAGCGGCTTCGAATACAACGGCGTGCGGTTCGGTCAGGACACCCTGAACGTGTTCGCGGGGCTCTGCGCCGTCGACTCCGAGGAGAGCGTCGAGCACATGATGCAGGCGCTTCAGGAGTCGAGCCTGGTGTGCACGCGGATGGGCGCCTACAAGCCGCGCACCAGCCCGTACTCCTTCCAGGGGCTCGGCCACGCCTGCCTGCCGTACGTCTTCCGCCTGGCGAGCCAGTACGGCATCAAGGTGATCGCCATGGAGGTGACGCACGAGAGCCAGATCGACGAGATCCGCGCCGCCCTCGCCTCCACGCGGAGCACGACCGGCGTGATGCTGCAGATCGGCACGCGGAACACGCAGAATTTCGAGCTGCTCAAGGCCGTCGGGCGGCAGCACGAGTTTCCCGTCCTCATCAAGCGCGGCTTCGGGATCACGCTCGAGGAATCACTGAACGCTGCCGAGTACCTGGCGAGCGAGGGCAACCGACAGGTGATCTTCGGGCTCCGCGGGATGAAGACGAACATGGGCGACCCGCACCGCAACCTGGTCGATTTCGCCCACGTGCCCGTCGTGCAGCGGCTCACGCGCATGCCGGTGTGCGTCGATCCGTCGCATTCGGTGGGGGTTCCTACGCGCGGGCCGCAGGGCATCCTCGATATCATGCACGCGACGGCCCAAGGCGTGATCGCCGGGGCGAACATGGTGCTCGTGGATTTCCATCCCGACCCCAGCGTGGCGAAGGTGGACGGCGCGCAGGCGCTGCGGCTCGAAGAGCTGCCGCATTTCCTCGAGGACGTCCGCATCGTCCGCGAGGCGTATCAGAAGAGGGTCGAGCTCGCGAGACGCTTCGAGAAGGCGGAGGCGATCGCGCAGTGAGGAAGCTGCATCAGGCGCTCTACGGCCATCTGGACTCTGTGCGCTCGGTGGTGAACGTGTTCGTCATCTTCCCGGTCTCAGTCCACGGAGTCGAGAGCAGGGGCTCAGGACTGGGAGCTGGGGACTAATCGGCTATACACCTGCAACATCCGGCTCGCCTGCACATCCATTGAGAATCGATCGCGCACGTGATGCCACGCGGCGTCGATCATCGCGTCGTACGCCGATTGGTTTCGCGCAAAGTCGGCGATCCGCCCGGCAAGCTGGAGGAGGACGGTCGTATCTTCTTGCTGCCGAGGCTCGTGACGACCGACCCGCTCGACGAAGCACGCGTTCGCCGGGGTGACGAGCGGATAGGCCGGCTCGCGATACTCGCCCATGCCTCCGAGCCCGAAGATCGGGACGCGGCAGGCCATAGCTTCCGCGACCGACAGTCCGAACGCCTCGTTGAGGCTCATGAACGCATAGGCATCCATGGCGGCGTATGCAGGCCGGACATCGCCCAGGTCGCCGGTGAAATGGACGCGATCCCGGACGTCGAACGCCTTCGCGATGACTTCGAGCCGCGCGCGATCCGGTCCGTCACCGACGACGACCGCGTGCCAGTCTCTTCCCAGCGCGCGCAGCACGTTGAGGAGATCGTCACAGCCTTTGCGATCGACCAGCCGGCAGACGATGCCGACGATGCGGGCACCCTGTGGAAGGCGAAGAAGCGCGCGGGCGCTCTGGCGATCGGGGCGCTGCTGGAACCAGTCGACGTCAATCGCGTTGTAGACCACGTCGGTCTGGTCGGGCCGCGCGGCGTTCAGTTGCATCAGGGACTCTCTCGCGCCCTCGCTGATGCAGACGAACAAATCCGCGCGCCGCCGCAGCAGCTGCCATCCCAAACGGTTCAGGCGCGACAGCGGCTCGCGGAACGCGCCGTGAACGTGGATGACGCGCTTGAACGGGAGATGCATCGACGCGCCCTGCATCCAGTAGATCGGCTCCATGAAATGGACGATGTCGGGGCGGTGGCGGCGAATGAGGCGACGAAAACGCGACCACGAGAGCACATCCCGCGAGCTGCGCAGATTGAGATAGTGACAGGGCACACCCCGGTCGGCTTCCACCGGACCCGGCGATCCGTACGCGAAGCAGATCTCCACGTCCTGGCCAAGGCGCCGCAGCCCTTTGCCGAGCACCTGCCCGACCCGCAGGCTGCCGCCGCTGCGGGGATGGTCGCGATAGGTGGCCAGAAGGACGCGCATTTTCGGTCTCGCGCACCAGAATCGTGGCATTGATTCACTGACTCACTGGCTCATTGATCCTTAAGCCGCCTCAAGAGCTCCCACCACAGAGAGCGAGGATTACTGGAAAAGCCAAGTGGATTCCTCCGCGCTCTCGGCGCCCTCCGCGGTCAAGGCTTTAGATCGATGATGGCCGATGAGATGAATCCATGCCTACGGTAGCTTGAGGCCTGCGCCGGCCAACGCCTCTGCAAGCGCCTCCGCGACTCGTTCGATGTCGCTCGGCGTCATGCCTGGATAGAGCGGCAGCGCGACGGCTGTCGCGCGCGCGCGCTCCGAAACGGCTAACGGCATCGCGAGAGGAATGTCCCGGCCTGCGGGCTCCTCGTGCGCATTCATGATGCCGCCGCGTGTCGAGATGTTGCGCTGGAGGAGCGCGCGCCGGACGTCCATCGCGACGACTTCATCCGGTAGTCGCACGCAGAAGGTCTGCCAGTTGCTGCGCGCCCACCCCGGTTCCGCGGGCAACGCGAGGCCGGGCAGGTTCGTCAACCGCCGGCGATACGTCGCGGCAAGTTGTCGTCGTTCGGCCACGATCCGCTCCAGCTTCCGGAGCTGCGCACGGCCGACGGCCGCCTGCAGGTCCGTCATGCGGTAGTTGTAGCCGAGCAGGCGATAGCGTTCGACCGCCAGGGCGCGAGACGCGTCGCGCGCGTGGGCTTCGAGATCCATCCCGTGCTGGCGTTTCAGGCGGACCAGTCGCTCGATCTCGGGGCTTGCGGTCGTGATCATCCCGCCGTCGCCGGTCGTGATCACCTTGCGTGGATGGAACGAGAAGCACGCGGCGTCGCCGTGCGGCCGCCCGATGCGCTGCCAGGCGCCGGCGATGAAGATCTCGCTCCCGATCGCGCAGGCCGCGTCTTCGACCACCCTCAGCCCGTACCGTCTCGCGATCGGGAGAATGGCCGCGAGATCCGACGGCATGCCCATCTGATGGACGCAGAGAATCGCGCGTGTGCGCGCAGTGATGACCGGTTCAATCCTGCTGGGATCGATGTTGAATGTCGCGGGCTCGATGTCCACGAGCACCGGCGTCGCGCCGCAGAAGCGCACGGCGTTCACGGAGGCGATGTGCGAGTGGCTGACAGTGACGACTTCGTCGCCGGGTCCGACACCGACGGCATCAAGCGCCAGATGGAGCGCTGCGGTACCGGAGGACACCGCGCAGGCGAAGGGGGCGCCGACCTGTTCGGCGAATTCACGCTCGAATGCCGCGACCTCGGGCCCCTGCAGCACCCAACCGCTCCGCACGACGTCGGCGGCGGCCTCCGCCTCTTCTGCCTCCAGCCGCGGCCGCGCGATCGGCATGGGCGCGTCGTGCAAGACGGCCGGCGGTCCCGGACGCCCAATCCCGACGTAGGTCAGCCCGGCTCTGTGAACGCTTGCCGGATCCCAGAGGTTGCGACCGTCCACGACCACCTCGACACCGCGCCGCCTCAGCTCATTGAAATCGATCTGGCGGAAGCGATCGTGTGCGGTGTTGAGGATGAGCAGCGGCGGGAGCGTCGCGCTCTCGAGAGAGACGGCCTCGAAGCCATGTGCGCGTATCTCATCGGCGGAATAGAGCGGATCGTCGACGAGCACCTCTGCGCCCCGCGCGACGAGCTCGTCGCGGAGCGCGAAGGCGGGCGAGAGAACATGCTCGCGGACCTGCGGTCGAAAGGCGAGCCCGAGAACGAGGACGCGTCGCCCGCGAACCGGCCCGGACGTCCGCTCGAGCGCGTCAACCACATGTGAGGGCTGATCGTCGTTGATGCGGCGCGCGCGCGCCGCGAGCGTTGCGGGAAGGTGCCGCCGCTCGGCGTCACGGATCAGGAACCACGGATAGACCGGCGTGCAATGGCCGCCGACGCCGACGCCTGGCTGGAGCAGGGCCGCTTCGCCGTCGGTGTTGACGACGTCGATGAGCGACGGCAGGTCCACGCCGGCGCCTGCTGCATACCGCGCGAGCTCGTTGGCGAGCGCGATGTTCACGTCGCGGTATACCATGCCCGCAACCTTGACCATCTCGGCCGCTTCCAGGCTCCCGACGTCGACCACCGGCGCGCCGAGGTATTGCTCGTAGAACCTCGCGCCGCGTGCCGCGGACGCGGGGGTGATGCCGCCGACGACCTTCGGGTTCTTCTCGAGTTGATCGAGAACGGTGCCGCTCTTCACCCGTTCGGGCGAGAACACCACGTCGAAGTCCATGCCGGCCCTGAACCCGCTCGTCTCGAGTACCGGGACCAGGCGGCTCCGCGTTCCGCCCACCGGCAGGGTGGTCTCGTACGCGACCAGCGCGCCCGGCCGGAGCGTCGCTGCGATGTGGCGCGACGCGGACTCGAGCGCGCTCGCATCGACGTCGCGGTCTTCGGTGAGCAGCGCGGGGACGATGACCACGATGACGTCGGCGGCACCGGCCGCGGCGGCGGTGTCGGTGGTGGCGCGCAGCCGCCCGTCAGCGACGAGCGCGCCGACGAGCGGGGGCATGCCCGGCTCGTCGATCGGGCACTCGCCTCGGTTGATGGCGTCGACAATCGACGGGTTGATGTCGCAGGCGGTGACCAGCGCGCCGCGCCGCGCGAGCTGGCAGGCGAGCGGCAGCCCCATCTTTCCCGCGCCCACCACCGCTACACGCATGACAGCCGCCTCGCCAGGAACCACCTGAGCGTCCGCTCGAGCCCCTCATCCAGCCCGACACGCGGCGTGAAGCCGAGCATCGCGCGCGCCTTGTCGATGTTGGGCACCCGCACCCGTACTTCCGCGCGATCGACCGGTTCGAACTCGATCCGCGCGGCAGGCGCGAGGCGCGCGAGTCGTCGTGCGAGGCCCACCGCCGTTTCAGGCTCGTCGGGGTTTCCGAGGTTGAAGGCCTGGCCGGCCGTGGTGGGCGCCCTCAGGATGGTGACGACCCCGTCGACGAGGTCGTCGACGTAGCACCACGCGCGGACGGCGGAGCCGTCGCCGTAGACCCGGAGCGCCCTGCCGTCGGCGACCGCCGCGCAGAAGTTGCTGATAGCGCCTTCGCCGGTCTGACGTGGCCCGTACACGTTGAAGGGGCGGACAATGGCGGCGCGGAAGCGGTGTTCCTCGCCGTACCGCAGCACGAGCTGTTCGCTTGCCAGTTTGCTCGTGGCGTACACCCAGCGCCGATCCGATACGGGACCGATGCGAAAAAGGGAATCCTCCGTGACGCCCGCGGCGTCCGGCCCGTAGACCTCGCTGGTCGAGAAGTACACGAACGATTCGACGGCCGCCCGCGCGGCCTGCTCGAGCACGTTCAGGGTCCCGATAATATTGACTCTCAGCGTCTTGAGCGGTTCCTTGTAGTAACTCGAGACGCCCGCAATGGCGGCCAGGTGCACGACGAAGCGGATGCCGGTCATGGCGCCGGCGATGGCCTCGGGATCGAGCACGTCACCCGCGATCGTAGTGACCCGCGGATGGTCGCGCAGGCCGGGCGCCAGACTGAGCGAGTCGCGCCGGAAGTTGTCGAACAAGACGACGTCGTTCGCGTCGGCGAGCCGCTCGGCGAGATGCGTACCGATGAAGCCGGCGCCGCCCGTGATGAGAATGCGCGGGTCCGTGGTAGGAGGCGTCATGCGACGGGGTTCCGGGCTCCGCGCTGGATCGATCGGGCGACACGCTCCTGATCGGCCGGCGACAGTTCCGCGTACATCGGCAGCGACAGGATGGTTTCGGCCGCGCGCTCGGCGACGGGGAAATCACCGCGGTGGTACCCGAGATCCGCGTACGCCGGCTGCTGGTGCACCGGTATCGGATAGTGGATGCCGGTTTCGATGCGATCCGCCGTCAAGGCCGCGGCGAGCGCGCTGCGCTCGGCCGACCGGACGGCGTAGATGTGGTACACGTGCCGGCACTCGTCGCGCTCGATCGGCAGCTCGATGCCGCTCGGCGCGAGCAGCTCGCGGTACGCGCGCGCCAGGCGCCTTCGCGCTTCGGTCCACGCGTCGAGATGCCGAAGTTTGACGCGGAGGATCGCCCCCTGTATCGCGTCGAGGCGGTAGTTGAAGCCCTTGAGGTCGTGGCGGTATTTCTGCTCGCAGCCCCAGTCCCGCAACATCCGGATGCGTCGCGCCAACTCCTCGTCATTGGTCGTGACCGCGCCCCCTTCGCCATACGCGCCCAGGTTCTTGCCGGGATAGAAGCTGAAGCAGGCCAGCTGTCCCATGCTCCCGGCGCGACGCCCGCGATACTCGGCGCCGTGCGCCTGCGCGGCGTCTTCGATCACCATCACGCCGTGGCGCGAGGCGATCGCCGTGATGTCGTCCACGGCCGCGGGATGACCGAATAGATGAACCGGAACGATGGCGCGCGTGCGCGGCGTCATCTTGGCTTCGATGAGGGACGGGTCAATCGTCAGGGTTGCGGGCTCGACGTCGACGAGGACCGGCCTCGCGCCGGTGTAGAGAATGGCCGCGATCGTGGCGACGAACGTGAAGGCGGTCGTGATCACTTCGTCACCCGGACCGATGCCGGCGGCCAAACATGCGAGGTGCAGCGCGCTCGTTCCCGAGTTGACGCCGACGGCGTGACGCGTCCGGCAGTACGCGGCAAACTCCTCTTCGAATTGACGGACCTCCGGCCCGAGCACGAACTGGCCGCTCTCGAGCACGTCGAGAACGGCGCGATCGATTTCGGGCTTGATGCTCCGGTATTGCGCCTGCAGATCGACCAGCCGGACGCGGCGCTGTTCCTTCATACGACCTCGACCACCTCGCGTCCCGTGACGAGCGAACGGGTGGCGGCCTCGAGCAGCTTGACCATGCGCAACCCGCACGCGCCATCGGTGAGTGGTGTCATCCCGCTGGCAACGCACTCCACGAAATGCTCCGCTTCGGTCCGCAGCGCTTCGGTCGGCTCCACGCGCGGCGCCCACATGTCGCCCCAGCGGTAGCTGTACAGCATCTTGTAGGTCTCTTCGGGACTGTTGTTCACCGTCACACCCTTGTCGTACACGCGTACCGGCTCGCTGTCATTGAGGTCGTCGTACACGACCATCCGCTGCGATCCGCCGACGAGCGTCCGGCGGATCTTCACCGGCGCGAGCCAGTTCACGTGCACGTGTGCGAGAAAGTTGTTGTCGAAGAAGAGCGTGAGATAGGCGAGGTTCTCGGGCTGCCCGGCCACGTGCCGGATGCCGGCCGCGAGGACGCCCGTCGGGCGCTGGGGGATCAGGTAGTCCAGGATCGCGAGATCGTGCACGGCGAGATCCCACAGCACATTGACGTCGTGTTGAAACAGTCCGAGATTGACCCGTACCGAATCGTAGTAGAGGAGCTCGCCGAGCTCGCCGCGCCCGATCAGGTCCTTCATCTTGCGGACCGGGCCGGTGTAGACGAACGTGTGGTCGACCATCAGGGTGAGACCGCGACGCGCGGCCTCTTCGATCAGCCGTTCGGCATCCTCGGAGCGCGACGCGAGCGGTTTTTCGACCAGCACGTGCTTGCCCGCCTCAAGCGCCGCCATCGCCAGATTCGCATGCGTGGACACGGGCGTCGCGATCACCACGGCGTCGACATCGGTGGCGCGAATGAGCTCGCCTGGATCGGTCGAGGCGCGAATGGACGGATAGCGCGCCTGGGCGAGCGCAAGCCGCTCGGGCCGCCGATCGCTCACGGCGACGAGACGCGCGTTCGGGGCCTCGGCGAAATTGCGCGCGAGATTCGGGCCCCAGTAGCCGTACCCGATGACACCCACGCCGATCATGAC
The DNA here is from genome assembly GCA_016190995.1 of Acidobacteriota bacterium. GTDB lineage: Bacteria > Acidobacteriota > Vicinamibacteria > Vicinamibacterales > JACPPN01 > JACPPN01. The sequence continues at coordinate 8,014 of JACPPN010000053.1, read as the reverse complement.
CGTTCGCCCTCGCCGCGCCGCAGGCGCGCCGGCACGCCCGCGACGGTCGTCCCCTCCGGCACGTCGCGCGTCACGACGGCCCCGGCCCCAACCATGGCGCGTTCCCCAATCGTCACGCCGCACAGCACCACCGCACCGCTGCCAATGGACGCGCCCCGGCCGACGCGGGTGGGCACCACCTGCCAGTCCGCCTCGGTCTGCGGGCGCCCCGCGACCGTCGCGCGCGGATACCGATCGTTGATGAACATCACGCCGTGCCCCACGAATACCTCGTCCTCGATGGTGACCCCTTCGCAAATGAACGTGTGCGATGACACCTTGCACCGCGCGCCGATCGTCGCGTTCTTCTGGATCTCGACAAAAGCGCCGATCTTCGTATCGTCACCAACGGCGCAGCCGTAGAGGTTCACCAGGTCCGGGTGCGGAATGCGGACGTGATGACCGAGTCTGACGTCGGGCGCGATGGGCATACGACAGCCGTCCTCTGCAGTCTAAGCCGCGACAACCGTATTGAGTCGATCCCAAATCCGTGCGGCCGCCTTCTCCCAGGTGTGCTCGCGCGCGAAGGCGAGCCTCGCGGCGCTCGTCGGGTCGTTTCCTGCGAGCAGGGCCCGCACCTCGGCGACGAACTCGTCGCTCGATCCCGCGACGCGAATCAAGTCACTCCAGTAGCGCCGTACGTCGGGCAGCGCCGTGCTCACGATCGGCCGCGAGGTTGCCATGTAGTCGCGAATCTTCGACGGGTTCGTCAGGCGCGTAAAGGGATGGCGGGACCGGTAGAGCGACAGGCAGACGTCGAAGCTCGGAACATAGTCCGCAATCGCTTCATACGGTCTTCGTCCGACGAAGTGGACGTTGGCCAGGGCGCGGCAGCGTTCGTACCACTCCTGCTGGTCGCCGAGATGATCCGCCATGTGCCCGATGAAGACCATCGACGCCGACGGCAGCGCGGTCGCGACCTCGAAGGCGATCCGGAAATCGAGGTGATCCGAGACGTGTCCCCAGTATCCGAGGATCGGCCGCGGGATGTGCTGCAGGTCGGCGGGCATCGGCTTCGGCTGAGCGAGCGGTTCCGGGACGAGCAACGAGGGGTGGAAGCCGTGAATGAGGACGTGGATCTTTTCCGCAACATCCGGCACCTCAGCCCTCAGCTCCTCCGCTTTCACGTTCGACGCACAAATCGTCAGATCCGTGATCCGCACCGCCTGGCGCTCGAGCTCGACGATGCGATCCCGATGCCACGGCCAGTAGTGGCGGAACTCGTCGGACCAGTAGTACGCCGAGGCCGCCGGGCCGCACCGCGGCACGGCCGCCGCGTAATGCGGATACGTCACGATCAGCCCGAACCGCCGGAGCGCCCGGCGCCGCACCCATCGGCGGATCTCGCTCGCGAGGTAATAGCGGAACGGCGAGTGATAGCGCGAGAACCAGCCGGGCGGAAACACGTACCGCTTCCCCTCGAGGTTGGTCTCGATCTCGCGCCGGCCGTACCCGGTCGTCAGGCGCCATCCGGCCTGCCAGGCGGTGACGAGATCACGCGGTTCGAGGAACAGCACCGGCACACGTGACGCGATTGGAGAGAAGAGCGCGCGCGTCCACGTGAAGTTCGCGTCGAGGACGACGAGCCCGTCGAGCGTTGCGCAAGACGGCCCACGTGCTCGCGACGCCGGCGGTTCCAGATCTCGTGCCGTGCTGTCCATCGTGACGAGGCTCACGACAGCCACCTGTGAAACGTGACGCCGCCGGGCGTCACGAGGCCGCGCGTCACTCGAAAGCCGGCTTTTTCATAGAGCCGAAGCGCCGGAATGTTGGTGAGCTGCGTCCGAACTTCGATCTGCCTCGTGCGCGGCTTGAACCACTGAAGCCCGGCGCGGAGCACCTCGAGCCCGACGCCGCGGCCCTGGGCCGCCGCCGATACCCCCAGCAGGTTGAGGTCCCCGACCGCGAAACCAAGCAGCGCCTCGGCCTGCCGGTCGATGTGGCAGCTGACGAACCCGAGCACCTGATTGCCGGCGTGGGCGACGAGGACCTGATCGGCCCGCCCGGAGCAGGCGTTCTGGATCCAGCGCGCGAAGAGCTCGTTGGCGGCCTCCCGCGAGAAGCGGGTGTCGTTGAAGAACCGGCTGTATGTGAAGCTGCCACCCGCAATCTCGCGCACGGCGCCGTAGTCATTGCGGCCGTACGGGCGGACCATCGATGTGATGCCGGCGTCACCGATGTCGCCCGCGTTCAGACCGAGCGTCACCGACACGTCGGCAATGCGGAAACCTTCCGCTTCGAGCGCGTGGATGACACACAAATCCGCGGCGTCAATGCGTGCCGAGATCTGACGTACGTTCCACGACCGGAGCGTTTCGAGCGCCGCGCCAATCAGGATGCGACCGGCGGTCTCGCTTCGAGCCGGATCGAGCCCGATGGCGCTCACCCGGCCGACACCGAAGCCGAAAATTTCGCTGTCCCAGCCTGAGACTTCGCAGACGAGAAAGCCAACGGCGCTCGTCCCGTGAAAGACGACGAGCAGCCATGCACCGGACTTGACCAGCAAGCCGAGCCGTCCGACCTCGAATCGGACGAACTGGGCGGGTCCGACCCCGAGGCCCTCGACGTAGTGCTGCCTCACAATGGGCTCGAGATTCCGCGAGAGATCGTCCGTCAGCGACGTGAGCTGCTCGACGCGCCACCCCGACGCGTCGGATCTCATCTCGGGCCTCGGGACGCCGCCAGGCGTCGATTCCGCGTTCACGTCACTGCCTCCATCCGAGGCCGGGAACGCCACGAAGGTGGAGCAGTAGAGCGCGCAGCCCCGGCTCGACGTACCGCATCCTCACGGCGACGCGCCACACACCGGCGCCAATCATTCCAAGAAGAATCAACTGTGCGACCAGGAACCGCCATTGCGCGCCGGCCACCGTGGCACGCCCGATCGCGAGCAGCGCAAGCGCCACGATGGAAGCCGCGCCAAGCGCCCAGAATGCCGTCACGCGTCCCGGCAGACGCTTCGATCGCGCGAGCAGCGCATTTGCCACGGGCTGCGATGTCAGATGGGCCGCGAGCCATGCGGCGCCCGCACCCACGGCCCCGTAACGAGGCACCAGCCAGATGGCGAGCACGAACAGCGTCAAGCATCCGAATGTCGTCACGATCGCGAAACGGCGAAGACTCGCCACGACGAGCGCGTTGACGACGGGTGTGCCCCCCATGTGGACGACCGCCGTCGCGACGAGCAACGAGGCCGTCACGAGAGCGCCCTGATATTTCGGCCCGTACAACGCGATGACCCACGGTAGGCCCGCGAGCAGCAGGCCGCCAATCGTCACGCTGCCTGCGACGGTGACGAAAGTCGAGGCGGTGACTACACGATCCTGGTCGCCCTGCGCGTGCGAGAAGCGAACCAGCAGCGGCACGACGAGGGAAGAAATCTGCGTCGGCACGAGCGCGACGAGCGCCCGGAGCTGGTTGCCAACCCCGTAGAACGCCATCACGGTCAGGGACGGATCGTGGCGGACGAGGAGCACCGCAATCCACCAGCTGACGAACGTCAACAGCGCCGACGCGCCCAGCTGCGTCATGCCAAAGAGCAGCAGCCGCCGACCCGTGGGAATCCCATCGCCCTCCGCCGCCATCGTCTCGTCGATTGGACCGAGCGCCCGCCAGTTCCACGCCAGCGTGCCAGCGATTGCCACGAGCGTTGCCACAGCCTGCGCCAGGAGCATCGCGGACGCCCCGCGCGTCGAGGCGAGCGGCAGGGCAATCAGACTGCCTGCCCCCGCGAGTCCCACCAGCATGAGGACACTTCGGAAATGGAGCAGGCCAATCGCGATGCCGTTGATCGCCTCGAAGAGAATGAACGCGACCGCCACAAGCGCAGCGGCACGGACGATGCCAGCGAGCGCCACGTCCTGGAGCACAAGGCGCGCAACAGGCTCGGCGGCCATGAACATCAAGAGTCCGGCCGCGACGGACGAGATCGTCACGGTGCCAGCGAGACGCTTGAGGATCGACGCGTACGCCCTCGTGTTGCGAGGTACCTGCGCGATATACCGGGTGGCCGTCGCTCCGGCCCCGAGACCTAGGTAGCTCGCCGCCAGTCCCGCGGTCGACACCCCGATGGAATACCCGCCGAATACGGCCGGACCTCCGATGCGTGCCGCCAGAATCGTTGCCACGAAGCTCAAGGCGCGCTGCAGCAGCGTCGCGGCCCCGAGCGAGGCCGATCCGCGCGCGAAGAGCTGACCGAGCGTGAGATCGTCGATCGATGCTCTCGAATCGGGCGCCATGCCAGTCGTCTTCCCACGCATGCTCGCGGACGTCTCTGGCGCCGACGATACCTTGCTCGGATCGCGGACAAACGCTGAAGAAGCGAACACGGGGTTGCGTGGCGTACTCAAGAAAGTCACGGGTGACCGAGATGGCGACAGACGGCGTACGGGATCAAGGCAGCTCGCCCGCCTTGAGACGCTGCTCATTGCTGCCCGGCGTCAGGTCCTCAACGGGTACCGCAAAACAGGAGGGCCGCCGGCCTGTTTATCGGTCCGAGCCGGGGGCGACGTGCACATGATGGCGCGGCTTCCGTTGCACAGAATGACACGTCTTCCGCCCTGAGCGCGGGGCATCCGCCCGGAGGCACTTCATTCTCCTTCGAACGTGGCCCGAAGAAAAAAGTCGCCTTTCTCCGGAGGTCTTTGGGTCGGCCGGACATGGACCGGCCGCCCACCACCAGCGTTTCTTGCTGTCCCGGGGTTGGAGGAACGAATCTTGCTGCCGCGTGGGGCGGCCCAGCTTGGCGAGCAAGGCGCCGCAATCCCCCGCGACAGGCGCGATGCGTCCGCCCGTCGTCAGTTCGGAACAAGACCCGGGCTCGTTTTCCATGCCGACTCCCCAGCCGTCGACCCGCCGAGGTGTAGCGGGTCCACGGAAAAGGCCGTCTCTCGGACGTCGAACTGCGCACGCCTTTGCCGCCGCCACCATGCTCGCCTCGAGCGGCGCCTGGTTCACGAGCCGCCTCGCTGCAGCCTCCGATCCGTGCGATCCCGCAAATCTCAACCCGATCGTCTGCGAGAATTCGAAGCCCGGAGACCCCGTCAGCGAGTGGGACGTGGGCGGTGCCGGCGACCCCAGCATTCAGGGGTTCGCCACCGATATCAGTGTCAACCGCGGGCAGACGATTAGCTTCAAGGTCAAGACGGCCGCGAAGGCCTACCGTATCGACATGTATCGGCTTGGTTACTACGGTGGGCTCGGCGCGCGCAGGATCGCGACCGTCACGCCGTCGGTGTCGCTCCCGCAGTCGCAGCCGGCCTGCCTCACTGATTCGACGACCGGCCTGATTGATTGCGGCAATTGGGCGGTCTCTGCGACCTGGGCGGTACCCGCCGCAGCGGTGTCGGGCATCTACGTCGGCCGCCTCGTGCGCACCGACACGGGTGGCGCCAGCCACATCGTCTTCATCGTCCGCGACGATGCCGGCCGCTCGGACATTCTCTTCCAGACGGCAGACACGACCTGGCAAGCCTATAACCAGTACGGGGGGAACAGCCTGTATGTCGGGTCCCCGGCGGGTCGGGCGTACAAGGTGAGCTACAACCGCCCATTCGCGACACGCGGAACGTCTCCCGAAGACTGGCTGTTCAACGCGGAATATCCGATGGTTCGGTGGCTCGAAGCGAACGGGTACGACGTCAGCTACTCCACCGGCCTCGATACCGATCGGCGAGGCGCGGAGCTCGTCGAGCACAAGATCCTCTTGTCGGTTGGCCACGATGAGTACTGGTCGGGCGGGCAGCGCGCCAACGTCGAAGCGGCGCGCGAGGCGGGCGTCCACCTGGCATTCTTCAGCGGTAACGAGATTTTTTGGAAGACACGGTGGGAGAACAGCATCGCGGGCCCGACCACGGCGCATCGGACGCTCGTCGCGTACAAGGAGACGCACGCGGGCGCGAAGATCGATCCCGATCCCCAGTGGACCGGGACATGGCGCGATCCGCGATTCAGTCCACCCGCCGACGGAGGTCGTCCGGAGAACGCGCTGAGCGGCACGCTCTTCATGATCAACGATCCCTGCGACCAGGCGATCCAGGTGCCCGCCGCCGATGGGCGGATGCGTTTCTGGCGGGGCACGGGCGTTGCGGCGCTCGCGCCGGGGCAGACGGCCACACTTTCACAGAGCACGCTCGGATATGAGTGCGACGAGGACGTTGACAACGGCGTGCGTCCTCAAGGACTCATCCGTCTGTCGACCACCATCTTCGATGCGCCGTCGCGGCTCCTCGACTACGGCTCCACCTTTGGACCGGGGACGGCCAATCACGCGCTGACGCTCTACAAGGCGCCGAGCGGAGCACTCGTGTTCGGGGCCGGGACGGTTCAATGGAGCTGGGGTCTCGACGGCAATCACGATCGCGGAGGGTCGCCGCCGGACCTCACCATGCAACAGGCAACGGTTAATCTGTTTGCCGACATGGGCGTGCAGCCCTGGACGCTGGATCCTGCCCTGGTCGCCGCTTCTCCCTCAAGCGACGCGGTCAGCCCGACATCGGTGATTTCCTCACCGGAGAACGGCGCGTCCGTTCCCGCCGGCACGGACGTGACCATCGCGGGAACAGCGACTGATGTCGGCGGCGGGGTCGTCGGGGGCGTCGAAGTGTCAGGGGACGGCGGCGCCTCGTGGCACCCGGCAAACGGCCGCGAGAACTGGACGTACGTCTGGACGACGCCTGCATCCGGATCGGTGACGATCATGAGCCGCGCGGTCGATGACAGCGGCAATCTCCAGACGGCAGCCACGAGCGTGACGGTGAACGTCGGCGGGGGTGGCGGCGGTAGCTGTCCGTGCAGTCTCTGGAGTGTCTCGACCGTTCCTGGTGGATACCAGGCCGGACACGATGGCGCGGTGGAGCTCGGCGTGAAGTTCCAGGCCACGAGTGCTGGCGCGATTACGGGCATCCGCTTCTACAAAGGCACAACCTATAGCGGCCCGCATACCGGGAGTTTATGGACCAACACGGGCACACTCCTCGCGACCGCGACCTTCTCGAGCGAGAGCGCGTCGGGGTGGCAACAGGTCGATTTCGCGACGCCCGTACAGATCCAGGCGAATGTCACCCATGTCGCTTCTTATCACAAGAGCAGCGGCGGCTATTACTTCGACGGCGCGTACTTCGGTGCCTCGGGCGTCAACCGTCCACCGCTTCGGGCGCCGGCGAGCGGCGCCGCGGGTGGCAACGGCGTGTATCTTTACGGGCCGGGTGGATTCCCGACGAACTCGTACAACGCGACGAACTACTGGGTCGACGTGGTTTTCGTTCCTTCGGGCCCTACCGACTCCATGCCGCCGACCGTGACCAGCGTCATGCCGGCGGCTGGCTCGAAGGCTCCGACATCCACAACCGTCATGACGACGTTCAGCGAGGCGATGTCGCCCGCGTCCATCAATGGCGAGACCTTCGAGCTGCGCGATTCGGCGAATGCGCTCGTGAACTCGTCGGTCACCTATGACGGAACGACGCGCACCGCCGTGCTGACGCCGACTTCGGCGCTTTCGCCGGCAGCGAGCTACGTCGCGACGGTGAAGGGCGGGACGGGCGGCGTGAAGGATGTGGCTGGAAACCCGCTGGCATCGGACTACACGTGGTCGTTCAGCACGAGCGGCGGGCGGCCCGATCCGAAGTCGGGCCCGGGCGGTCCCATCCTGCTCGTCACGAACGCGGGCGATCCCTTCGGCTACTACTACGCGGAGATCCTCCGCACCGAGGGCCTCAACGAGTTTGCCGTCGCGGACGTCAGCGAGTTGTCGCCGGGGATGCTCTCCTCGTTCGACGTCGTGCTTCTCGCGCAAACCGCGCTGTCACCCGCGCAGGCCGCGACACTGCGTGACTGGGTGAACGGTGGCGGCAATCTGGTCGCGATGCGTCCCGATGCCGAGCTCGCGACGTTGCTGGGCCTCACCCCGACGACGGCGACCATGACGGACGGGTATCTGCTGATCAATACCGCCAGCACGGCCGGTGCCGGCCTC
>JACPPN010000052.1 GCA_016190995.1 Acidobacteriota bacterium | reverse complement strand
GTAGTCGTTCATAGGGCGCACATTCGTGCGCCACCTAGTCCGACGTGCGGGGCTGACCGAAGCAGGCGATCGTATCGGACCTGCTGAAAGCCGACCGCCTGAAAGGCGGTGGGATTAAACCTGGCACGTCGGACTAAAGCGTTAACCGCGGAGGGCGTTGAGAGCGCGGAGGAATTCTCGTCATCTTTTCCAGTCTCCACGCGCTCCGCGTTCTCTGCGCTGAGAGCTTGTGACGCCGGGTTCAGGGGCTCAAGGAACGGCCGTTTGCGCGCGGGAATGCAGGTTGCTAAGCTCAGGGACATGACCCTCAGGCAGCCCCCGGCCGAAGCCACGACGCTCCGCCTCGAACCGCCAAGCGAGCAGCCCGAACGTCAGAACGGTCAAGCGTCGTTGCCCGGCGGCCGCAACGCGGCCGCCAAGACAGCTTCTAAGACCGCACCGACGAAAACGTCTTTCACCTGCAGGGACCGCGGCTTCAGAAGATGTCTGGGCGTTCTCGCGTTCCTTGCGCTCGGCTTCACCGCCGCATCGGCACAGAAGCCCACCTTCAAGAGCGGAACGCAGCTCGTCGCTCTCTACGTCACCGTCACCGACGGTCAGGGTCGGCTCGTGCCGGACCTCGGGCTGGAGGATTTCCAGATCCTCGACAACGATCAGCCACAGCGGATTACGCTGTTCGAGAATGCCGTCCAGCCGATCACGGCGGTCGTCATGCTGGACACGAGCGCCAGCATGACGCTCAACCTGAAGCTGGTGCGGAGCGCCGCGGAACAGTTCCTGATTCGAATGCTGCCGCAGGACCGCGGCCGTGTGGGAGCCTTCAACGACAAGATTGAGTTCAGCCCCGAGTTCACCTCGGATCGAGACGACCTGATCTCCGCGCTGAAGGACCTGGATTTCGGCAACCCAACGCGGCTGTACGACGCCATCGACGCCAGCATCGATGAGTTGCGCGGAATCGAGGGCCGCCGTGTCGTCCTCGTCTTCACCGACGGCGAAGACTCGGCGAGCCAGATGACGTTGGGCAGAGCGATCGATCGGGCGCGGAACGAGGAAATGATGGTGTATGCGATTGGGCTGGAGAGCGACTACTTCCTCGGCCCGCAGCGGGTCCGCACGAAGCCGGATCGCGGGCTGAAGAAGATCGCGGACGAAACTGGCGGAGGCTACTTCGAGCTGAAAAAGACGGACGAGCTCGGACCCGCGTTCACGCGGGTCGCGCAGGAGCTGCACAGTCAATATGTGATCGGCTTCGCCCCGCAACTACTCGACGGCAAGGTGCACAAGCTCGCCGTCAAGCTGACGAAGCCCGGCATGAGCGCGCGCGCGCGGAAGAGCTATCTGGCAACGGGAGACACGCCGACCAGTTCGAAATGAGCGGCCCGGCTCGAGCCACGTTGACGGCTCCGCGACATCTCGATATCCGGGCCGACAGGGGTTGGCACGAGCGTGAGCTATACGAAGATGGCCGCAACCATCGCCAGCATCAACAAAATCCCCACCGCCGCTTCGGCTGTCGTCGAGAAATCCCAGTCAGACATCGTGTTCTCACCCGCCTTTCCAAAGGCTCAGCAGGATGCTGAAAAGACCCCACCGCAGGGCACACAGCGCTCACCGGAGCTTTCTCTGTGCTCTCTGCGCCCTCAGTGGTGAATCAGGAAGCCTCTATCATCCAGTTAGACGGGCGGGACAGGCGCAAAGTTCAGCAGCCCGGCGATGTGTGAAGCGTCCGGAACGGTGACGCGCTGCACACCGGCGAGGCAAGGCGTCACAGGCTGGTCCGTGCGCTCAATCTTGAAAAGCGCGCCTACCCGCCGGAAATGGTTGGAACGATCTCGACGATATCGCCGTCATTGAGGGAATGCTCGGCGACGTGGTGCAACAACAACTCGTCGTTGACGGCAAAATTGAAGACCGAGTCGTCGAGCTGCACGCGGAGGCCGGGAATGCGCAGCTCGAGAATGTCGACGAGCTCCGCGATCGAACTGACCCGTTCGCTGACCGTCAAGGTATCCGACGGTCCGGAACGAAGCGCAGAAGGAAGTCGAACGGTGATCATGGTCGGGCACCCCTCTCAGGCGCCGCCCGCGCCGGCGATGATGGCTTCGAGCTCGCGACGCCAGGTATCGATTGGCACCCCGTCGTCCGTAAGGCTCGATATCCGGTAGAAGCGCGACAGCATTGCGCCGAACTCGGCGCGATCGATGTGCTCACCTTTGTAGGCTCCGACCGTGATGGGCTCCTCGAACCAGCGATCCGGCAGGGTATCGTGCTCCCGCCCGACGCCCAGGCGCGCGTTGATCATCCGCTCAAGGCCCATGATGTTGAGGCCCACGCGATCGAGGTTCCCTTCGTCGAACGCCAGGCCGGTCACCTTCGCGATCTGGGTCGAAAACTGCTCGAGCCCGGGGAGCGACGGACTGTTGAACAGCTTCGTCGTGAAGCGGCACATGCCGACCGAGTCGCCCACCGCATACAGGTTCTCACACACGCGCACGGCGCGCTCCTTGTCGACGTAGCTCGTCGGCGCCGCGCTCACCGGCCCGCCGTACAACCGTTCCTTGAAGGCGGCGTCATCGTTGATGCGCGCGTTGATCTCGAGGGTCACGCGGTTGCGCAGGTGATCCATCCCGCGCGTCGCGACCGCGAGGCCGAGCGCGAACGCTTTCAGGATCCGCGCGTCATGAGGGTCGCTCTGCATCAGGCCTTTGACGGCCATGCGGTACCGCAAGGCTTCTGGAGGGTAATGTCCCCGCTCGACCGCTCGCGTGCTGTCCGCCAGCACGTTGCCGAAGCCCTCGCGTCCCGACATCATGAACAACAGCCGCTCAATCTGATCCGCGTCTCCCCAGGCGAGATCGACCCCCGCCGTGTCGTGGCGCGTGATGATGCCGCGCTGATAGAGCTCCATCGCCCACGCGACAGCCGAACCGGTCGAGGCGGTGTCGAGACCGAGATCGTTGCAGATGTTGTTCAGGCGAATCACCGCTTCCACGCGATCGATGCCGAGGTTGGGACCGAACTTGCCCAATGTCACGTACTCGGGGCCGTCGCCGGCGCCGTACTTGTCCATCGGATTGTCGTTCAGACGGTTCAGCGGCCGGCAGTTCACGGGGCACCGGAAACATCCGGCCATGCCGGGACGATAGGGCGTGATGTGGTCGGCATCGAGCCGATCGGTCCATGTCGTTTGCTGGTTGTTCCGGGTCCCCATCGCGCCGAGGAGGCGGCTCGGCTTGTACAGGAATGGCGTGCCCATCGTCCGCAGCGCATGCTTGACGACGGACGTGTCAAGGAGCTGCTGCGCGATGGCGCGGTTGTAGGCTTTGTAGGGCTGCGCCGTGTCGAAATCGTGCGTCTGCCCCTGGATGACGATGGCCTTCAGGTGGAGGGAGCCCATCTTGGCCCCGGGTCCGCCGCGCGCGTAGCACGCCTTCGGGCCGGCCATGATGGCGCTCGTCAACACCTGGTTCTCGCCGGCGCGCGTGATGTTGGCCATCGCCAGATCGCGCGTCCACATCCCGCCGAAATCCGCCGCGACGCGATCTCTGAGATCGATGTTGTCGAGGCCGGCATAGCGGCCGGCATCGAGGAAGTCGACCCGCCCCTCCTTGACGCGCAGCATCGTCCACGTGGCGGCGCGACCGTAGAGCACAAGATGATCGATCCCGTTCATCTTCATGAACGAGGGGAAGTAATCGCCGGCATTGCAGTCCATGATCACGCCCGATTCGGGAGACCACGACGTCGCATTGCCGCGCGCCGCGCTGGGGACGATTCCAGTGAGCACGCCGGAGCCGAAGATCAGCGGAACGTCGGGATGGAGCGGGCCGAGCGTTTCGTCGAGCAGCCGGTACAGGTAGAACATGTTGGCACCGCGGCCGGCCAGGAATGCCCGGATGACGCCAAGCGGCGTGTACGCACGCCGAACTTCGCAGCGCTCGAGATCGATGAAAAGAGTCGCGCCGTGCGTCGGAAACTGGGCCTCCCGAGGCAGCTCCGCGACCAGGCGCTCGACTCTCTCACGAACCGCCATGACTTGAAAACGTTAGCACAATGACATCTTCCAGTAACGAAGCTTCAACGGTCGGACTCCCACCAGCTTGAGGCGAAGCATCGTGACAGACCAGGTGGCAGGCTGCGGGCCTTGCACACAGCTCTGCTATCATCTCGCCGCAACCTCCGCCGGGCTAGTTCTGATGGCAACACCGAACGCGCAGGCGCCGGGCGATCGGCCGGCGCCAAATCCTCGCGCGACGCGGTCCGTGGTCATGGCGCGGCGCGGCATGATCGCCACGAGCCAGCCGCTTGCGTCGGCAGCCGGGCTTCGCGCGCTGCAGCAGGGTGGGAACGCCGTCGACGCGGCGGTCACCGCCGCAGCCGTCCTGGCCGTCGTCGAGCCGACGATGTGCGGCGTCGGCGGAGATTTGTTCGCGATCCTCTACGACGCAAAATCGGGGACACTCGGCGGTTTGAATGCGAGCGGGCGGGCGGGTCATGCGGCAACCCCCGAGGCGTTCGCGGCTCGTCATCTGACTCGCATCCCGGGTCGGGGCCCGCTCTCCGTCTCGGTTCCCGGCGTTGTCGACGGGTGGTCGGAACTGCTGGCACGATATGGCACCTGGACGCTGGCGCAGGCACTGGCGCCGTCAATCTCGTACGCGCGCCAGGGGTTTCCCGTTTCCGAGATCATCGCCTGCCAGTGGCGCGAGACCGCGAGCGTCCTCGCCGGCGACACGGCGGCAGCCGCGACGTTCCTGCCGGACGGCCACGCGCCGGCGCCGGGACAGGTTTTCGCCAATCCGAACCTCGCGAAATCGCTCGAGACCATTGCCGCGGGAGGCCGCGACGCCTTCTATAGGGGACCGCTCGCCTCCGCGATTGTCTCGGACCTCCGCCGCCGTGGCGGGCTCCTCGACCTGCGTGATTTCACGGAACACCGCTCCGATTGGGTCGATCCCATCAGTACGTACTTTCGAGGCGTCCAGGTGTTCGAGATGCCGCCGAACACGCAGGGACTCGTGGCTCTGGAGATGCTGAACATCCTCGAAGGATTCGATCTGAAGTCGCTCGGCCACAACTCGGCCGCCTATCTGCATCTGCTCGTCGAAACCAAGCGTCTCGCGTTCGCCGATCGGGACGCCTACCTTGCCGATCCGGATTTCGTTCCGGCGCCCGTGCTGCGCACGCTGATTTCCAAAGATCATGCGGCGCTTCGCCGCCGCCAGATCGACATGCGCCGTACGGCGAGCGCCTACGAGGCGGGCGAAGTTGCCGCGAAGGGGGTGACGGCACACGGCCCCGACGCGCTCGACTCCGCTGAACGAGGACGTGGCGACACGATTTATCTGACTGTTGCGGACGATCGCGGCAACGTGGTCTCGTTGATTCAATCGCTCTACGAGAGCTTCGGGTCGGGGATCGTGGCGGGCGAAACGGGGATCGTGCTGCAGAATCGCGGCGCTCTCTTCTCGCTCGAGGAGGGACATCCGAACCGCATCGCGTCGCGCAAGCGTCCCCTCCATACGCTGATTCCCGCGATCGCGTTCAAGGACGGCCGTCCGTGGCTGTCGTTTGGAGTGGTGGGAGGCGACATGCAGCCACAGGCCCACGTGCAGGTGCTGCTGAATCTGATCGAGTTCGGGATGAACGTTCAGGAGGCCGGTGAGGCGCCGCGGGTTCGCCACGGGGCGGCTGGCGTGGCGCTCGAATCCGCCATCTCGGCCGACGCACGTTTGGGCCTGCATGAGCGCGGGCACCACCTCATCTCGGCCACCGGCGCGTTCGGCGGATTTCAGGGAATCCTGACCGATCCAAAACGCGGGGTGCTGATGGGCGGGTCAGATCCCAGGAAAGATGGCCTCGCAATCGGCTACTGATGAAAAAGGCTAATCAATGGGCACGTTCCTACTCCTCACCGAAGCCGACGTCCGGCGCGTCCTGACGATGGAAGAGTTGGTCGACTGCATGGAAGGCGCGCTCGCGCAATACTCCACTGGCGATGTCGCGCAGCCGCTTCGGTCGGTCATCGTCGTAGGATCCGCCGGCTTTTTCGGCGTGATGCCCGCCTACCTCCCGACTTCTCCGGCCCTTGGAACGAAGCTCGTGACCGTTTTTCACGACAACCGCTCGAAAGGATTGCCGAGTCACCTTGCGTCGATTGTGTTGCTGGATCCGGCGACCGGCGCATTGCTCGCCATGGTAGACGGCCGGTACATCACCGAGGCGCGTACCGGTGCGGTCTCGGCCGTGTCGGCCCGGCAACTCGCGTCGTCGTCCGAACCCGCCACGCTCGCGATCCTTGGCTCCGGCGTGCAGGCCAGGAGCCACCTCGAAGCGCTGGCGGCGGTACGGCGCCTGACCGTCGCCCGGGTATGGAGCCCGAACGAAACACATCGATCCAGATTCGCAAGCGAGACCACGGGCCGATTCAGCGTCGAGGTCCATCCCGCCCGAACGGCGGAAGAAGCCGTGCGGGATACCGATCTGATTGTCGTCGCCACCAATGCCGTCAGGCCGCTGCTCATGAACGCCTGGGTCAAGCCTGGCGCCCATGTGATGGCCGTTGGAGCATGTCGCCCGGACCAGCAGGAGCTGGATCCAGAGCTCGTCGCGCGGGCGCGGGTGGTCGTCGATTCGCGAAGCGGGGCGCTCGCGGAATCGGGCGACATCCTCATGCCGATCAGGACCGGTCGATTTGGCGAGGATCACATCGCGGCAGAGCTGGGGGAGGTTGTGGCGGGTAAGGTCAGGGTGCGGCAGTCAGGTCATGACGTCACACTGTTCAAGTCACTGGGAATGGCGGTGGAGGATGTGGCGTCTGCGCATCTCGCGTATCGGCGAGCCCGCGAAAAGGGCATCGGACGCGAGCTCGAACTGTGAGCGGTCATGCGACTCGTAATGAGATGGCCGCGAGATGTCCCGAGCCCCGAGTTCCGAGCCCAGAGCGACGGCGCTATCATAGGAATCAGGGTGATTCCGTTCCCCGGTATGTTGTCTCGCGCGCTGGCTGCGGCGGCCACTGGACTCTTGTTCGTGCCCTCAGGGTCGGTCGCGAACACCGCGTCGAGGGCGCTGTGTGCGAAAGGCTTCGAGTTCGCGTACAACCTGGACTACGACGAGGCGATAGCCACGTTCCGGAAGGCCATCGTGGCCGATCCTAAAGATCCAGCTCCTTATCGCGCCATTGCCGCAATCACGTGGCTGGACATCACGATCTTCGATCGCGGCTCGGCCACGATCGACGACTATGTCTCGAACATCTCCTATCCAAGCGTCAAGCTGCCACCTCCCCGCGCCGCGCAGGGGAAGCTTTTTCGCGAAAACCTCGATCGGGCGCTTGCGCTCGCCGACGAACGCCTGCGCAACAACCCGCGTGACGTGTCGGCACACTACGAGGTCGGCGCCGCCGTCGCGGTGAAGGTCTCCTACATGGCGGTCGTCGAAGGACGGCTCGTCGGCGCGTTTCGCGCCGCGCGACGCGCCTACGACGAGCACGAGCAGGTCATGGCGCTCGATCCGAGGCGCAAGGACGCCGAGTTCATCGTCGGCTCATACCGGTATGCGGTGTCAGTGCTGTCACTCCCATTGCGCATGATGGCGTACGTCGCCGGATTTGGCGGCGGCCGTGAGCGCGGTCTCGGGATGATCGAGGAAGCAGCGGCATTCCCCGGCGAGGCGCAGACCGACGCGAAGTTCTTCCTCGTGCTCATCTACAACCGCGAACGGCGGTACGACGATGCGCTGAGGGTGCTGAGCGATCTTCAACGCCGATACGCCAAGAACCGGTTGTTGTGGCTGAATGCCGGTGCTACAGCGCTTCGCGCCGGGCGCGCCGCGCGCGCGGACCAGATTCTGACGGAGGGGCTTGCAAGGTTCCGGAGTGACCATCGGCGCAGAGCATTTGGCGAGACGGCGCTCTGGTACTACAAGCGTGGCGCGGCCCGCGTTGCCCTCGGTCAGCGCGACGCGGCGGCAAGAGACCTGCACGTCGCCCTGACCGCCGGCGGGCGTGACTGGGTGCGCGGCCGAACCCATCTCGAGCTCGGCAAGCTGGCGGATCTCGGCGGCGATCGGCCGCGAGCGCGCGGCGACTACGAAAAAGCGCGCCGCCTTTGTGAGATGGACAGCGATCCGTCAGGTGCTGCCGAGGCCGGGCGCTTCCTCGCGAGGCCGTACGGACGGTGACTGGAAGACGATGACTCGCAGGACATGGGCGTGGATTCTCGGCGGCATCGCGTTCTTTCTGTTCGTCGCCTTTCTGGCCGTGGTGGGCGCCGGCATGTACCTGCTGGGCAGCCATATGCGCATCGAAACGGTGTCGCGGCAATCGGCCGAGCAGCAGTTCGAGCGCGAGCGCGCCCGATTCGCCGGCCAGAAGCCGTTGATCGAAGCCGGTGGATTCGACGAACCTGCGCGCATCGATCCATCGCGCAGGCCGGCACCGGGACGGATTGACGATCTCCACGTCCTCGCCTACTCCGCGCGGGAAGACAAGCTCGTTCGCCTCAGCATCCCGTTCTGGATCCTTCGCCTCAAGCGACAGTCCATCATCAATCTGCCGGCGCCGGACGACAGCGAATTCGGCCGCCTGCGCATCACCGTCGACGACCTCGAGCGCTACGGTCCGGGCCTGCTGCTCGACCGGCGCGAGCCGGGGGGCACCCGTGTCCTCCTGTGGCTCCAGTAGCAGGCCCCCTCGCACGTTTTTCCAGGATTTCCGGCAAAACCACGTGGCAGTGGCCTTGCAGTTTCGAAAGTGCCTGCCTCATGTTCCGGATTGGCGAGCGCGCGATCCGCAACTTGCGAGTGAGGGTTCCAATGGACTATCGGCTCAGACAGTTGGCTTTGCTGGCAACCGTCGCTGTCGTGTCTTTCAGCGTGCCCGCCGCGGCGCAGTATTACCCCGGTGGCGAATACGGCCGTCAGGGGGCCTCTGGCGCGGCCGACCACGGCTATCGCGACGGATTCGAGCACGGGTCGCGCGACGCGCGTGACGGCCGCGATGTCGCGTTTCAACACGACCGCGATTACCAGCGCGCCGATCGTGGCTACGACGGCCGCCATGGGGATCGCGAGGGCTATCGCTACCAATACCGCCGGGCCTACGAGCAAGGATATCGTGAAGGCTACTACGGCCGCTCGGGCGGTTACGATCACCGGGGTCCCCGCGGCGGCTACCCCGGTGGGTACCCGGGCTATCCAGATCGCTATCCCGGATCTTCGCGTGGGGGATACGGCTATGGATATAGCCCTGCGTACGACAACGGCTACGCCGAGGGATACAAGAAGGGTGTCGAGGATGCGCGCGACGGCGATCGCTATGACCCGATGAGGCACAAGGCCTACCGGTCGGCGGATCGCGGGTACAACAGCCGGTACGGGCCGAAGGAGCAATACAAGAACGAGTATCGGGATGCGTTCCGCGAAGGGTACGACCGAGGCTATCGAGAGAACGACCGCTACGGTCGCGGGCGCTACAACCGTCGAACCCAGCGGGGCCGGTGGGGGTTGCCGTGGCCCTTCTAACTTGCCAGCGCGTCACTCTCCGAGCAGGCGAGACAAAAGCACGCTGACCTGGGAGGGAACGTCCGCGACGTGGGCGCCTTCGGCACGCAAGGCGTCGATCTTGCTCCGCGCGCTTCCTCTGGTGCCCGCCACAATGGCCCCGGCGTGGCCCATGCGTTTCCCTTCGGGCGCGCTGGTCCCCGCGATGAAGGCCACCACCGGCTTGCTCATCTCCGGGATGAAGGCTGCCGCGTCCTCCTCCATCGTCCCGCCGACCTCGCCCAGCATCACGACGGCCTGGGTTCCCGGATCCGCCTCGAACTGCTGAAGCGCGTCGCGGAAGGTGGTCCCCACAATCGGATCGCCGCCGATGCCGATGAACGCAGACTCGCCGAAGCCCGCGCGTACCATGTCGAGGCACACCAGCGCGCCGAGGCTACCGCTCCGGGAAACGACCCCCACCGTGCCGGGCTGAAACATGTTCCGCGCCCAGGCAGGCATGATCCCAACAGAATAGCGACCGGGCACAACGATGCCGGGACAGTTTGGACCGATCACCTCGACACCGCGCTCACGCGCCTCGGCGAGGACCTCCATCACGTCGTGGACCGGCACGTGCTCGGCCAGCATCACCAGCCGCCTGAGCCCGCACCCGATGGCATCGAGCGCCGCCTGCTTCACGGCCGGGGGCGGCACGAACAGTACAGAGGTGTCGGGCGCGTGCCCGTTCCAGGCGGCTTCCACTGAGTCGTAGACCGGGACGCCATGGACCGCCCGGCCGCCCTTTCCGGGCGTGACGCCGGCAACAATCGGTGTGCCGTATTGCTTCATCCGCTCGGTCCAGAACGATCCTTCTCGGCCGGTGATTCCCTGGACGAGCACGCGGACTGCGTTGTCGGCGGGCATGGAGTTCCTTTCGCTCAGCTAGAGAACTTGCTTCACTTGTAAGGACATTGGCTTTAGAAGATGTCTCTCTAGGCCGGACGTGCCATGTCAATCGCCGCCCGCACTGCGTCGTCCATTTCCTCGTACGGCTCGATGCCCAACTGCTCACGCACCAGCCGAATCGCCTCCTCCTCTCCCGTCCCGTGGATAGAGAAGGCCACCGGAATCTGCGGCTTGAGTTGTTGCCAGCCCCTGACGATCCCCTGCGCCATCACGTCCGTCCTGGCGAACGCGCCACAGAGATTGACCAGCAAGCTCTTGACCCCCGGCTTGCCCAGCACGATCGAGAGGGCCACCTCGCCCTTCTTGTACGCGTCTCCGCCGATCTCCATGAAGTTTGCGGGCCGGCCCCCGTAGAACGTGACCGCATCCATCGTGGACATCGTCAAGCCGGCGCCATTCGCCAGGATCGCCACGTTGCCTTCGAGCTCGACATAGAGCAGACCTTCGGCGCGCGCCCTCATCTCCAATGACGTTCCCTGGAGGCGCGCAACGGGAATCTGCGTCTGGCGGCGCACGGCGCTATCGTCGATCACAAGCTTGCAGTCGAGCGCGACGAGCCCGCCGGCTGCGGTCAGCGCGAGCGGGTTGATCTCCAGCAGCTCGGCATCGAGCTTTCGGTAGAGGCGATAGAGCTTGACGAGAAGATCCCCGATCGCTTCTTGCGCCGGCGGCGGGAGAAGAGTGCGCTGCAGCAGGGTGTGCGCCTGCGGCGCCTCGAGACCGCGCCGGACGTCGAGCGGCACCATCACGATGCGGTCCGGGAACTTCGCGTGGATCTCCTCGATGTCCATGCCGCCTTCGCTCGCAAAGAGCAGCAGCGGGCACGCCCGAGCCGCATCGTTCGTGACGGCCGCGTACAGCTCGCGCGCGATTGACACGCGCTCCTCGACGAGTACGTGTTCAACGACGAAGCCTCCCAGACGCGCACCAAGAATCTGGGCGGTCGCCTCTCGAGCCTCGGCCGGGCGGTCGGCAAAGCGAACGCCGCCCGCCTTTCCGCGCCGGCCGGCGGGTACCTGCGCCTTGATCGCGACGGGCGCCTGGAGCCGTTCGGCAATCTGCGCGGCCTTGTCCGGACTGCCGGCCAGTTCGCCGCGGGGCACGGGAATGCCGCCTTCCGTCAGGAGCCGCTTGGCCGGGTGCTCTTCCACGAACATCGATGGCTACCTCGCTCGCTGCTTCTAGTCCCGAGCTCAGTTGTGTTGACCAAAGTCACGGTGGGTGGCGCCGGGCGGGGCGCCCCACCCGCCCACAGGCACCACACCCGTGATCATGGCTCTTGGCGCCGAGAACGGGTCGGGCCCCAGCGCGTTGAGCCAACAGCAGAATCACGGCCGACCGCCTGAATCACGCGCTGGGGACCCGACGGGTGGGGCTGCCCGGCGACTCCCAGCGACAGGACCCACCGCGACTTTGTCAAGAAGCGGCTCACGGCCTGCTGATGGGCCCGAGCACGAGCACCGAAACACCGACGCATACTGCGGCGATCAGCGTCATCCAGATCCCGGCCTTCGCCATGTCCTTGATCGTGAAGTAGCCCGAGGCATACGGGATGACGGTCGTGGGGCCCTCTGTCACCAGGATGAACGCCAGCGACGAGGTAAACGCCGCCGGTGCGATGATGGACCAGGGATCCAGCCTGAGGTCGCGAGCGAGCGCGATCAGAATCGGAATGATGATCGTGCCTGTCACCGTGTTACTCGAAAACATCAGGTGCAGCAAGGCGACGGCCATGACGATGACGAACGGCTGCGCGACGATAGGAAGGACCGTCATCTTGCCCATCAGCCCCCACGCGAGCCAGCGGGCGGCACCGGTTTCATAGACCATCAACCCGAGCGACAGGCCCGCCACGATCAGGACAATCCCGCCCCAGTCGATTTCCCGCTCCGCTTCCTTCCAGGTGAGAACCGCAACACCGGGCAGGAACAGGCAGAGGCCGCCAAGGAGGGCGACGGCTTCAATGGGCGGATTAACCGCCCCGCCGCTCAGCCTGCTGGCCATCGGGGTGACCAGCCAGAGGAGGATAGTGAGCCCGAAGACGGCGAGCGTCTTGATCTCGACCGGTCTGAGGGGGCCGAGCCGCTGCAGGTTTCGTCGGATTTCAAGACTGCTGATCGGCAGGACTTCGAGCTCGGGCGGGAACAGGCGGAGCAGCAGGCGCCATCCGAGCGGCACCATGAGCACCGCGGCCGGCACGCCGACGATCATCCACTCCACGAATGAGACATCGACCTCGGCCAACTCCCGCAGATACCGGATGGCGATAGGGTTCGCGCCCGTCCCGGCGGGCGTGGCAATGCCGCCGATGAGGGGGCCGAAGGCACAAGCGATCATCAGGGCGCGGCCAAAGTTGCTCTCCAGTGGCTTGCGTTCGGCATCCTTCAGGATCCCGACCCCGAGGGGCAGCAGCATCGCGGCGACCGCCATATCGGTGATCCACATGGAGAGCATCGCGCCAACCGCCAGGAACCCCAGCAGGACCCGGTCGGTGCGGGTCCCGACCCTGAGCAGAATGTGGTAGGCCAGCCGCGTGCCGAGACCGGACCGCGTGAACGCCCCCGACAGGATAAGGACACCGACGAAGAACGTGATGATGGGATCGCCAAAGCCGGCCCGCACGACCGTGCGAAAGTCGGCGATCCCGAAAACGGGGATGAGCAGGATGACGAAGAGCGCGGTGACGGCGAACGGGATCGTCTCGCTGACCCATAGGATCACCGCGAATACCAGGATCGCCAGGCAGGCCTTCCCTGCCACCGTCAGCTCGATGAGTTGGTTGGCACGCTGCAAGGGCGGGGGGACCGGGAGGATATGCACGAGCAGCATCAGGCCAACGGCGACGGGCAGGACCCACAGCTTCATCACGCGTCGAGGCAGTATAGCCCCCGTCACAGTCTCGGCGGAGGCTTCGACCCCGAGTCGTGGATCCACATCACCTCCCTGACGCGCCAGAAGCGGCGGGCTGAACGAGTGGCGCCTATCTTCGCACGTCGATCAAGCACACCCTTCGGCGGGGCCGCCAGGAGATCCGGGGCCTGCTCGCCCGGACCGCTTCGAGCGGCGCCGGCAGGTCGAGGAGCTGACGCCCCAGTGCCTAGACATCTCCTAAGGCCAGAACGGTGACAGATGAAACAAGTTTTCTGTCATGAGCCTTAGGAGCTGTCTTAGGCGCGGCCGCCGTGGCGGCCGCGCAGCTAGTAGCGAAGGTTCGCCTGTCCCGGCAGTGTCTGTCACTCGGCGGTTTGAGGCGAAGCTTCGCTACTGGCAACTCAGCTACACAGTAAACCGAGCGTTAGGTTATCATATTAGCCATCGTTAGGTTATGATGATAGGCGTGACCTGGCGCGAGCTGATTCGTCGGCTGAAGGCGGCGGGCTAAGTGGAGCGCCGCACGGGCAAGGGCAGCCACCGCCAGTTCGTCCATCCCGAAACGGGGCGCGTAATCACCGTTTCGGTTCACACCAAGAAGGAGGTCGGCACCGGCCTCGCGCAGCGCATCCTGAAGGAGGCGGGACTATGACGCAGCACTTCCCGGTCATCGTCGAACGCGAAAGCAATGGCACGTTCAGCGCCTGGGTCGCGGGCTTGCCGGGCGTCTACGCCGCGGCGGACACGGCGGCCGGAGCGAAGCGCGCGATCCGAGGCGCGCTGGCGGCGCATCTCGACACGCTCCGCCAGCTCGGTCACGAGCCACAGCCGAAAGCTGACCTCGTCGTGCTGCGCTACGACAAGGGCGCCCGCGCGCGTCGCGCGCGCCTGCGGTTCGTGGGCCTGGGCGCGCTCCTGGGGCGCGCGACGAGCCCGGCGAAAGCCGCGGCGGCTCGGCGCAACGGGCGCAAGGGCGGACGGCCCCGCAAGGCGGCTGGTCTCAGCGGAGCGACGGCGAGACGGACGCGACGCTTCGTCTCGTAGGAACCCTGGTGTTCAAAAGCGGACCGACAGCGCGCGAGCAAGGCGCGCCGCCGATCGTAACCCGGAAACCTGCGGAGACCAGGGCCAAGAGCGAATCGGCCCGGATCGGGTTCCGCGAGAACGGCAGATCGAGGACGAGGAGGACCGGGCGTCCGGGACCCTGTCCGGGGTTGTTGACGCTGGCCAGGACGACCTCCTGCCTGCCATCCTGATCGAGGTCATGGAGGAGCGTGTGCGTCAACGTGCCGGGATGCCAGAACTCTTCGACCAGACGCCCCGTCCTCGGGTCGAGGAGCGCGACCTGGCAGGGAGCCCAACGCCGGTGGCCGGCAACCGTCAGCAGCAGGCGCCGGCCACCGACCTCCACGCTATGGATCGCCGTGCCGACAAAGTCGTGGCCAAACGGCCGGCCCCTGAACAGGATTTCGCGGCCATGCGGCACCTGCCATCGCAACACTCCGTTCTGCTCGAAACAGAACAGGCGACCGGTCGTGGTCGAATCGAAGTCCGGGAGCAGGTTGAAGAGCACCTCGGTTCGCCCGTCACGGTCGATGTCGGCGACGAGCGACTCCTGCGGCGGCGAGACGCCCAGACCCCACGTTTGCGGCCGGCCCAGGTGAAGGTGGAGGCCCTGGCGCTCCGGGTTCTCGACGACCGGGGTCGACTCTGCGGGGAGGCACCGCTACCCGCGCGGCACGCCCCGGAGGCTGAAGCCGGACGCGACATCGTGGAACGTGGAACCAGAACCTGGAACCAGAACCTGGAACCGGCACGATTCTTCAAGCCGGTATGCGCATCGCGAGATCGCGAAGGAGCTGAAGATGGGTCGGGCCGAGCGGAAACTCGCTCCGCGCATCGAGCTTCACGCGCAGGTCCGTGGACGATCCGAGGCTCAGGGTGTCCGCGCGCGTGAAGGTGTAGCCGATCAGCAGCTGCTCCACCTTCGTCCCGCCATCTCCAGGATTCCAGCCGTACGCCACGCGATCGTACTTCCGCGGCGTGCCGTCCGCCGTGAAGGTGACGTCGTGGACGTCGGCCAGCAGCGTGCCCGACGAGATGGCGACGAACGCCAGATAGACGTCGGACACCTCGGTGGTCGGACGGTGTCCCGGATGCGCGAAGTAGGCGTAGAGATAGAGGGGGCCGGGCTGGCCGCTCACGCGCGCGAGAAAGCCGACCTTTGTGTGATCCGACGCCGCGTCGTAGACGGAAACGATCTGACCTTCCCGCTGGATGACCTCGGCGCTGATCGGAGGGATCGCCGACGTTGGAGACGGCGCGATTTGGGGCGGTGTCTGTGAGTCGGTGGCCGACGATCCGGCGCAGCCAACGGACAGCGCTGCGGCCAACGCTAGGCTTGTGAAGAAGCGCGATGTGGGCATGTTCAGACTCCCATTTCGTTAGACCACGAGAAGTGCCTGGAAGTCTGATTATCGCACCCGGCCCGCCGAAGCGGGCCGGGGTGATTTGCTCGCCGGGCTCGGCGGTTATTGCGGGGGAGATCCCGGCGCCGCCACGGGAGCCCCCGTCATCGGTGAAGTCGAAATCGCATTCGCGGAGCCGTTCAGCACGTAGAACTTGCCGCGAAGTGATCCCTTCATGCCATTGCCGTACCGGTACTCCGGCGCGCCGCCATAATACAGCTCGAGGAATATCTCGACAGCACCCTCGCCCACTCCCGCGCCGGCCGGCACCGTGCGGTCGAGCCAGATATTCCGGTTCCCACCGGAAGTGATAAGGCAGGCCTGATTGAAGTACTCGGCCTCCGTGAGCGTCCCGGCGCCGCCTGCGGGGTTCGGGAACTGGCGGTACCAGCGTGACCGCACGTCCACGCATTCGCCCGCCCGCCCCGGGACGTCGACATTTATCCAGTAGCGGATCGCCTGTCCGGGCTTCCAGTTCGTTTTCTCGGTCAACGACGTCGTGCGGGACGTTCTGACGTTGTTGATGTCGAGGCCCCAGCCGATCTGGCCAGGGACATAGCCATCGAGCGCCACCTCGTTGTTGCGCATGATTGACGGCACCGATCCGGCGTTGCAGTTCACGCAGTTGCCATTCACGACGCCCTTCGAAAGGGCATCGCCGCTGAAGCAGTTGCCGCAGGCAGACGAGGCGTACTCGTCGAACGCGCCGAACAGGTGCCCTGTCTCGTGCGAGCTGACCAGATCGTACTGCGACACCGCCCATCCATCGTTGCGAAACAGCAGGTGGCAGTAATAACCACCGCGATACGCGTATGCGAAATACGTGTCGGTGAAGGTCGTGGCCGCCGGAGACGGGTTGTAGCCGATGAATTGCGTCGTGGCCCAGTTCGTTTTCTGCGCGGTGCGTCGCGCCGAGTTGAAGCAGTCCATATGAGCGAACTTGTCGCCGGCGTTGCAAGCCGGCACGATCTTCTGGGTGATCTGGTTGATCCAGAGTTGATCGCCGGATGCGGCGCTCGTCGGGCCTGGCCGTGTGATGGGCTCATAACTCGTCGTGACGTTCGTCGTGCCTCCGGCGCACTGCGGCGGCTTGTAGTGCGTCGTCGTGAAGCTGAGCGGCACTCCGTAGTTCAACGCGCGGCTCGACCAAAAGCTCAGACTTGCGGTGATCTCGGACTGAATCGTGGTCTGATCGGCGCAAAGCCACGTGTACGAGTTCGGATCGACCGCGCCGTTACTCTCGATGTAGATGACGTTGTAGCTCACCTTGCCGGCCATCAGGTCGCTGAAGCCGGGACTTGGCTCGCCGGCCTCTCCCGGACCGTTGCCGAGGAATCCTCGCCCCGGGGGGACCGCCGGTCCCTCGAGCACGTCCGATGGATAATCGACGACACGACTGTGATCGGTGAACCCTGCCTTCTTGGCCCGCCAGGCACCGCTGGCGACTTCATTGAAGAAACTGATCGCGTCAGCTTCATCGACACTCGCCCCGGCGAGGCTGCCGTTGTATGGTCGGCTCGTTACGTTGCGGATGCCGCCCTGCCCACGGAGGTTCACTGGCGCCCAGCCAAGCACCACGCGCGGCGACGCGACGATCGCGACCTGACCGCCGTGCTCGTTGATGTAGTCGACCGTCTTGTACGCCTCATCGAGCGTCCTTGCGCTCGTCAGAATCAGCGAATATCCCTCGGTCCACTGGAACGGGTCTTCCCGAGCCCCGAACTCCTGGGCCT
>JACPPN010000045.1 GCA_016190995.1 Acidobacteriota bacterium | reverse complement strand
GCGTGTACCTGATCGAGGTCCGCGACGGGCTGATCTACGCGTTTCGCGAGTACGTTCATGCCGAGCGCGTGCGCGACGAAGCGCTCGAACGGACGTGATGTTGAACGGATCGGTCGCCTTCGTCACCGGGGGCGGCCGGGGCATCGGACGCGCGATTGCCCTCGCCTTCGCGTCACAGGGCGCGCGCGTGGCTGTAGCGGCGCGATCGCGCGACCAGCTTGACGCCGTCGCGCGCGAAATCGCTGCCGCGGGCGGACGGGTGGCCGCCGTGCCCTGCGATGTGACCTCTGGCCCGAGCGTCTCCGCTGCCATCGAGGTCGTCACGCGGCAGCTCGGGGCCATCGCGGTCCTCGTCAACAGCGCGGGGCTCGCAGAGAGCGCGCCGTTCCACAGGCTCGATGAAGATCTCTGGACGCGCGCCATCGACGTCAACCTCAGTGGCACGTACCGTTGCATGCGCGCGATCGTCCCGGGCATGATCGAGCGCCGGCGCGGCCGCATCATCAACATCGCGTCGGTTGCCGGCCGCGTCGGGGTCCCTTACACGGCGGCCTATGCGGCGGCCAAGCACGGCGTCCTCGGGCTCACGCGGTCGGTCGCGCTCGAGGTCGCCACTCAAGGCATCACCGTCAACGCCATCTGCCCCGGGTGGGTCGAGACGGACATGACGGCCGCCGCTATCGATCGAATCGTCCGGGTCACGAACCGGACACCGGAACAGGCGCGTGCCGCCCTCGAAGCCATGAGCCCGCAGCGGCGTCTCATCACGCCGGAAGAAGTGGCGGCGGTGGCCGTCTTTCTGGCGAGCGATGAAGCCGCGGGGATCACGGGCCAGGCGATCGACGTCGATGGCGGACAGTTCATGGCATAAGACAGCCATAGCGGCAAGTTTCCGTGCCTCGGATCGTCAATCCCACCATGCTGGCAGCCCACCGGCGGGTGGCTCTGCGGGCGCGCCGGAATTCCGGCAGCTTGCCTCAATAGCCGTGGCGGGCCCCGAGAATCCACCCTCTTTTCCGTGACTCCCGCGTGGCACCCCGCTTGCGGTTCAGTTCGAACGTGTCGTTTCAGGTGCTTGGTCTTTGCGGCTGGCACCGGGGAGTTCGATATGAAACCGCTCAAGCTGACCTGGCTCGCGCTTGCAAGCGTGGTGGTCGCGACGGGTGTGGCCCTCGCCGATCCTCCACGCAAAGAGTCGCTCGCTTACGACAAGTCCACTGAAGTGACGCTGAGGGGCGCCATCCAGGATGTCATGGGCCTGCAGGGCGCGGACGGCGTTGTCGGAATGCACCTGACACTCAAGCAGGACGATCACACGGTGGAGGTGCACGTCGGTCCCGCCGTCTTCGTTGGGATGAGCAATTTCTCCTTCGCGGTCGAGGATCAGATCGAAGTGACGGGATCGAAGCTCGCGCGGGGCAACAGCTTCATCGTCTGGGCGCGCCTCGTGAAGGTGGGCGATCGTGTCCTGACGCTGCGCGATGAGAACGGCGTGCCGCTCTGGCCCGACGCAAAGCCCCAGACCGTTGATGGCTGCGGAGCCAATCACGAACCGATCAAGTAAGCACTATTCGCTCGTCGCGACGATTCTCGCCCTCGCAATCTTGTTCACGCCGCTGCAGGCGAGCCAGAGGTCGCCGTTGGGCGCGGTCACCATGTGCCGCACCACGCCGCCGCCCGATGGGATCGTCCACTTCTGGAACGACTCGGTCTTTGGATCGAACCGCACGAGCGTGTTTGGCTCGACGCCCGACTCGCTGTACCAGATCGTCCCATCGGCGCGCGGCGTGATGCCGTACGGCCTGGAGATCGGCCCGCCGGGTGAGGCGAACTCCTTCACCTGTCTCGTTGCGGGATCGAGGCGTCCGAGAAAGCCGCGCGCGTAGTCCGTGTAGTAGACGAGGTCGTTGGCGTCGATCGCGATCCGCCGCGGCCGCGCACCGTCCGGCAGGCCGTACTCCGTGATTTCCAGGGTCTTGGGATCGATGCTGCCGATCTTGTTCGTGTTGAACAGATCGAAGAACGGCACCCCTTTCGAGTTGACGACGATGCCGTAGGGACGCGCGTTGGGTGAAGGGGGCTGCTTCAGATCGATCTTGCCCGTGGCGGAATCCAGCCGCCCGACGAAGTTGCCTCCCTGTACCGTGAACCAGAGAACGCCCTGCTGGTCGAAGATGGGCGTGTGCGGATCCTTCGCGCGCGGATCCGGCATCCGGTATTCGGTCACCTTACCCGTTTTCGGATCGAGCTTGCCGACCAGCGTCGCGAAGTTGCCCGTGTACCAGATATTCCCCTCCTTGTCGGCTACCAGCCCGTGCGGGCCCGACTGCGGCGTCGGGAGTGCGTACTCTTTGATCACGCCGGTGGCTGGATCGAGGCGGCCGAGCACGTTGGCCATCTGACCCGTATACCAGGCGGATCCATCGGGGGCGTACGCCGGATCGTGGGGCCGGCTGTTCTTGGTCGGCACGTCCCATTCCTCGATCGTCACGTTGATCTTCGCGTCGCGCGCCCACATTGTCGGCCCGAGCAACAAGCTGGCCGCAATCAGGCCCAGTCGGCGCGTCGTGCAAGCGCTCATACTTTCCTCCCTGCTCGCCGTGTTCCTTATACTGCCTCGGTGGGTTTGCTGTTTACCGCGGGGCCTCTGCTCCTGGCGCCGATTCTTCTGGCCGCGTTTCCCCAAGGTCCGTTTCCCGGCATGACGGGCGGGTTTGGTGAGCCAAGCTGTCGGAAGTGTCACTTCGATCAGCCCTTGAACGATCCGGGCGGATCCCTCCGCCTCAGCGGCATCCCGAGATCGTTTCGTCGAGGCACCGAATATACCATTACGGTGCGGTTGGCGCGCGCAGAGCTGCGGCGTGGCGGATTCCAGCTGTCGGCACGGATTGCGACCGGCGCGCGTGCGGGCGATCAAGCGGGCCGGCTGGCGGCCGCGGATGCAGCCGTTCAGGTCATCACGTCACTGGACGGCAAGATCGAGTACGCACAGCATGCGCTCGTCGGAACGGCGGCACCGGTGCCGGGCGCGGTCGAGTGGAAGCTGAAGTGGACTGCGCCGACCGCCGCGGTGCCGGTCGTGTTTCACGTGGCCGGCAACGCGGCGAACGCGGATGATTCGGCGTTGGGCGACTACATCTACTTGCGCTCGGCGCGCAGCCTGCCACGCATCACGACGGCCCCAGGACTCAGGCACGAGGACTGAGGCATTCGCCCCTCAGGCCTCAGTCCTCGCTCCTCGTCACGGCCCTACACCGTCGGCCTGGAGGGAAGCGGCGCCGTTGCGAAGAAATCGTCGTAGAACCGTCGGCTGTACTCGTCGAGCAGTTGCTGCACACGCGCCGGATCGCTCGACGCCACGATCATCCCCGCGTGGTGGTGTTTGAAGGTGCGCCTCACAATCTCGGGGTCCGTGTAGGCCGACGTGTCGGGTTGTTGCTGCCGCGCGAGCGACATGATGATCCCGGCATAGTCTTCGCGCGCCGGAGGCGGACGATATCCGCCGGCTTCACCGCGCACTTCGACCTTCGCCCATTCGGCCCAGAGGTTCACGCCCGTTGCCGCCTCGATGACCTCCACGATATTGGCGCCGCCCACGCGCGCCGCGGTCTCTAGAAAATAGAACCGCCCGTCGTCGCGCCCCTTGATGTATTCGGTGTGCGTGACGCCCCGAACGAACCCGAGCGTCCGCAGCACGTCCCGGTTGAGCGCTGGCAGCGCCCGGGCATCCGGCTCTTCGCGCCCCAGTGTGCGCGTGATGAAGACACCCCCGTGATGCGCGACGTCCATAGGCGGCCGCGCGTACCTGGAGGCGACGCCGAACACCGGCTCGCGCTCCGCGACGATCGCGTCGACATGATAGACGTCGCCCGCGACGTCGCGCTCGAGCAGGAAGTACGACTGCCGATCGCCAAGCTCCCCGAGCACCGGCCACAGCTCGTCGGGACGGGAGATCTTCCGGATCCCGATCGCCGAGGCCTCCGACGGCGGCTTCAGCAGCCATGGCGGCGGCACGCGCGCCATGTAGCGGCGCAACGCATCGTGGTTCAGCACGTGGACGAAGTCTGGAACGGTGAGGCCGAAGTTCGCGGCGCGCGCGCGGATCACCGCTGAAACGGCGACATCTCCGGATCCTGACGGAAGCCGATTATAGCGCGGCGATCCTCGCTGGTCCCTGGGTTGACGGCCGGGCCGCCGCCCGGCAGAATCATCGCCTGGGCATCCTGCATCCAGACGCGATCCGCGGCGTCGTACGCCGTGGCCGGATCGAGTCTGCCGGGATGGCCTCAACACCTGAGGAGGGACTCGATGAGGAACGCGATCTACAGCATCATGGCGATGTTGTTCAGCGCCACGATGGCGGCCGCCCAGACGCCGGCGGCCAGCGGAGAGACCGCCCGGACGCCCCGGGCTTCGTCCGTGCCTGCGGCTGTCGAGCAGCGGCTGGTCGCCTTGGAAAAGCAAGCCTGGGAGGCGTTCAAGGCGAAGGATGCCGCGGCGTTCAAGAAAGTCTTGAGCGCGGACGCCATCTCGATTGATGCGAGTGGCATGGCCACCACGGAGCAGCTCACGCAGGTGATGAAGGACTACGACCTGACGGAGTTTTCGCTGACAGACTTCAAGGTGACGCGGCTCGGGGGGCGCCTGATGCTGCTGACCTATGCGGCCAGGGTGAAGGCGACGTACAAAGGCGAGGCGATGCCCGACAAGCCCATCTACTCGTCGAGCATCTACGCCCGGCGCGGCGGCGCCTGGATCGCCATCTTTCACCAGGAATCGATGGGTTCATGAACCCATGGCAGGTAACGAAGCTTCGCCTCAAGCCGGCGAGTCGGAACGACCCCTCGGTGGCGTCGAAGCTTCGTTACTAGTAGAGCCTCCTGAACCGTGGTCAAAGCTGGCACCGCGGAGACCGCGGAGGCTGTGGAGAAATGATGGGTCTCTGGCGCCCCGCGCGCAGCACCCAGCACTCAGCCCGTAGCGCAGCTTGATGCTCCAATCAGCCGACGCAGGTCGCGACGCGGATGAAGATGTTCGCGTCCGCGCTGGACGGGCAGATCTGGCCGCGAATCTCGCCCCCCGGGTTCACCTGCGTGTGCACGTTGACGTAGGTCACGCCGGCAGAAATGGACCAGAACGCGTCTTCAAGCGACCCGATGCCCACTGCCTGGCGCAGGACCAGGTCGTTCGACGTGAGCGTGCCGGTCAACGCAAAGTCGTTCGAAACGTTCGGTATCCAGCTCAGGGGGAAGATGATCGGGCCGTTCTGGCCCCTCGGACCCACGTGGATGTGCGCGCCGGTGATTCCCGACGGCAGGTTGAAGATGTTCACCGTATACGTGATTTGCTGCGTCGTCCGATTCAGCGTAAAGACCGCGCTGCCGAACGCGCCCGTGAGGATTCCCGGATTCTCCTGGCTGCCCTCCAGGCTGGCCCGTACCGTCACAACTTGATCCTGTGCCTGCACGCCGCTCGCGCCGAGCGCGAGGATGGCACCGATGGCACACAACATCGCGATCTTCTTCACGTCAACCTCCTTGCCGTCCGCAGGCGTCCGCGGGTCGGACGTCACCGGCGCGACAAGGCCGGCACACCACGTACTGAGACTGCGGGGGCGGCCCTGCCGAAAGCAGAGATCGCGCCATCGGCATGAATGGCGCCGCCGACACACACCCAGCGAACAGCAGAGGACTCGAGAGGGCGCGGTGAGGATTCGGGCTTTCCGGTCACGAAATTGCCGGGAAGACCACGTAAGCCTGACTTGCGCGGGAGAGCCTGGACGCCCGAGCCCGACTTCGGAGATGAGCGTTGCCGGCTTGAGGCGCAGCTTCGTTTACTGCGCCGGCGTCGGAAGCCCTTTCCTGATGACGGCCTCCAGCGCGCCGGCAAACGTATCGATGTCCTCGAGTGTCGTGTACACGTTCGGCGTCACGCGAAAGCCTTCGTACTCCGCGTGCGTGATGGGCGTGACGATGATCCGATAGCGCTCAAGTTGATGATCGTCCGGTCGAGCGTGAAGGCTTGTTGAATCTGGCCCCAGTACGTCTCGTCCCGCGCGACCGAATCGAGCGAACGATCCGCCACTCGGCTCGGCACCGCTGCGGCGCGCGCGATGCCGTCGGGCTTCAGAATCGCGAGCGCGGCGGCGCCCGCCGTTCCGGCGTGTCGACGGAACGCGCGACGGGTCCACATACGTCACCTCTTTGGAAAATTTCACCGGAGTTCAACGACAAAGGATGGCACAATGTGGAAGCCGTACAAGCTTTTTTGGGCCTGTGCGACGAGCGCGGCGCGGCGCTGCATGACGCACGATGAATCGCGGGCTGCTGCAAGGATGGGGACCGATGGTGCTGCGTTGCGCCGTCGCGGTCGTGTTCGTCGCCCATGGCGTCACGAAGCCTCTCGCGATCTGGGGGAGCGCGCCCGCCGCCACGTCGGCCGTGTTCGATCCGCTCGGTCTCCAGCCCTCGCAGCCGCTTGCCATCCTGATCGGACTCGTGGAGTTGCTCGGCGGGGTCATGCTGATGGCCGGTGCCCTGACCTTCTGGACGGCCGCCATGCTCGTCCTCGACGTGTTCGTCGCGCTCTGGAAGGTCCATCTTGGCAACGGATTCTTCATCAACTGGACCCTGCAGCCCGGCGTCGGACATGGTCTGGAATTCCATCTGGTGCTCATCGCAGCGCTGGTCTCTCTGATGCTCACCGGCGCGGGCGAGCTTTCACTCGACGGCTGTCGCATGCGATCAGCGGAACAGAGAGCCTTCGGCCGCGCGAGGTTGAGAGACACGCACTGATTGATTGCAGGTTGCCTGACTAAGTCTGCCATGGCTTCAATCTCCCTTGGCGGCGTGACCATCACGAACCCGTCGAAGGTCTTCTGGCCGGACGAAGGCTACACCAAGCGGGATCTGGCGCAATTCTACCGCCGCATTGCGCGCTTCATCCTGCCCTGGATGAAGAGTCGTGTCCTGACGATGGAGCGGTGTCCGGAGGGAGTGCGAAAGTCCTGTTTCTTCCAGAAGCAGGCGCCCAAGAACCTGCCGTCTGGCGTTCCCACCATTCGACTCCCCGCTCCGAGCGCCGGCCGCGACGTCGACTACATCGTCGGGGGATCGCTCAAGACGTTGCTGACGCTCGTCAATCTCGGCTGCATCGCGATGCACGTGACGAACAGCCGCATCGATGCGCTCGAGAGCCCGGATTGGATGGCGTTCGACCTGGATCCCGCCACCGATACCGCTGACGCCGCGGACGTGGCGGTGCGGCTGCGCGGTCTCCTCGAAGATCATGGTCTCGAGTCGTTCGTCAAGACGTCGGGCGGACGCGGGCTGCACCTGTTCGTGCCGCTCCGCCGCGGCTCGGGGGAGGACCAGGTACGGCAGTACGCGAGCGCGATTGCCCGAGAGCTCGCCGACGCGTATCCGCAGCTGGCCACGGTCGAGTCGCGAAAGGCCAAGCGGCGCGCATCGGTATTCATCGACGTGATGCGTAACGCCGCCAGGCAGACCGTCGTCCCGCCCTACGCGGTGCGCTGGAGGCCTCACGCGCCCGTCTCGATGCCGCTCGCCTGGACCGAAGTCACGCGGCGACTCGATCCAACCGTCTTCACGATCCGTTCAGCCGAACGGCGTCTCGCCACGCGCGCGCCATGGGACGATTTTTTCCGTAAGCGCCAGACGTTGCCACGCCTATAGAGAGTCCCGGGTCCCGGGTCCCGAGTCCCGAGTCCCGAGTTCCCGCCTCCGCTCGCTCGGACGATGCGAGCTTGGGCGCGGTCTCGCCGTAGCGCAAGGCGCGAAGGCGGACCGGGTCCCGAGCCGAACCAGCACGTAAAGCCGGTACCTGGAACCTCAACCTGGCACCTTGAACGTGCAACCTGGAACCTGGCACCCTGAACCAGGTTCTGTAGTACCCTAGTCGCCCACTTCTTCCTGACTTGGAGGTCCTGAATGGCTTCCAGAAGTAGACGGCCTGCCCATCCGCCTGAAGCGGCAGCCGAGAATCTGTCCGTCAGTCGTCGGGCCTTCCTCAAGACGGTTGGAATCGGGAGCGTTGCGACCGCCGTGGTCACGCCGGCCGTCGCCCAGGCGCAGGGGGCCGTGAAGGTCGTCGGCCCCGGCGAGGTTCCCATCTCGCTGACGATCAATGGCAAGCGATACGATCTCAAGGTGGACCCGCGCGTCACGCTGCTCGACGCGCTGCGCAACCGGCTCGATCTCACCGGTGTCAAGCGTGTCTGCGATCGAGGCAGCTGCGGCGCCTGCACGGTGATCGTCGAGGGGCGGGCGGTCTATTCGTGCTCGATGCTCGCGATCGAGGCGCAGGGCAAGCCAATCCGAACCGTCGAGGGTTTCTCGACCGGCGCGGCCCTGCATCCGGTGCAGCAGGCGTTCTGTGATCGCGATGCGCTGATGTGCGGCTTCTGCACGCCGGGCTTCGTGACCGCGACCGTCGCGCTGCTCGAGCAGCATCCCAGTCCGACACCCGAGCAGGCGCGCGCGTTGCTCGACGGCAACATCTGCCGTTGCGGCACGTACGTGCGCGTGCTCGAGGCGGCCATGAACGCGAAGGGGGTGCGCCGTGCCTGACCGAGACCAGGTTCCGGAAGTCGCCAGCCCCGCGAAGCCGGTCGCCAACGCGAGCCATCAGTGGCCGCCACAGCCCGACATCCTCGGCACGCGCGTCAAGCGGCTCGACGGCCCGCTCAAGACGCAGGGCAAGGCGAAGTACGCCTACGACATCATCCGGCCGGGCATGCTCTACGGTCGCATCCTGCGATCTCCGCACGCCCACGCGCGGGTCGTCTCGATCGATCTCTCCGACGTGCAGAAGGCGCCGGGCGTGAGGGCCGCGCTGGCCATCATCGAGCCGGGCAAGAACCCCAAGTTTCCCGGCGACAAGGTGCTCTACCAGGGCGATGAGGTCGCCGCCATCGCGGCTGCGACCGAGGAGCAGGCGGGCGACGCATTGCGGTTGATCAAGGTCGAGTACGAAGTACTGCCGCATCTCGCGAGCATCGAGCAGGCGATGAAGCCCTTCGCGCCTGTCGTGTTCGAAGGGGGCAACCTGAAACGCGGCAACGTCGAGGAAGAAGGCGATCTCGCGGCGGGCTTCACAGCCGCGGCGCTCGTTGTCGAGGCGACGTACTCGACGCAGGTCCAGACGCACGTCTGCCTCGAGCCCCATGGCTGCGTGTGCGAATGGGAGGGGGACAAGCTGACGGCGTGGGTCTCAACCCAGGCCGTGCACGGTTCGCGGGAAGGGTTCGCGCAGGCGCTCGGCATCCCGCAAACCAGCGTCCGCGTGATCACCGAGTACATGGGCGGCGGCTTCGGCAGCAAGTTCGGTCCAGACCTTCAAGGCATCGTCTGCGCGAAGCTGGCGAAGCTCGCGAATGCGCCGGTGAAGCTGATGCTCGATCGCAAGGAGGAACACCTCGCGACGGGCAATCGTCCCTCGGCCGCTGCCAAGATCAAGGCCGGTGTTGCGGCGGACGGGACGCTGACGGCGTTCGACGCCGAGACGTGGGGCACCGGCGGAGCCGGCGCAGGCTCGGGTTTTCCGCTGCCCTACATTTACGTCTTCCCACATCGCCGTCGTCATCACACCGACGTCTACATCAATGCGGGCGAGCAGCGCGCCATGCGGGCGCCGGGACATCCGCAGGGCTGCTTCATCACCGAAGTCCTGATGGACGAGATCGCCGACAAGCTGCGCATGGATCCGGTCGAGTTCCGGATGAAGAACCTCCCGCCCGAGGCACCGAACGCGATGTGGCGGCAGTACTTCCCGAGGGCGGCCGAGAAGTTCGGATGGGGCCGCCGGCATCCAAGCGGTGACGCGACACCCGGCCCGGTCAAGAGAGGCTACGGATGCGCCGCCAATCGCTGGGGCGGCGGCGGCCGCGGATCGAAGGCGCACTGCGAGATCTATCCGGACGGGGGCGTCCTGATGCGGTGCGGAACCCAGGACATCGGCACAGGGACGCGCACGCTCGTCGCGATGGTGACGGCCGAAACGTTCGGGTTGCCGCTCGACGCGGTCAATGTGGAGGTTGGCGACTCGAACCATCCGTTCAGCGGCGGCAGCGGCGGCAGCACCACAGCCGCCTCCGTCACGCCCGCGATTCGTGTCACGGCCGACAAGGCGCTCGCCGCGCTTGCCGCGAAGGTGGCCCCGACCCTTGGCGTCGACGCGGCGTCCATCGTCGCGAGCAAGGGGAAGATCTACGCGAAGGACAATCCGTCGAAGAGCCTCGGGTGGAAGGAGGCGTGCCGCACGCTTGGCACCGAACCGGTATCGGTCGACGGCGAGTGGGAACAGGGGCTGTCGTCGAGCGGCTCGAGCGGCGTCCAGATGGCGGAGGTCGAGGTCGACATTGAGACCGGGGTCACGAAGGTCAAGCGGGTGACCTGCGTGCAGGATTGCGGCCTCATCCTCGATCCCCTGACCGCGGAGAGCCAGGTCTACGGCGGCATCATCATGGGGATCGGCTTTGCGATGTTCGAGAATCGCATTCTCGATCGCAACACGGCGCGCATGGTGAATCCGAACATGGAGTGGTACCTGCTGCCGGGGCCGTCCGATATTCCCCAGATCGAGATCGTGCTGGTCAACCAGCCGGACCGTGGCGTCATCGGGCTCGGGGAGCCGCCAACCGTTTCGACCGCCGCGGCCGTCGCCAACGCGGTGGCGAACGCGACCGGCGTGCGGATCCGAAACCTGCCGATCACGCCGGATAAGATCCTCAACGCGCTTGCGCTGGAGAAATCAGGAGGAACGCTGTGAAAGCGTTTGCCTACGTCAACGCCGCAAACGAGAAGGAAGCGCTCGCCGCGCTCGGCGCGGAACGCGGGAAGTTCCTGCCGCTCGCGGGAGGGATGGACCTGCTGGCGCTGATGAAGGACTACATCCTTCAGCCCGACCGGCTGGTCAACGTCAAGAACCTCGACGCGACGATTGCCGCGACGCCTGACGGCGGATTCCGCATCGGCGCCGCGGTGAAGGTGATCGATCTGGCCGAGCATGCGGGCGTGTCGAAGGCGTACCCGGCGCTGGTTCAGGCCGCCTCCGAGGTGGGTACGCCGCAAATCCGCAACGCCGGGACTCTGGGCGGCAATATCAACCAGCGGCCGCGCTGCTGGTATTTCCGCAACGAGGAATTCGACTGTCTGAAGAAAGGTGGATCACGCTGCTTCGCCGTCGACGGGGAGAATCAGTACCACGCCATCTTCGGGACGGGACCCTGCCACATCGTGCATCCCTCGAGCCTTGCCGTGCCGATCCTGGCGTACGGCGGCCGCTTCCGGATCGCGGGTCCCTCGGGCGAGCGGGACGTGAGCGCGGCAGACTTCTTCGTCATGCCCGACAAGAACCTGTACGGCGAGAACGTCCTCGCGCCCAACGAGCTCGTGACCCACGTGATCCTGCCGGCCCCGCGCAACGCCCGGAGCGCGACCTACGAAGTACGGTTCAAGCAGTCGCACGACTGGCCGCTGGCCATCGTGTCCGCCGTCCTTTCGATGGAGGGCGGGGCGGTCAGGAGCGCGACCATCGTCATGGGCGCCGTGGCGCCCGTGCCATGGCGGGCCGCCGCCGCCGAGGCGATCCTGGCCGGCGGACCCGTGACCGAAGAAACGGCCACCCGCGCCGCCGATGCGGCGGTCAAGGACGCGAAGCCGATGAGCGAGAACGCGTACAAGGTGCAGGTGGCGCGCACAGCCGTCAAACGCGCGATCCTCAAGGCGGCGGGCATCGCCGTCGCGTGACCAGTCTGCAGAGGTCCCGATATGGAGCATCCCCCCTTGAAGTCCTTCGTCGTGACGCCGGCCACCTGCATGCACCTGCGTCACAAAGGCATGTACGTCACTGCCGCTCGGGACACGGACGAGCACGCGTTCTACGATCGCTATGACGCGACGGCCTACTGGTGCACGCGCACCCAGAAGGCGCGCGGGCCGGACGGTCGGCTCGCGCATGCCGACACGTGCACGGCCGGCCGCGACTGCTGCGAGCCCTGAGCGCCCCCGTCCTCGTAGCGCCCCATCCTCGTGGCGGCCGGCTCTCGAGGTTCCACCCCGACGAGGCGATCGAGGTCCTACCCTGATGGGCTCCCATTGAGGCTCAACAATTGACGACAAATGACTGGTCATATAGACTAGTCACATGAAGATGACCGCGACGGAGTTCAAGGCGAAGTGCCTGGCCGCCATCGATCGGGTCCGCGAACGCGGCGAGCCCATCATCGTCACCAAGCACGGACGCGTCGTGGCCAGCCTCGTCCCAGCCGGCGACGAGGGGGAGCGGCCGTGGCTCCGCGTGCGGGGCACGGCGCGGTGGCACGGCGATCCGTTTGCGCCCGTCATCGAGGAGCAGGCTATCGAGGCACTCCGGTGAGTGTCCCCCTGCTCGACACGCACGCCTGGGTCTGGTGGGTGGATCGGGATGCGCGCCTCGGACGGACGGCCATCGAGGCCCTTGACACCCTGCCCGCCGACAGCCGCCCGTTCCTTGCGGATATCAGCCTCTGGGAAGTCGCGATGCTGGTCGAGCGGGGCCGCCTCTCATTTACGGTGCCCCTGGCCGAATGGCTCGACGCGGCGGCTCATCCGCGCACGGTGCGGGTCGTGCCGGTGACACCGGCCATTGCCGCCGAAGTGGCAGAGCTACCGCCGCGTTTTCACCGCGATCCAGCCGACCGTCTCATCGTTGCGACCGCGCGTGTCATGAACCTGCCGGTCCTCACCCGCGATCGCCGCATCACGCGGTCGCGGCTCGCGTCACGCTGGCAGCCATAACGGCTGGCCGCCGGGTCCCGAGGTCGGCGTCCCTGCGGCACGGCGATGCCGCTCACCGCTGGCCCACCGGCAACTGGCCTGCCAACGGCCTCTTGCTCAGTCGTTGGGTCCTCGTTGTCCAAGCGGTCTTCCTTCGGCGTCCCCCGCGACGAGAAGCCCGCGAGATCTCCCTCCTTCGCGCCGGAGCGCTTTAGCGACATCACCCGCCCCGACTACTCACTCTCGTTACTCACTCTCGCTGATCTCGAAGCCCCCAGCAATGGCACGGCCCCCCCGGGGATTCACTGGTTCGGCGGCGTGTTGTGCTGAACGTAACTCACGCACTGCCCCTGGTTGCGGAAGCCTGGGTTGGTGAACCGCTGCCAGCCGTACGATCCCATCGCCGTCGGAGTCGAGCAGGCCGATCTTGGCGACGAACGCATCTGCACCACCGCCATAGCTGCCGTCGTACGGCAACATCGTCGGGAAGTCGACTGAACTTGTAAAACCCGTCACCCAGGCGTAGGTTCCCGAGGGGTCAGCCGCGATTCCTCGGAACAACGGCCAATCGTCGCCGCTTCCCCCAAGGTAGGTGG
The DNA here is from genome assembly GCA_016190995.1 of Acidobacteriota bacterium. GTDB lineage: Bacteria > Acidobacteriota > Vicinamibacteria > Vicinamibacterales > JACPPN01 > JACPPN01. The sequence continues at coordinate 3,619 of JACPPN010000045.1, read as the reverse complement.
AGTACTCCAGGCCGGAGCCCGCGGCGTTCAACCGCAACACGAACTCATCTTGGGCGCCTCCGTGGGATTGAAACGCATCGAGGGTCGGAAAGGCGCTCGAATTCGTTTGTCCCAACACGTACGCGCGATTGCTGCTGTCAAGGGCAATGTCTTTCCCACTATCGCCGCCGGGGCTACTGAGAAAGGTGGAGTAGACGAGGCCCGAGCCAGAGCTGTTCAGTTTGGTGACGAATCCGTCGTAGTTGGAGCCGACGCCCGCGCTTGATGGCTGGAACGAACCCGCGGTCGTTGGGTACGCCGGCGCGGCGACCGAGTTGGTCTGGCCCGTCACGTAGGCATTGAAGCTCGCGTCCACCGCGATGCCGTACGTGGCGTCGGTCTGCCCGCCGCCCAAGAAGGTGTTGTAGACGAGGCTCGGGCCGTTCGGCGTCAACTTCGTCACGAACGCATCCGCACCGCCGTTGTGCAACGTATCGTACGCACCCGCAGTGACCGGGAAGTCCGTCGGGGCCCACACCTGCCCGGCGACGTAGACGTTCAGGAGGGAGTCGACGGCGATGCCGTTCCCATAGTCGTAGTAGCTGCCACCGAGATACGTCGACCAGAGGAGCGAGGTCCAACCGGAGCCTGAGGGGTTGATCTTCAGCACGACAGCGTCGGTGTTCCCGTTGAAGGTCGTGTCCCAGGTCCCTGCGGTGACCAGAAAGTCGGGGGAGTCGGCGGTGTTGGTGTAGCCCACTACGTAGGCACGACCGAGGGAATCCATGGCCACGCCCTGAACTTTAAACTGGGCGGTGGGTGACTTAGCGCCGATGTGGGTCGAGTACGACAGGCTTGGGCTTGGGCCCGCGGTGCTGATCCGGGCAAAGAATCCGTCTCTGACCCCGCCCAGCGTTGGGTTGAAGCCATTCAGCGTGGGGAAGTCAGCGGACAACGTGTCGCCGCCCACGAAGATTGCCGTGCCCCCCGGATCGACCGCGATGCCGATCCCATAGTCGTTTTGGCTTCCGCCCAGGTAGGTGGAGAACAGGACCGAGCCATCCGGGCTGAACTTGGTTACGAAGGCCTCGGACAGAGCCTGGACCGCGTCGATGCTCCCGACCAACGGGAAGTTCGCCGAGCTGGTTTCGCCGACGACATAGGCATTGCCGGCGGCATCGAGAGCAATGTCGTTCCCGCGGTCGACGGCCGTTCCGCCCAGATAGGTGGAGTACAGCAACTGCGGATCGATGGCGAGCGGCCTGCTGGCATCGTACGGTCCAATCTCAAACTCAACCTCCCGGGGGGCGACCACTCTATAGCCACTGGCTATCGCGTGCCGCGTCCCTCCGACGTCCTGGTACGTGACCGGCTTCAACAGCCGGGTCTCGCTGCCGGCGGTCCGCAACACGAGGTCGCCCGACGAATCGAGGTCGAGCCGATCGACACCGTCGAACGAGAGCCGGATCCGGTGTGGATCACCGCCTGGCGACGATGAAGTCGTACTCGAGGCGACGCTCGTTCCCGTAGTAGACAAGATCGATGCCGGGGTAGACGCCGGCATACTTGACGGCGCCGAAGTTCGGAACGTTGGTGTGCTGGCCGATTCATCACCGGCTCCCCAACGCCGTCATGAGCTGCGTCCAGCTGACGCTCGATGCCCGGTCCTGTTGGGCCCACTCCCAAACGTGCTTTGACCTGGCGTCGAGTCCCTCCGGCGATGTGTAGAGCGCGCGGACGATGCGGGCGACCTGCGCTCCTTCAAGAGTGGCCGTCTCATCGCCGTGTCTTAGCGAGATCCAAGGCGGAAGCATCCAATGAGTGCCAAATGCGTTGCGGAATATCCTGGGCATCTGCAAGTAGTGAAATTCGAAACGACCGCCGCGACGCGCGTAGATCTCGCGAATTTGCGCGACCACTTCAACGGCAAGCTGACTGGCGAACGCCGATCCGGCCGCCATCATGGTTCCCAGTCCGCGATCCTGAACGTAGTTGTCGGAATATGCCGATGCTTCTGCCACGATCATGTGTATCGCCGGCGGCCTCGCGCACACGGGCGCATCCACAATCGCCTGGCGCGTCGCGAAGAGCAAGGCCTCCATACCCCGATTGTCGATGGCGCCGCCGTCAGTGACCCAGTACCGCACCCTATCGTCAACGTCGACAGCGGCGTTTGAAAAAACGGGTGGAAAATTAGCATTGAGCGCGGCGCCGTCGGCGAGCGGCGTGCGCCCGTCTGCGACGACGACGAGCGGCAGGCGCTCGGTGGCGTCGAGGCCAAGTCCGGGACCGGGAAACGTCGGCGGCAGGCGCAGATTCGTGAACAATACTCGACCACCTGCTAGCTCGGTCGATGAGTAGCGGCGAAAGCGCCGCTCGGCGTCCGAGAGGCTGAGTGGTTCAGGCGAGCTCTCTTGCAGCGGCGCCGGCACGCGGCCGCGGTCGAAGTGCCCGGCGATCGCGGTGTTGAGAATCAGCCCGATGTCGTCGATTTGTCCAAATGTACGGCGAGCTTCCGGCAGTGCCCAACGCCGCGCAAAGCTGGCACTCAACTGGCGGCCTAGCCGCTCGCTCGTGGTGACGCGCCACTCGGCCGCACCGTTCAGCACGTCCTGAATGTAGGGCTGCCCCATCCGATCGACGAAGTCATCCCAGGCTCCGGAGTCGCCGGCCACGAGCAAGGACCGCTGCGCTGCAAAATAGGCGAGCGCCGCCCCGCCGCCCGAGACGCCACTCATGAGACGCACATCCGCCACTCGTCGGGCGCGCTGCAAACCTTCGAGCACCGCGGCCGTGTAGAGCGCCGCGCGTGTACCGCCGCCAGACGCCGCGAGGATCAGCACAGGCCGATCAGATGCACAGTGCACGCTGTCGAAGATCAGGTCCTCCGGGGACATCACGCCGCCACCGCTCCGCACGGTGACCTGAGGATTCTGGTTACCCGCGTGAATCACATAGGCACTACCCACAATGAAGATAAACGGCAGCGCGGTCGCCACCAGCGCGTAGAGCGTCGCTCGGGCCGCGAAAGCCGAGCGCAACGCTTCGCCCTTGCCGCCGGCCACATTGGGCGCGAGCTCAGTGAAAATGCCGTACGAGCCGAGCGCCTGACACTCCTCGGGGTGGGGCGGCGTGTCCCTTCGTCCGATGAGTAACAGGCGCCCGGCCCCGTGTGCCTGGAGGATGCGATGCTCGCGCGATGCGCGCACCGGCTGCACTCCCGAATCGACGTCGAATGAAACGGAGGAGGTGCCGGGATCGAACGTCCCGAACACGCCAATCACGGCCTCGACCATGAGCCTGGTCACCCAATCGTCGTACCACCACGACGCGGTGTAGGCCGCCAAGAGAAACAGTACGACGGTCGTCGCCGACGCGCTGTCGAAGATCGTGGTGACGTAGCTGACGCCCAACAGGCGCAGGACGGCATTCAGCACGACCAGACCCGAGATGAACAACGATGTCCCGCGGAAAAAGAAGACCTGCCATTGCGCCCATGCGATTCGTACTCGCCGGCTTAGACTGCCGACCACAAGCGCGACGGCCGACATCCCGCCGACGAGCCACAGCAGCATCCAAGGCTGTTGCGGCGGCGCGAGCAGCACCGCGATGGCGGGGGGAACGATAAAGAGCCATGGCG
>JACPPN010000352.1 GCA_016190995.1 Acidobacteriota bacterium | reverse complement strand
TCATCATCCCTTCACCAGCAGCGCGAAGAACGGTCCCGATCTGATTCGCCCGAACAGCCAAAGATCCACCTTCATGAGTGCCGTCAGGATGCGCAGCGTGGCGTAGGCCGGGCCGCGCCGTGCGAGACGCCGCTTGGCTTCCGTTCGGGCCACGCGCGCCGCCAGCGACGAGGGGTCGAGGTCCGGTGCCGGTGACGCGGACGACGGCCCGCCGCCATGAGCGGTGCCGGCGGCGGCGTGCGCCCTGACGATCCTCCGTTCCGCGCGTCTGGTCATCGCACGCTCGGCGACGCGCACGAGGATGTTTTCGATGAACGCGCCCACCAACGGCGTGTAGTAGCGGATGCGCGTGACGCGAAGCCCGGCCTCGCCCGCCGCGCGCTCGAGATCCGGGATGTCTGCCAGAGGATTGAGATGATCCGATTTCCGCAGGTGCTCGCGTGTGAGATCGACGAGCCCGATGCGGGCCAGGCCGTGCGCGAGCTTGTTGATGCCGCGAAGCCCGAGCGCGAAGGAGGAGTTCCTGCGGACGTGCGAGTACACGAAGAGCCGGCCGCCGGGTGCGAGGACGCGCGCCGCTTCGGTCAGGACCTGCCCGAGGCTCTCGCGCGAGAGGTGCTCGAGCACGTCGAGACAATACGCCTTGGTGAACGCTCCATCGGCAAACGGCAGCCGCCGCAGGTCGCCGAGCGCGAGATCGACGCTCTGGAGGGCCTCGGACGCAAAAAAGGGACTGACGTCGATCCCCACCATGCGCGCGCGCGCGTCGCGATTCCACACGAGCACGCGTCCGCTCCCGCACCCGAGATCGACCACGCGATCATCGGGTCCGAGCGCCATGAACTCGCGCAGGACGTCGTTTCTGAGCGCGGCCGAGAGGAGCGGCGGCGAGACCGTCTCGTGACGCGCGTCCCCGTGGAGCGCCGCGTCGAGGTATCTCGTCTTCTCCCTGAAGGTCGTGGCCGGCCGCAGGTCCAGGAACGCCGCGTCCGTTCCACCGTACTCCCGTCCGCACGCCGAGCAGATCGACCGAGCCGCGCCGACGCGCAACGCGGCGCGGCACTCGGGGCAACGGACGATCGCGAGAAGGCCGGTTGAAATCACCGTGATCCGTAGCGACGCTTCGCCTCAAACCGACTTAGAAGATGTCGAGTCCGTCATCGCGCGGAAGAATTGATCGAGGTGCTCGGCCCGGGCGTCCCAGCTGTATCGCGCCGCCCGGTCGAACGCGTTGTGCGCGAGTCGCGTCGCGAAGGCGGGATCGTCGAGCACGCGCGCGATCCCGGCCGCGAGCGCGTCCGGATCCCCTGGCGGAACGAGCACGGCATGCTCGTCGGGCGAGACCACCTCACGAATAGCCGGGAGGTCCGACGCCACAATCGGCTTGCCGGTCGCCAGATACTCGAACAGCTTCAATGGCGACGTGTAGCTTGCCGAGATCGTCGTCAAGGTATTGGGCAGCACGAGGACGTCGGCAGCCCCGATCAGCTCGCTGACGCGGGGCGGGGGGACGAGCCCGGTGATCTGGAGGCGCGTGCCGAGGTCCAGCAACGTCGCCAGCGTGCGCACGCGATCGAGGTCCCGTTCGCCGGTGTGTCCGCCGACGATCAACCCGCGCACCGTTCTGAGCCGCGCCAGCGCCCGCAGGAGCACGTCGACGCCCTTCCACGGATACAGATGCCCGGCGTACGCGACAATCGGCGGGTCGTGCGCAACGGGAGGCGTGAAGCGGCGTCCGGAGGGCAGGCGCGTCGCATCGCGCACGATGGCGACGTGCGGGCGCGATCCGAACCGGCCTTCGAGCTCCATCGCGAGGCCGGTCGTGATCGTGACGTATCCGTCGGCGTTCAGCCACACGAAACGCTCGCGCGAGAGCAGCCGCCGGCTCTTGAGGCTCGAGACCGCCTTTGCGCCGCCGAGCAGATGTGGCATCGATTCGGCCACCGCCGGTGCAAAGCCGTGCGATTCGTACACGAGCGGCGGGCGGAGCGTCCGTGGCATGCGCAGCACCACGGACGCGACCCCGAGGTCGCGCGTGTAGAGAAGGTCGAGCCGCCGCGATCCGGCCGCCTCACGAACAGCGGACGCGATGTACCGAGCACGGGTGATGGCGCGAATCGCCCCATTCCGCACGCGCGCGATCTTCAGCGTCTCGATCGGATCGAGGCCGTAGAAGGCGAACGGATCGCGCGCCGGCCGAGTCCGGTCCGGCCTGACGACGAGCGTGACGATGTGTCCCCGCTTCGCCAGCGCGTGACACGTCTCCATTGTCTGGATGCCGTTTGCGCGCTCGAGCGGGAACCGGATGTCCGCGAAGTAGAAGATCTGCAAAGTCGTCAGGGCCGGGACGTCCGATAAAAGGAGCTGCGGTCGAAGAGGTACCGATAGGCGATTTCGGGCAGCCGCCGCGGAACCAGAACGAAACTATTGTAAGCGTTTCGCGACAGCTCGAGGCGCTGCCGGTCCATCCAGCCGGCGCCGAATTGAATCATCAGGCCGAGGTTCCACCACATCGACAGCGCGAGGGCGAGCGCGACCGCCACGCGCGCAGCGCGTCGCCGGGCGACGTCGAGCCACGCCGCCACCCCAATGGCGACGAGCACGGTCAAGGCCACGAAGCGACGCTGCCCGAACGCGCCGGCGACGGTCCAGGACTCGACGCTGCCGGCGACGTACACCTGCAGCGCGATCATGGCGAGCGCGCAGATCGCAATCCGCGAAGCGGGCTTTCCGCGGGGGCGCGCCCCGCGTGCCGCCAACACCACCAGCCCGGCGAACCCGATGAGCGCGAGCGGCGTCCAGAGAAACAGCCCGAAGTTCGGCGACACCAGAACGCCGGTCGCGTGCGGCGACGTCCAGGACATTTTCCTCGCAACGATCTGTGACGGCCCGAGGCGGCCGTTCAGCACCAGATACGCGATCGCCTGCGGTAGGTACACCGTCGCGAACATGACGGCCGCCGCGAGCCCGTTGACGAGGAGCTGGCGCGCCTGCGGAACGTGGCCGTCCGGATCGCGCCTCCCGGTGTCGAGTTGCGACCAGGCGGCATCGATGATCGGCCCGGCAGCGAACAAGACATCCTGCTCCCGGACCATGCCCATCAGGGCCGCCAGGGCACCGAGCGCCATCGATCCGCGAAGCGACCAGCGCTCGCGGACGAGGAGCCAGGTCCAGACGAACAGCGCCACCACGAAGGCGGAGGCCGCGTGCGACATCGGCGGCGCGATGTAGATGTAAAAGAGCAGAGGCGTCCCGACCCACGTCACGACCGCGGCGATCCGCCCGTGACCCACGAGTCGATCGGCGACGAGCGCCGAGAGGATGACCGCCGCAAAGCCGTAGAGCGCCGACCCGTACGCGATGGCCGCGACATACGGAGTCGAGAATCCGTTCGCCGCGACCGGGGCTCCCATCGCGCGCGCGGCCCGCGCGACGAGGTCGCCAATGGCATAAAAAGGAACCCACAGAAGCGCGCACCCTACCGGCGCGAAGTTGAGTCTTCGCCCGGTTTCGGTCACGCGTTCGAGGAAGGTCTCGTGAAATCCCGGCGATGCTGCGATGCCCGCGTCGTAGAAGTACCTGTACTCGTTGTCGAACGAAAGGTCCCGATCGAACCACACGGAGCGGAGATACACGAAGTACTCAATCTCGTCGGAGGCGTAGATCCTTGTCGTCACCGCGGGGAGTGACAGCAGGAACACGACGACGAGCGGAAGCAGACGTCGGCCGGCAAGCGACCGTCGTGCGGACGCGATCAGCGTGACAGCCTGAGAGCTCATCAGAAGGGCGGGCCGGATCTCGATTCTTTCATACGGCCGCTGCTCGCGCCAATCGCGCCGGCGGGAGTGGCAGGAGAGCCGCGGTCCGCGTCCCCGCCCGGGCGCGTCCGATCGTGGACGTCGGCCGTGTGTTTGCGACCGTCTAGACCGAGAAGACCGTGTGGTGCACGATCTCCGCGATGTCGAACGCGGAGTGGCTGACTACGGGCGCCACGACGCTGCGGCGCCTCAAGTAGACGAGGCCCCAAATCGCCCCCAGCGTGCCGGTCACGATGGCCGTGTCCCAGCCCTGGATCACGTGTCCCGCCCCGAACGCGACGCTGAGGATGACGAGTCCGAGCGCCGCACCACCCAGGTGCTGCTCGAACCGGTGCAGGATGAAGGCGCGCGGAAGCTCCTCGCGCAGGCCGCCCGCGACGATTGAGATCACGACGAAAATCATCGCGTCGCGCGGCGTGCGGAGCAACTCCTCGATCGGATTGCGAATGACGTTGTGGAGCGCGGGCAGATAGGCTTGAATCGTCGCGAGCAGGACCAACGCGAAGAACAGGATGGCGGGCGTGACGAGGAGCCCGAACCACACGTCGCGTAGCGGCGGTCTCACCCCGAGGAAGACATCACGTGGCCGCTCTCCATGCACGTGAAGGAAGAAGAACACCAGCGCAAGGAGCAGAAACGTGTCCGTCATCAGCAACGTCGCAACGTAGCTGATCGACAGGCGGCCCGCTCCGTCAAGCGGCTGAAACCCGATCATCGTGAAAAGCGCGATGAGCGTGACCTGCGTCACGTAGTCCGAACACACAATAACTTCGATGAGCGCCATCAGGCGCTCGACCCACCGGGGCGCGGCGGGTGACCGCGTGGCGTCTGGCGGTTCGGCTGGCGAAGGTTCCGGCGTCGGCGGGGTGTCGATGTCGGGCAGGTGGGTGTCCTCGAGCAAAGTCCCGCTCTCACGACTAGGAGCCCGTCTGAATAACCCTGAACGGGCTCCTAGTAGGCGCGTCGCGCGCCGCGCGCCGCGCAAAAACAATCGAAATTCCGCCGGCGAAGCCGGCCTACTAGGAGCGTGTTGCCCTTTCTCGGGCACGCTCCTAGCGGCGAGCTACCGCACCCGAACACGTACCGTGATCGGCTGAAGCAGCTTCACCGCGACCGCCCGGCCGGCCGGGACGATGACTTCCTTGCCTCGCGTCGACAGCACGACCGCGGTCCCTGCGCCGCCGCCGACGGCCGTTCCAACTGCCGCGCCTTTCTTCCCCCCCGCGATCGCGCCAACCACGGCGCCGCCTGCCGCAGGCAATCCGATCGTTGCGGCATCCTTCCTTCTCGTCGCGGGCGCGCGACGCCGTACGCTGCCCGTTCGGATACGGTAGATCTCACCCTGAGCGCGCAGGCTGGTGAAGCGGAACGCCACTTCCGCAAGGCCCTTCACTCTCCCGGAGCGCTTCGAGTGCGTGACGATGCCGGTGACCGTGCTGCCGGCCGGCACGACTTCGCGCCCACCGATGACGATTGCGCGCCGCACGTGCGCCTTGACCGGATCTTCGACGCGGCTCGTCGCCGACCCCACCGTCGAATCGAGCACCACGGACAGGACGGTTCCCGCCGGCACGCGCACTTCACGAAACGCATTGTCAGGCGCCTCGTGTGCGAGCGCTGTCGTGGAGACCTGTCCAACCGGCAGGGGGCTCGTCATGAGGGCTCCGGCAATCGCCACCGCCAGAAGTTCGTGCTTCATACGGCTCTCCTTACGGTGCTCTGCTTGCGCAATGGCCGTGCCCGGGGCCTTTTCGGCGATTTCATCAAGCTCGACCAAGAGCCTGTGAACGCATGGGTTCCAGGCTCCTGGTTCCCAAGTGCCAGGCGCGTGGTGGCGCGAGGCGCGCATCTATTTTCTCAAGAAATGAGAGGGCTCGTGCTTCAGGCCGTCGCCGCGAACCGGAAACGTGGACCTGGGAGCCTGGAACCGGCACGGTTTCTTCAAAACTACGCACCCGGTGATAGACTCGAAAAAACCTCCCTCATGGCACAGGTGGCGGGGTCGCGCCAAGGAGACAGTGAATGTCCGAATCGGTGAACGCGAGCTCGAGCCCGGAACGCGTGCTCATCGTTGAAGATGAGGCCGCGACGCGCGTCGGCCTCGCCGAGCTCGTGCGCTCGTGGGGGTTCGTGACCGACGAGGCCGCCGATGCCGAGGAGGGGCTCAAGAAGATCACCGCGTTCCGCCCGGCGATTGTCGTCACCGACCTGGTGATGCCTCGGATGAGCGGGCTCGACATGATGCGATCGCTCCAGGACCAATTGTCCGACATCACGTTCGTGATCCTCACGGCGCAAGGCACGGTCGAAACCGCGGTGGAGGCCATTCGAGAAGGCGCGTACGACTACCTGACCAAGCCGGTCGATCCGCCGCGTCTGAAGATCCTGCTCGAGAAGATTGTCGAACGCCAGGAGACGCTGCGCGAGGTCAAGGGGCTGCGCCGTCAGCTTCGCGAGCAGGGAAGCTACGGCCGAATTGTCGGCAACAGCCCCGGCATCCGGCGTGTGTATCGCGTCATCGAGCAGGCGGCGCCGACCGCCGCCTCGGTTCTCATCCACGGTGATTCGGGCACCGGCAAGGAGCTCGTCGCGAAAACGATTCACGAGCTCAGCCCGTGCGCGCCGTTTTCGTTCATCGCGATCAACTGCGCGGCCAGTCCCGAGACGCTGCTCGAAAGCGAGATCTTCGGTCACGAGAAGGGCGCGTTCACCGGGGCGTTCGAGCGCCGGCTCGGATGCTTCGAGCTTGCGCACCGCGGCACCCTGTTCCTCGACGAGATCGCCGAGATGACGCCGGCGACGCAGGTGAAGCTCCTGCGCGTGCTGCAGGAGCGGACATTCCGGCGTCTCGGCGGGCGGCAGGAGCAGAGCGTCGACGTTCGCATGATTGCGGCGACGAACCTCAATCCTCAGGATGCCGTTCAGAGAGGGAAGCTCCGCGAGGATCTCTACTACCGGCTCAACGTCTTCGCCATCGAGCTGCCGCCGTTGCGCGATCGCAAGGAGGACATTCCGCTGCTCGTCCAGGCATTCGTGGCCGAATTCAACGCGCGCAACAACAAGACGGTGAAGGCGGTCGGAAACGACGCGATGCGGATTCTCGAGAGCTACGACTGGCCGGGCAACATCCGCGAGCTGCGGAACGTGCTCGAGCGCGCCGTCATTCTCGCGAGCGGTGATTTCATCGAGCCGAGCCAGCTGCCCGCGCAGCTGGCGCCGACGCCGGCCGCGCCGTCCCCCCTGGCCCTGACGCTCACGCCGGGGACCACCGTGGACGAAGCGGAACGCCGACTGATTCTCCTGACACTCGAGGCGACGAAGAACAACAAGAGCCGCGCGGCGGACATCCTCGGCATCAGTCTCAAGACGCTGCACAACAAACTGAACAAGCTGAAGATCAGGGAACAACTCTAAAGCCGGACACGACGACAACGCCTGTCGTTTTGACGTATTGGGGCTAACAGGCCTCGTGCTCGACGTTCCTCACCGCGAGCCGGAAGTGTGGCTCCCCGAACCCGGAACCGACACGATCTGTTCTCGCCCTGTGACTGCTGTTGACGCTGCACGAGGGACGAGGTGCCGGGCGCTGAGCGTCTGAGTCTGTGATGGCGCGACTTTCGTGGCGGTTCCGGTTGGGGATCAAGGCGAAGCAGGTCGCCGGGGTCACGACGATTGTCGGCCTGATCGTCGTCATCCTGAGCGTGATGCATCTGGCGGCGCTCGCGCGCCTGAGTCTTGAGGAAAGCGAGTCGCGCGGCGAGATGCTGGCGCACGCGATCTATCAGCGCGCCCGCGAGGTGGTCGCGACCTCGCCGAACGCGTACGAGGCGCTACGGCGGGATCCCGGAATCCGTTCGATTCTCGAATCGAGCATCGCCTATTCCAAGAACGTCACGTACGCGGCGGTGCTCGATCCCCGCGACGTCACGATCGCGCACAGCTTCCCGACGCAGGAAGGCAGGACGCTGCCGCATCAGGAGGAGCTGCAACCCATCCTGGGCCGGCGCCCGATGGATCAGCTCTCGGCGATCTATTCGGACCGGACGTTCGAGGTGCGGCAGCCGCTGCTGTTGGGCAACGAGCAGTTCGGATCCATCCGGATTGGCGTCTCGACCCTGCTGATCCGGCACGATCTGCAGGAAGCCCTGCGCCCCGCCATCTACACCGCCGTCCTGTCGGTGCTGCTGGCGATGCTCACCGCCATGCTGTTCGCACAGTGGCTGCTCCGGCCGATCCACATCATCAAGAGCGGGCTGACGCGTCTGGGTCGCGGCGAGTCGGGCGTCACGCTCGATCTGCCGCCCGGCGACGAGTTCGGCGAGCTGGGATCGTCGTTCAATACGATCAGCCAGCAGCTGACGAGCGTGCGGACTCGTCTGGCGGCGCCGGGTGCAAGCTTGGAGTCCGCGATGGAGCGCCTCGAGGACGCCGTGGCCATCTTCAGCGCGGAGGGAGGTGTCCTGTTCGCGAACTCCGCGATGCGGGAAACGTTGCCCGACGCGCCAGCGGGTCGCCCCGTGGACGATCTTCTTCCACGATCGCATCCGTACCGTGAGCTCGTGGAGCGTACGATTGCGACGCGGCAGGCGGTCGGGCCCGTTTCGGTGACCGTACCGTCGCGCGAAGGTGAGGGGGAGCACGGCGAGCGCCTGCTGATCACGCACCTGGTCGAAGACGCGGATCGCCGGTTCGTTGGCGTTCTCCTGGTCGCCCGCGACGTGGGCTATCTCGGCCGCGTGCAATCGACGATCAAGTACTCGCGGAAGCTGGCGGCGCTCGGACGCCTGATGGCCGGCGTCGCACACGAGGTGAAGAACCCGCTCAATGCGATGACCATCCACCTCGAGCTCCTCAGGCAGAAGCTGCTCGCCTCGTTTGCCTCGGCGGCCGCGACAGCGCCCGTCGGGGCCAACGTGGGGGCCTCGGGTGCGGTCGGTTCGGCCTCGGCGCCGCCGATGGCGAACGGACCGGCCGGTGCCCACGCCCAACCGGTCGACCTCGGCGGCGTCATGCGGCACGTGACGGTTATCAGCGATGAGATCAAGCGGCTGGATGAGGTCGTCCAGGGCTTCTTGCGATTCACCCGGCCAGAGGAGCTGAAGCTGCAGCCGATCACCCTCGCCGGTCTCATCGACGAGACCAGGAAGGTCGTCGAGCCGGAAGCGCAGAAGGCGGGTGTGACGATCCGGATCGATGCGCCTGGCACGCTGCCGCCGGTGAATGGCGATCCCGGCATGTTGCGGCAGGCGTTCCTCAACCTGGCGTTGAATGCCAGCCAGGCGATGCCGAGCGGCGGGACGCTCTCGATTGTGGCGCGGCGCGCATCCCGCGATCGCGTCCAGGTGGATTTCGAAGACACGGGCGTGGGCATCGCGCCGGAGAATCTCGAGAAAATCTTCGACTTGTATTTCACAACGAAGCAGAAGGGCAGTGGCATCGGTCTCTCGATGGTCTACCGGATCCTCCAGGCGCACGACGGTGACGTCGAAGTGCAATCCATTCCCGGCAGGGGGTCGAGGTTCCGGCTGCTTCTGCCGCAGGCATGACGTCACGGCTGATGCGCGGGCTGGATATTGCGTCCTGACGTCGGGACAAGTCCGATGCGCACCAGACATCCTCGAACGCGCTAGAATCTCACTGATGTCTCTGACGCGGTCCCGCCTCGCGGTGCTGTTGCTGGTCTCGGCGACTGCTTGCGCGAAGGCACAGGCGAGGACGGCTCCCGATCGGCCGGCGCTTGACGTGCCGGACGTTCCGGCTCGCGAGATAACTGCCGTTGCCGAGGAGGAGCCTGCGGAGGAACCGGCGCAGGTGTCGGAACCGGCACCACAGCCCTCCCGGCCGCGGACCACCCGGCCGGCGCCCAGGCCCGAGGCGCCGAAGGAAGAGCCGAAACCGGAGCCTCCAAAGCCCGAGCCCCCTGCTGCCGAAACGCACCCCCCCGAGCCCGCCCCGCCGGAGCTCCGCATGCCGCAGGCGGCCAGCGACGAGCAGGCCGTGCGCAAGATTCGCGATCAGCTTGTCGACGCCACCCGGGCGCTGAAATCGGTGAACTACGGCGCGCTCAGCACCGAAGCGCGCTCGCAGTACGACACCGCGAAGCGTTTCATCGAGCAGGCCGAGGAGGCGCTCAAGGCGAAGAAGTACGTTTTCGCGAGCTATCTGTCCGACAAGGCTGGAACTCTGGCGCGGGAGTTGCTAGGAAGATAGCAGGCCTGTCGGGACTCGGGACTCGAACCTGGCACCGGACAGTAGCGAAGCTTCGCCTAAGACAGCTCCTAAGGGCTCATGACAGAAAACTTGCTTCATCTGTC
>JACPPN010000351.1 GCA_016190995.1 Acidobacteriota bacterium | reverse complement strand
GGCGAGCTCCGCCGCGTTCGCCACCGCGGCGAGGAGATCGCCGTCGCAGATCGGGCGCGGCACCAGATCGATCGCGCCCAGCCTGAGCGCGTCGCTGGCCAGCTCCGCCCGCCCGGGCTCGGTGACCGCCACAATTGGGGGATGAGACTTCTGTGTGGCGATCGATCGGATGAAGCGCAGCGGGTCCTGCGGGCCGGCGAGATCGACGATCACGAGATCGTGCCGGTGCTGCGCGGTCCGTGTCGCCGCGCCGTGCGAGGCGAGCGACACACGATGCCCCCCCGCGACGAGGGCGCGCGTCATGTGCGTCCGATCGTCGTTGTCAGGACCGATGAGAAGTACGTCGAACTGGCTCATGCGCGGCAGGCGAGCCTGGTGTCGCGTCGCCCGCTGTCGCGACAGGCGCGCCGGCAGCGAGCGTGATCAGGACGTGCGGCCGGGCGCACGCCGGACGATGACTTTCTGGCTGAAGGTGCCCTTGCCGTCGGGATTCGTCTCGATCGAGACGAGCCCGCCGTCAGGGTCGTACGACAGACGCCGATCCGGCTGGCCGTCCCCATTCTCGTCAAACGATGCCGAGGCAAGCTTTCCCTTCGTGTACGTTTCCCACTTGTCGGGTCGCCCGTCGGCGTCGCTGTCTTGCTCGGCGCGCGAAACCACGCCCGCGGCGTACCATTCGCGTCGATCGATGCGCCCGTCGCGGCGGGTCGAAATCTCGAGCCGCGCGATCTTCCCGTCCGGGCCCTGATAGGCCCAGGCGTCTTCGCGACCGTCGTTCGCGCGTGAGAGGCCGAGCTTTTCGAGCTGCTGCGCGCTGTTGTAATACTCCCACTGGTCGATCTTCCCGTCTTCGTCCTTGTCACTCTCGATCCGCAGCAGCCGCGTGCCGTCCATGTAGCTCCACGTATCCATCTTGCCGTCGTTGTTGGAATCGACCTCGACTTTCCGCAGCCGACCCGTCTTCTCGTCGTAGGTGGCCTTGACGGCGTTCGGATCGATGGCGCCTTCGCCGGCGCACGCCAGCAACAGGAGCAACGGCAGCAGCACCACGCGCGATCGCAACAGGAGCACTCTCATGGATAACATCCCTGCCGAATGCGGAGGCCGTGCGTCCAGGCCGTTCCCGTGTTGCATCCGCGATACGAGAGGAGATGCGGGCGACACAGCTTCGCCCTCTCGGTCACAGCGGGGGTTGCGACCGCGAGGGGTGAGACGATCGTCAGGCGGCGCGCGACGGAAAGGCGCGCGCCGCGAAACGCCTGAATGTCAGGCCTTTGCCGGCGCTCGCGCCCGGCGCTCGATCGGCCCGACAAGCAGGGACCAACGCCGGCCGCCAGTCACATCGGCCAGCCCGGGTGGGGGCGGAATTATCGCTTCGCCCTGAAGCGACGTCAAGGCAGCGACATGTCCTGTCATCAAGAGTCACGTGGAGTCGGTTTCGCTGAGGCCCCGCTCAATGACGGCGATCGATGCGTCAACCGCGCGAGACCTGTCGACTGACGATGGACTGCGGGCTCCGGGCGTGATGGGCGAGACGATCGACATCCGCTTCCACCATCATGGTGACGAGACCGCAGAAATCGACCGTCGCTTCCCAACCCAGCTCCCGTCGCGCTTTCGAGGAATCGCCGATGAGATGGTCGACCTCTGCGGGGCGCAGCAGCTTCGGATCGAGCTTGACGAATTCGCGCCAGTCCAGATCCACGTGGCCGAAGGCGATCTCGACCAGTTGCCGGACCGAGTGGCTCTTGCCCGTCGCGATGACGTAGTCGCTCGGATGGTCTCGCTGGAGCATCAGCCACATGGCGCGCACGTAGTCGCCGGCGAATCCCCAATCGCGGTGCGCGTCGAGGTTGCCAAGCGGAAGTGACTCGGACAGTCCAAGCTTGATCCGCGCGACGCCGTCGCTCACCTTCCGCGTCACGAACTCGAGCCCGCGCCGCGGCGACTCGTGATTGAAGAGGAGGCCCGAGCATGCGAAGAGGCTGTAGCTCTCGCGATAGTTCACGGTGATGTAATGACCGAAGACCTTCGACACACCGTACGGGCTGCGCGGATGGAACGGCGTCAGCTCGTTCTGCGGCACTTCGCGCACCTTGCCGAACATCTCGCTCGACGAGGCCTGATAGAGCCGGATCGACGGGTCGACCTGCCGGATCGCTTCCAGCACGCGCGTCACGCCCATCGAGTTGAATTCGCCCGTGAGCAGCGGCTGGTCCCATGACGCCGGCACGAACGACATCGCCGCCAGGTTGTACAGCTCGGCGGGCCGGACCTCTTCGATCAGGCGAATGAGCGAGAGCTGATCGAGCAAATCGGCGGGTCTGAGCTCGATCCGATCCAGCAGATGCTCGATTCGCCAGAAATTCGGCGCGCTCGCGCGCCGTACGGCCCCGACCACGCGATAGCCCTTTTCGAGCAGGAGCTCCGCGAGATAGGAGCCGTCCTGGCCGGTGATGCCCGTAATGACGGCGGTCCTGGACATGGACTGAGAGAATGGCGCGGCCGAGCAAGAATCAGAGCCGGAAGATGTGTTTCCCGGTGAAGCCTTTCATGACGTTGCGCGTGTCCACCACGACAGGGGCGCCCGCCGCAATCGCGGCATAGTCGAACGCACGGTGATTCGTCGTGATGACGGCGCAATCGATCCCCCGCCGGAACGCCTCCTCGAGCGTGATCGCCTCCAGCTTGATACCGCCGTGGGCAATCGCCGGCACGTACGGATCGCTGTACGTGATGATCGCCCCGCGCCGCTGCAGGAGCTGTGCGATGTCGATGGCGGGCGATTCGCGTGAGTCGCCGACATCCGGTTTGTAGGCCATCCCGAACAGATGGATACGCGAGCCGCGCATCGGCTTGCTCACGCTGTTGAGTGCTTCGCTCACCCGTTCAACGACGAACCGGGGCATGGTCGCGTTGATGTGACCCGCCAGCTCGATGAAGCGGCTCTCGAATCCGTTCTGCCGCGCCTTCCAGCTCAGATAGAACGGATCGATCGGGATGCAGTGACCGCCCAGTCCCGGGCCAGGATAGAAAGCCATGAAGCCGAACGGCTTCGTCTTCGCGGCTTCAATGACCTCCCACACGTCCACGTTCAGCTCGTGACACATCAGCGCGAGCTCGTTCACCAGGCCGATGTTGACGGCGCGAAACGTGTTTTCGAGCAGCTTCACCATCTCGGCGACCCGCGTCGACGAGACGGGGACCGTGGTCTCAACGATTTGATCGTACAACCTGCACGCGACCTCGGTCGACGTGCGATCGATGCCGCCCACGACCTTCGGAATATTGGCGGTGTGCCAGGTGGGATTGCCGGGATCCACACGCTCCGGCGAGAACGCGAGATAGAAATCCTCGCCGGCCCTCAGCCCCCCCTCCTCGAGGCGCGCCTGCACGACTTCTTCGGTCGTGCCCGGATAGGTCGTCGACTCGAGAATGACGAGCTGTCCTCGATGCAGGCGTTTCC
>JACPPN010000358.1 GCA_016190995.1 Acidobacteriota bacterium | reverse complement strand
GGGAAGGGGTGACCGATCGATGGGCGCCGCGCGCTCCAGCCGCCGGCGCAACTCCTCGAGGTCCAGCGCGAGGCAGTCGCCTTCCTCTTCCGCTGCGCTCACCCGGTCCTGCAGCGTGCGTTGACGCCGGATGATCTGACGCACGAGCGACAGCAGATCGAGGTGGGCGGCGTCCTGCGGGACGCGGCGATTGCCCCGCATGCCTGATACCAGACTCATGGTCATCGCACCGGTCGCACCGTGTTGACGCCCGCACGGGTGTGGTGCGTTCCCGAACGGCGTTGTCTCGCTGTCTTTTCCTGCCCGGCCTGCGCGGCGCCTCCCCGAGATCCCGGGCGCCGCCCGCTTAAGGAGATGTCTAGCGAGCTCCGTACCCGAGCTCAAGCGCGTCAGCGGCCGTCTTTTTGGGGCTTTCTGACGCTCGACGAGGAGAGATCGAGCGAAAAGCGGGGGCGTGTCGAGTTGACTTCGGAAGGAGGTTGGAAGTCGCGCGCGGCGGCCCGCTCCCGGGGACTGCCGGTTGCCGCGCCCTGCTACTGAATCTTGCGAAGAATGCGCTCGACCTCGCGCATGATCGTCCCGAGCGCGCAGCGGAGTTGCGGTGACAACGTTTTGATCCAGTACGAGGTGGCCTCTTTGCCGTCGCCGCCGAGACGCGCGTAGAAGCCGCGCAGGTCGCCCTGCAGCCGATGCACGTCCGAGAAGGCTGACGTCGTGTGGAACAACAGCGGCTGCTGGCACAACACGTCGAGCTCGGTGATGCGCTGCGCGAGGGACGCTTCGATCGACGGCGGCCGCGCGTCCCGGACGCGACGGCGCATGCGCGCTTCGATCACGACCTTGCACGCGCGAACCACTTCATCGGCGCGTCGGAGATGGCGCAGGCAATCGACGCGGTGCCGGCGTACTTCGTCGAGCTCGCGCGTCACATCGTCAGTGGCCGGGTATCCCTGGAGTTGAAACACTGCGCTCAGGTGCGCCAGCGTGAGGTCCGTTTTCCCGAAGAGGCCGTGCAGGCTGACCAGCACGGCCCGCAGCTCGCGCGCGTTTCCGGGCCAGCGGTGACGTCCGAGCGCGCCCAGCACCTGCGCAGGCAGGCATGCGTCGGGATCGCGCACGATCTCCCGCCAGAAAACCTGCGCCAGCAAGGGAATGTCCTCCGGATGATCGCGCAGCGCCGGCGTCCGGATCATGAAGGGACGCAGGCGATAGTAGAGGTCCTCGCGAAAGTGGCCGGCCTGCACCATCGCGAACACGTCGCGATTGGTCGCCGCGAGGATCCGCGCCTCCACCTTGACTTCCTGTTCGCCGCCCACTGCACGAACGCGCCCCGTATCGATCGCGCGCAGCACCTTCACCTGCATGTCGAGCGGCATGTCGCCGATTTCGTCGAGAAACAGCGTTCCGCCGCCTGCCGCCACCCACAGCCCCTTTTTCCCGACGCGCAGCGCCCCGGTAAAAGCCCCGGGAACGTAGCCGAACAACTCCGCCTCGAAGAGGTCGTGCGGAATCGCGCCGCAATTGACCGGAAGGAAGTGCTCGCGACGTCGATGGTCGTTACACGTGTGGATGGCGCGCGCGACCACCTCCTTGCCGGTGCCAGTATCGCCAACGATGAGCGTGGGGTCGTGGTGATGCGCAGCGCGAACGATCAACTGCCGCACGAGCTGTGCTTCGATCGACTTGCCGATGAACTGCCGCTCGAGCGCCGGGGGCACCGTGTACGGCGACAGCAGGTTCAAGATGCGCTCCGCGGAGAACTGCTCGTCGGCAAGGGTCCGGATTTCACGCCCGAGAGGTACGACCGGCGGCTCCTTGTCCTCCAGCGCGCAGAGCGATTCGAAGAGATCGTCCGGCGCTCCAATCAAGTAGACGTTTCGATCGGCCCGCCTGATGGCGTTGCCGAGGAGCGTGCGCACGGCTCGCGTGAGCTGACCTCTCGCGCGGAAGCTCCCCGTCAGCAGGGGGATCGCCTGGTGGCCGAGCAGCAGCCCTGACAGCCCTTTCTTCTCGTGCTTCAGGCCGCGGTCGATCACGAGGCCCTTGAGATCGCGGAACGATTCCAAGTCCGCGTTTCGCACGACATACGCTGCCGGCGCGGCCGCGCCGCGGTCGACCTGCAGCCGCTCCGCGTCGATCGTGACGAGCTCCCTCGACATTTCCCGAGCTCCCGAGCCCGTGACGAATCTCAGCGCGCGTACACGAGTGCTCATTGTGAGAGCCTAGCCACCTTCTAAAGCCAATGGCCTTACAAATGAAGCAAGTTTTCGTCGGTGCGGCTTGAGAAACTGTCTTAGCCGCGACCGCGAAGCGGCCGCCCAGTCACGAAGCTTCGATGTCACCAAGGCGTCGTTCCTACTCGTCAGTTTGAGGCGAAGCTTCGTCACTTACAGAGGCTCGATCTGCTTCGCGCCGACGAGCGCCAGCCAATCCTGCGTCTCGGCGCGCGTGACGTCTTCCGCCTCCTCGAGCAGCCCTTCCAGATCCTCGGGCGTGCGAACCCGGCTGAAGCGATCGCTGAGGCTCTGGAGGGCGGCGGCCATGTTGTGACTCCGCTTCGCGAGCCTCGAGAACTCGCGGTGCGCGCGGAAGCCGCCCGCCGCCGCGCCGCCCGCGGGCAGGGCGATGCCGAGAAAGCTCAGAAACTTCTGCGTGACGGACTCGGCGACGTGCTCGGTCTCACGCAAGCCGAGCCAGATGTGCCCGGCTGACGCCAGGATCGCCAGGGCGAACAATGCCAGGCCGAGCCCTTCCAGCCACTTGTTCTGGCGCTGGCTCGAGTCGTGTTTTCGCTGGTGAAATCCAATCTGGTCGTCGATCCAGGCGGCCTTCGCAAACGTTCCGATCGGCGCGCACTGAACGCCATGGCACCCGGGCATGGCGGGCAGCCGGCCCCAGATGTCGTCGAACGCGCGGATCGTCCACTCCGCAGGCTCGGCGATTCCCCTGAGCCCCGGAAGCGTGAGGCGCGGCGGCTCGAGACCGCAGGCGGCCAGGAAACACGCGGAGCGGAGCCGCTCCGCCAGGAACCGGCTCTCAATCCATCGTCGGTGCGTCCGTTGCCTGTGGGCCAGCCACACCAGAAGCAGGATCACGACGAGCAGAATGAACTCGCTTGTGAATGCCGGCAGCGACAGTGACGGGTTCAGCACGGCAATCGCGACAGCCGCGACGGCGACGACGGAGAAGGTGTACACACTGAAGCCGGCGAGCTTGTAACGACGTTGGTAGTGCTTGGCGATCTTCGACGCGCGCACGTAGAAGGGAATCAGGGTGTCGCGCACGAGCTCCTTGACGTCCGCCGAAATTGCCGCAGCCTCGGGGCGATCGAAGATCCCTCGATATTGGTTGGCCGTGTATTGACGCTGTTCCTTCAGCGCGATCGGCCAGGTGTTGAACAGTTCCAGCCACGTGATCGGCGAGGCCTCGAGGCCAGAGCCACCCTCTGTCGTCGCGTCCACCCGTTCCGCCATCGTGACCTGGACGATGGGCCGATGCCGGGATCTCGCGTAGGTCAGCACCTCGTCGACGTCGTGCCCGCCGAATGCGGCCACACCGCTGTGGCGAACGACGATGACGAGGTCGCTGTTCTCGACGAGGTACTCCCCGAGATCGCGGTACGTCTCCCGCCGGATCTCGGCGGCCGTCAGGTCCGATCCCTCGAGGCTTGCCTGTGCTCTCAGGACGACAGGGTGGCGGCCGAGCTTCACCAGCCGATCGAAGGCGGTCATCGCAGCCTCCGATTCGAGGCTGCGCCGGTGCTCGGTTGTCGAGAGCGGCAGGACAACGTCCAGGCGCGACCCCGGCTGCAGGATCCAGTCGGCGACGAGCGCCTGCTCCCCCTCGCTGTCGAGGGCGGACATCAGTGTGTATGCCAGCGGCGTGTGACGTGCGCGGGCGATGAGTTCCTGCGCCGGGCCGTCAAGCAGCCGCAGCAGGGCGGCTTCGACCGCGGGATAGAGCGGGCCGGTCTGCCGTGCGATCTCGCCCCGCTCGCCGACAACAGCGACGCGAATGCGCAACGGAACCGTGAAGTTCTCGAAGGTCACGCGTCCTTGTTCCGCCCCGAGCGATGTCGGCTGCAACGTTCCGGGGACACGGTTGCCCGCATGCACCCACGCGATCGGCATTCGCCGGCGCCGCGCCAGCTCGACGATCGCGCCTGTGCCCCCCAGACCCTGGGCACACTGCCCGTCCCAGACGGCAACAAGGGCGTCCGAGCGATCGAGAACGGCCACGCCCGCCGCTTCGTATGCCCGATCGCGCTCGGGCGTGGGTGGAAGCTCGACAATGGCGCGCGCGCGCGCCAGCAGATCCGTGAACTCACGCCGCGAGCGGGGACCCTGGAAATCCGCCTCATATTGCGATTGGGGCAGTGGCAGGACGGCAAGGAGGTCCGCGCCGGGCCATCCCAGCACGCATCGCGCGACGAGCCGGTCGGAGCCCTCCGCGAGCCCCGACACGATCGTCGTCGACTCGGGGCGCAAGACGTCGCGAAACGACTGCACGGCGTCTCGGACGCCCGCCTCGATTCGGGCCTCCTCGGCCAGGATGCGATGGCCGCTGACCCCGATCCTCAGGCGTCCCAGATCGCCCGATGGCCGAGCGCGTGTGCCCCTCACGGCGACTCCGACGCCCTGACCACGGTATAGCCGGCCCGCGCCAGGATCGTTGGGATGCCGCGCACGAGCGCGCGATCCTTGTCCTTCGATCGCTGGCCCAGCGCGCCCGGACCCATCGCGGCCAGCTCATAGGGTTGGTAGCGTGTCGATCGCTCGGCCCGAGACAGCTTGCGCCAGGGCACGAGATCGCTGTGAATGCGCCGCGCCTTGTCAGTCCGGCGTCCGTATTTCCACCCCACCTGAATCTTGGCGCGCAGCCAGCGGTCGTGCTCCATCTCGGCCAGACGCTCGAGGTCGACGCCGGGAAAGTCAAACGGCGGCTCGTTGCTGCGCGCCGGCATCATGACGTAGCCGATTTCGGTCAGCTTGCTGGCGATGTCGCGGACGTTGCCGCGGTTCTGCTCCTTCTCGTCCTCCGGCAGCGCCTCGTACGGCATCAACGAGCTGTGGCGCTTCTCGGCTTCGTTCGTGCGCGCGCCGTGGCGAAAGCCGCGTGCGCGCAGTTCGTCGCAGAAGATATCGTGCGCGGCGGCGGCGAGACGGTCCAGCAGCTCCCCTTCGAGATCCATCTCCTGCACGCGCGCGAGAAAGTCGCGATCGTTCACGTGCAAGCTCAATTGTGCGCCCGCCGGCAGGCACGACCGCTCGAAGCGTGTCTTGCCGGCCAGTTGGCTCATCGCGATGAGCGACTCCATCGAGCGCACGCCGTGCTTGAACTCGCGGGTGTGCAGCAGGGCGCGGAGCACGCCGGGATCGCAACTGAGCACGTCCTTGCCACCCTTTTTCTCGAACAGGTGCCGGGCGTCGCGCTGCAGGATCGAGCGCAGGAGAATCGCGCGCCGGATGATGAAGTGCGCGTCGCTCGATCCGTGGCTTCCCCGCATCTGATTCGGTCCGAGAATGTTCACATACCCCTTCAGGCGGCTGACGAAATCCGGCCCCTTCGCGGTGCGAAAGCTGTCAACCCCCTCGCCGAAGTCCGCCATCGCAGCCGACGTCCCGCCGGCAAACACGAAGATCGAGCGGCC
Source organism: Acidobacteriota bacterium (assembly GCA_016190995.1). Classification (GTDB taxonomy): domain Bacteria; phylum Acidobacteriota; class Vicinamibacteria; order Vicinamibacterales; family JACPPN01; genus JACPPN01. The sequence continues at coordinate 3,128 of JACPPN010000358.1, read as the reverse complement.
GATCGGGTGCATCATCTGGCCCTGCTGGAAGCGCCCGTCCTGCATCGGGGCGAGAAAGTGGCGCAGCCAGCCGAGCGGCTGCCCGCCGAGGGCCGTATCGAATTCATCCCAGAACACGAGCGGAATCTGGCCCGCGAGCCCCGCGTCACGGATCTGATGGAACGCATCGAGCAGATCGTCCGGCCGCTCGAACTGCGACAGATTGAATTCGAGCACCTTGATCTGATCGGGCAGTAGGGATCGTGCGACCTCGCTGATGCCGAACGACTTGCCTGACCCCGGCGCGCCGAACACCGCAATCGACAGCGGCCGCTTCGGCCGCGCCTGCCGGCAGTATTCGGACACCAGCGCACGGATGCTCCGGAAGCTTTCAATTTCTCGCCGATCGACCGTGAGCAGCTTGCCGAACTGCCCCAGCGGCACACCCTCCAGCACGGCCTCGGCGCCTTCCAGCACGATGCGACGGGCCGTGGCGGCGAGCGTGTCCGTATACCGATCCTCGAGGATCGCCCAGAAGCCGCCCTCGGGTGCCTTCGCTTGATCGCCGGGCTCGCGGGTGAGGAACCGGACAGGATCCTGGACCTCGATGACGGAGAAGCCCTGGGCGGCGCCGCTCATTTCCCTCACCACGCGATCGATCGGGAAAGCAAGCTCGGCGCCGCCGGCCACGGTTCCGCGAAGGCCGTAGCCCTCGCGATGCAGCGCCCGCATGGCGCGCAAGCCGTTCTGAAGCGCGGCGGTCAAGTCGGGATGCTCGGGCGCGCGCATCAGCTCGCGCGCCACGGCGGTCGTGAGCGTGCTGGTGTAGCCGATCATGCCGCCGGGATACGCGGCGGCCCATGCGCCCTCGAACACGTTGGGATCGAACACGAGGCGGCTCTTGCAGCGCAGGGCGGCGCCGCGTTGCCGGCCACGCCCGCACAGGAGCAACGCACCGGCCGTGTCGAACGAGACAATGACATACGCGCACTGCGCGAGCGCATTCACGCGGGGGTTGTGCACGAGCTCCCAGGCCAGATCCTGGCTCGTCCTCTCCCACGACAGCTCCCGCGTGATCTGGACCTCGCTCAAGCGCAGATCGTTGACCGTCATGACGACGATCAGGCGGTCGGCGCAATCGCGATGCAGGCGTTCCCAGATGCCTCCCTGCGCGACAGGGCGCGCCATCTTGAGGACGATCCAGGGGCGACGGTTGGAGCGGCCTGCGAGCGCGCGCGGCCACAACTCCTCACGATCCCGGTATCCCAGGTCCGCATCGTCCACGACGATCACATCAGCCTCTCCGTCGTCGTCGGGGACCTTCTGCCAGTCGCGCGGCGCATCCGGCGCCGCGCGATCCAGCCCGAGAAACTCCTGCACGCGCCACGCCGGCTTCTCGCCACTTTGCGCCGGGTGCGTCGAGTACTTGAAGGCGGACCAGATTGCGTACGAGTGGTGAAACGACCGATCGCCCGCGGACACCGAGCCTCGCGGCGCGGCGGTCTGTCGAAGAACGACGTCCGCGGAACCATCCGGACGCAGGCCGGCGGCGGCCGCCTCGACGAGATCGGCGAGCAACGCGGCGCCGCCACGCTGCCAGTACGCGCGCGTCGAATCGTCGGCGCTCCAGGAGGCCTGACCCGCTCCGTCGGCCCGGCGCGTCCGCGCCAGGTTCCAATCCATCGTCACGTCGCCACAAACGAGCGCGATGCGGGGAGACGCGTCAACGCGTGCCATGACTGGTACTCCTGGCTGCAGATGTCGGTCGAGATGATAGCCCGGTTGCCCCTGGGTGCGATCGGCCGATAGGGGAATGAAGCTTCGCCTCGAGCCGCCACGTGACGGACCCGGGAGTCAGAGAGGCGAAGCTTCGTGACGACTGGAAATGCCGGCGAGCGGGATGACGTCGCTGTCGTCCAGCAGCCAACACTCCCCGCCGAATCCCAGTTCCTGCACCTGCGCGCGAAGGCGCGAGCGGAGGCTCCCGCGGTCGTACCGCACCGAAACATGGTGCAAAACGAGACGCCTGACCCCCGCGTCGCGCGCAACCGTAATGGCCTCGCTGGTCGTCGCGTGGAGGTCGGCGCGCCGATCCTCGCGCTGCAGAAAAGTCGCGTCGTGCACGAGGAGATCCGCGCGGCGGAAGAGATCGGGGGCGAGCGGCATCGTATCGCCCGTGTGCGCGAACAGGATGTGTCGATACTCCTCCGTCATGGCCGCGCGCCCGCCGCTCGTCGCGCGCTGGCGCAACTCCGATTCTGAACACGCGGCGAATTCCGGCTTCAGGCGGCGCCTCGATTCGAGAACGAGAAAGCCGAGCGCGCGCTCGCGCGAGGGATGTCTCGTCGCGAACGCACGAATAAACCGGTTCTTCGCGAGCGGCAGCTCGGCATCGGGCGCCGCGGCAATCCAGGTGACGGGAAATTTCTCGCTCGGCCACAGTCGATCGAGCGACGCGTGCAGCAGATCGATGGCGGGCGATCCCTCGGGAAAGATCACCGTCAAGGGCTTGTCAGGCGCACCGAGGCTGAAGCGCCGGGCGGCAATAAAGCCCGGCAGGCCGAGGACGTGATCGGAATGACCGTGGGTCATGAGCAGGTGCGTGGGCGCGACCACGTGACGGCCCAGTCCAAGCTGCAGACCCTCGCCCGCGTCGACGACGAGCTGCAAAGGCTTGTGCCAGAGCCAATTGCTGTACATCGCCCGGCTGAAGCCGTTCAGGACCTCTCTCATGACCCTCGAACGCGTCCTACTGTACAACGAGCGTCGCCTCGCCGAGCGATGACGCTTCGTGACAGGATGGGCACGAACCTGATGTGCCGCGCTTCGTTATGTGGCCGTAGTGTCGAGTGGAAGAGTGGAGACCGTAGCCTGCCAAGCCGGGCCGCCCCATAATCGCAGCGCCCACGGTCTGGAATCAGACCGGAAGCCAACGCCCATGGCCTGGCAACCGTCTAAGGCCTTATGGCTGCTTCTTGGCAGGACGTTCGTTACGCTGCCCGGACGCTGCGCAAGGCGCCTAGCCGTGCTTGCCCGGCTTGAACGACTACCGCCTTTCAGGCGGTAGACTCCGGCGCACGACTGAAAGTCGTCCCGCGCCCCCTCGCGGTAGTCGTTCATAGGGCGCACATTCGTGCGCCACCTAGTCC
>JACPPN010000357.1 GCA_016190995.1 Acidobacteriota bacterium | reverse complement strand
TGGTTGCGGGGGGGGGATTTGAACCCCCGACCTTTGGGTTATGAGCCCAACGAGCTACCGGGCTGCTCCACCCCGCGTCGAAGACTGCGAATCCAAGCGCATGGTAACATGCGCGCCGGTGACGGTCAAATCAGTGCGCGCGCGGTTGCGCACGATCGATGCCGCTCTTCGACGTGCCCTTGTCACCGGACGCCGCCGGGGGAACGTCCTTGATGATAAACAGCTTCTCGCCCGGCCGGATGAGGCCGAGCTCGCGCCGCGCCTCTTCTTCGATGGCCGCCGGATCCTCGCGCAACCGTCGGGCTCGCTCGCGCAGCCGCGCGTTCTCCTGCCGCACCGTTTCGAGCGCAGCCGCGAGCTCCTTATACTGTCGTCGGGCCCGCATCGATTCGATCAGGCCCCGGTCGCCGACCAGCGCATCAACGATCAGCACGCACCCCACGAAGACGAGCAGCAGCTGAACCTTTCCGCGTCCGCTGCGCCTCGATCTGCGGGCACGTGTCGGCCTGCGAGTCGATGCGCCCGGCTTCGACATGCACACGTTGTACACCAGTTCTTGGAAAAGTACCAGCGAAAAGTGCGTCTCCGGTGGTCCAATCGACGCCGGACGGCACCTCCGCGCGGCAGTCGCCAAGGCCCGGGGCAACCTTCACGGCCAGCGTCGCGGCAGCCCGGCCGAGAGCGCGGGCGCCCTCGAACCGACTTCTCGTAGAGCCGGAGGCCACGTCCGGAGGAATGTGCACGATGAACATCACCGACTACGTTATCGTCCTCACGACCCTGCCGGCCGACAACGACGCCTCTCATCTGGCCCAAACGCTCGTCGATGAGCGTCTCGCGGCCTGCGTCAACGTCCACGCGGAAATGCAGTCGATCTATCGCTGGGAAGGAGACGTCGCGCAGGATCCGGAGCGTCAGGTCGTCATCAAGACGACCAGCGATCGGCTGGCGCGGCTCTGGGATCGGGTGCGGGAGCTGCACCCGTATGAGGTGCCGGAGTTCCTCGTGCTGCCGGTCAGCGACGGCAGCGAGTCGTACCTGAAATGGTTGCGCGACTCGACGTTGCTGCGCTGACGAGGCTCAGTCGATCGCCTCCAACGCCTGCGCGAGGTCCGCTTTCAGATCCTCCACGTCCTCGATTCCCACCGAGATTCTGATCAGGCTGTCAGTGATGCCGAGCTTCGCGCGATCCTCCGGCGGCACCGACGAGTGCGTCATGGTAGCCGGATGGGAAATGAGCGTCTCGACGCCGCCAAGGCTCTCCGCTAGCGCATGGAGCCGGACACGGTTCAGGACGGTCCTCGCGGCCTCGAACGATCCGACGTCGAACGAAAGCATGCCGCCGAACCCCCGCATCTGCGTGCGTGCGAGCTCGTGCTGAGGGTGATCGGGCAGCCCCGGATAGATCACGCGCCTGACCTTCGAATGGGCGGCCAGGAACTGCGCGAGCGCTAGGCCGTTGATGTTGTGCTGCGCCATCCGGATGGGCAGCGTCTTGGTGCCGCGCAAAACGAGCCAGCAGTCGAACGGGCCGAGGATCGCGCCCGCCGCGTTCTGTACGAACCGCAGCCACTCGATGTCCTCGTCGCGTGCGGCGATCACGATCCCGCCAACGCTGTCGCTGTGTCCGTTCAGATACTTCGTCGTGCTGTGCATCACGAGGTCGGCGCCGAGATCGAGGGGGCGCTGGATGTACGGGCTGGCGAATGTGTTGTCCACGACGAGACGCAGGCCGTGCGAATGCGCGATCTCGGCGGCACGCGCGATGTCCGTGAGGCGCAGGATGGGATTGGTTGGCGTCTCGATGAAGAGCATGCGCGTCCGCGGCGTGATGGTGGATTCGATCAAATCCTCCCTCGAGGTGTCCACGTAGCTGAAGTCCAGGCTGTAACGGGTCAGCACCTTGTCGAACAGGCGGAAGGTGCCACCGTACGTGTTGTCGGTGACCACCATGTGATCGCCAGCCCTGAGCAGGCTGGCGATGGCGCCGATCGCGGCCATTCCTGAGGCAAAGGCGAACGCGGCCTTCCCGCCTTCGATTGCCGCGAGGTTGGCCTCGAGCGCGGTCCGCGTCGGATTCTGCGTGCGCGCGTACTCGTAGCCTTTGTGTCTCCCGAGCTCCTCCTGCACATATGTCGCGGTTTGAAAGATCGGCGTGATGATCGCGCCCGTGCCAGGATCCGGCTCCTGGCCTGCGTGGATGCAGACGGTGGCAAATCGGGCATCGGGCTGCAGTTTCACGTCATGCTCCTCAGCGGAATACCGAGCGCGTGGACGATGTCCGCAAGTGGGGCCTGGCAGCCGGGATCAGGCGGCGGGACCTTCTTCGAAGATGCCTTTGGACAGGTATCGCTCGGCGCTGTCGGCGATGATCGTCACCACGCGCGCGGCGCGACCGAGCTGACGCGCGACCTCTACCGCGGCCTTGACCGACGCACCTCCCGATCCCCCTGCGAGGACGCCGCAGTCCCGCGCCAGCGCCTGCACCATCTCGAACGCATCGTCGTCGTCGACCGTCACGATCTCGTCGATGAGCGACCGATCCAGCGCGCCAGGCCAGAAGCTGCCCCCGATGCCTTCGACCCGGTGCGGCGCCGGCGGCCCGCCGCCCCAGATTGATCCCCGAGGTTCGACGAGCACGGCGCGCGCGTTCGATCCGCGATCGCGGAAGTAGCGAACGATCCCGCTGAACGTGCCGCCGGTGCCTGCTCCGAGAACGAGCGCATCGACGTGTCCGTGGGTCTGCTGCCACAATTCGACCGCCGTCGTCTCGTAGTGAAATCGCGGATTGGCGAGGTTCTCGAACTGCTGAGGCACGAAGGCGTCGGGGATGGTCGTTGCGAGGCGCAGCGCCTCATCGATCGCGCCGCGCATGCCCGATTCCTGAGGCGTGACGACCAGTTCCCCTCCCAGCGCCTGCATCAGGACCATCTTCTCCCGGCTGAAATTCGCGGGTACGATCAGGATGACGCGATAGCCGCGCTGCCGGCCGATGAGGGCGAGCCCAATGCCGGTGTTGCCGGCAGTCGGTTCGATGATGACCGACCCGGCGTGCAGCAGGCCCCGTGCTTCGGCGTCGAGAACCAGCCCGAGCGCAGCGCGATCCTTCACGCTGCCGCCTGGATTCAGGTATTCGAGCTTGGCGAGAATCTGACCACCGTGTTCCGGTTCGAGCGCCGTGAGACGAAGGAGCGGGGTGTGGCCGATGAGATCGAGAATGCTTTCGCCGACGCGAACGCTCACGGCCCTCCACGATACATCTGATATCATTTCCTTTTCAAATCACGATGTTGCGCGAGTGGCTTCCCTTCCGACTGTCGTTCGCCTCGCGTGCGGCGCCAGCGGGTCTGCCATCGCGCCCACCCGCCGCGCTCCGGCCTCGACAATCGATCCCTCAGCTGCTGCTCCGGACATTTCCCGGCCGCGTGCTGATCATCGCGGCGGTCGCTAGAGTTGCGGTCGCGCTGCTGCAGTCGGCCGGCGCGGCGCCGCCGGGGGTTCAGGCGGTCGGAACCGCCGCCTCGCTCGCGCTGGTGGGCTCGCTCGGGTACTTCGCGGCCAGGATCCTGCTGCTCGTCAAACAACGGTTGCTCTGGCGCGTGCGACGCAAGCTGGTTCTGTCGTATGTCCTGATCGGGTTCATCCCGGCGCTGCTCATCGTCGCATTCTTCCTGCTTGCCGGCCTGCTGATGTTCTTCAACGTCAGCTCGTACCTGTTCAAGACCGGGTTTGACGATCTGGTCGACGCAGCGCAGGTCATCGCGCAGACGACAACGGCGGACATCGAGCGGGGCGGGGGCGCGACGGGGGCGCGCGAGGTGCTTGCGCGCCGGCAGAACAACGGTGCCCAGCGCTATCCGGGCCTGTCGCTGGCGCTGGTCCGTGTGCGGCCGAGCGGCGACACGACAGCGGCGGATTCCTCTTCTTCCGACGACGTCGATTCGCCGAGCCTGCCGGCGCCGCCCATCGTCGTGGGCCCGTGGCGGCATCTGGAGCCACCCACGCGCGTTCCGGCGTGGCTTGCGGCTCAACGTCGATTCGCCGGCACGCTCGCGTACGTGCCGGCAGACGATCCAACCGACACCGAGCTGGTCATTCGCGCCGTCGCGTTTCCCGGCAGCGAGAGGCCGTCGTATGCCGTCATCGTGGATCTGCCAATCGACGATACGGTGGCCGGCCGGCTTCGAGAGGCGACCGGCATAAAGCTCGACAAGATCAGCGTCACTCGAATAGGCGGAGAAACCGTCCGACCGATTCAAGGGCGCATGCGCCGGGCGGCGTCGAGGTGGGTGAGATCCGAGGTTGGCGATACGGGCTGGAAAGCGCTGTTCCAACGATGGGTTGCGTTTCTCGACTACACCGAGTGGGACACGGGGAAGAGCAGCAGCGTGAGCGTGTCCATCCGCGTCGGGCTCGGCGAGATCTATGAGCGGATCTCTTCGGCGCAAACCCGCCTGGGGAATGTCAGCCTCGGCGATCTCTTCCTGCTGGTACTTGTCGTGATTGCGGGGCTGTTTCTCATCATCGAGTTCGTGGCGCTCGTCATGGGCTTCGCGCTGGCGAAATCGATCACCGGATCCGTGCACGAGCTGTTCATGGGAACGGAGCGCGTCCGGCAGGGCGATTTCTCTCATCGCATCAACGTCAGGACGCGCGATCAACTCGGTGAGCTGGCCGAGTCGTTCAACTCGATGACGGGCAGCATCGAGGATCTGCTGCAGGAAGCCGCCGAGAAGAAGCGGCTCGAAGAGGAGCTGCGCATCGCCCGCCAGATCCAGATGTCGCTCCTCCCGCGCGGGGCGCTCACGATGCGCGGCATTGCCGTGACCGCGCTGTGCGTACCCGCGCGTGAGGTGGGCGGCGATTACTACGACTTTTTCCAGCTCGCCGACGATCGTCTCGGCATCCTGATCGCAGACGTCTCGGGCAAAGGGACGTCCGCGGCGTTCTACATGGCGGAGCTCAAAGGGCTGGTCCTGTCGCTGTCCCAGATCTATCAGTCGCCTAAGCGTCTGCTCATCGAAGTGAATCGGATCATTTCGGACAATCTCGACAGCCGCAGCTTCATCACGATGACGTACGCGGTGCTGGATCTCGGACGCCGGACGCTGGTGTACGCGCGCGCCGGACACACACCGCTCATCTACCTGCCGGCGGCCAGGCCGGGAGCGCCGTGCGCGGAAGTGCTGGCGCCGGACGGTCTCGTGCTGGGCCTGCGGCTGGAAGGGATCGAGGCGAAGTTCGAACAGCTCCTCGAGGAGTGCTCGCTCCCCATCTCGACGGGCGACGTCTTCGTGTTCTTCACCGACGGCATCTCGGAGGCCATGAACGAGCAGTCCGATCTGTTCGGCGAATCCAGGCTGAGCCGGCTGATCGAAGAGCACCGCCACCTGTCGTCCGAAGAGCTTCGCGAACGCATCCTGCGCGAGGTGAAGGCATTCGTCGGCGCCGCCGACCAGCACGACGACATGACGATGATCCTGTTGAAGATCGAGGATCTTGAGGCTATTGCCCCGGTGGAGGCCGAAGCCATGGCAGCCGTGGGGATAGGACGGTAGGTCGCCAACCATGACCGAACTCGCGGTCATCTTCCGCACGCACTCCGACATCGAGGCGAGCATCGTGCGGGGCCTGCTCGAGGCGCACGGCATCCAGTCGCTCGTCTCGTCCGATGTGCCGCATTCCGTGTTTCCTTTAACCATCGACGGTCTCGGCGAGGTGCGGATTTCCGTGCGCGCCGGCGAGGCTGACGCCGCGAAGCGGCTCATCGAGTCGTACCGGGAGGACGTGTGCTCCGGAAAGGTGGTGCGGCTGCGGGACGAGTTCGACGATCTGCAGAAGCGGATCGGATACCGGTTCCGCGATCGCGGGCTGCTCGAGCACGCCCTGACGCACCGCTCGCGCGCGCACGAGGACGCGAGCGGCGGCGTCACCGACAACGAGTCCCTCGAGTTTCTCGGAGACGCCGTGCTGGGGTTCGTTGTCGCCGATCTGCTGTTCCGTGACTTTCCACTGTTCGACGAAGGGCAGAAATCGAAGCTCAAAGCCTCGCTCGTGTCGATGCAGTCGCTGGCGCGTCTGGCCGAAGCGCTCGAACTGGGCGAGCACATGCTGCTCGGCCGCGGCGAGGAGAAGAGCGGCGGGCGGCGCAAGCAGGCGCTCATCGCAGACACCTACGAGGCGCTCATCGCGGCGATCTATCTCGACGGCGGTCTGGACGCGGCGCGCGGCTTCATCGCGCGCGAGCTCCGCGACTTCATCGAGGAGGTCCACCGGACGGGCGGCGTCACCGTGACGGTCGATTCGAAATCGGGGTTGCAGGAATGGCTGCAGTCCCAGGACAAGTCGTTACCCGATTATCGGCTGGTCGCCGAAACCGGTCCCGATCACCGGAAGCTCTTCGCGGTCGAGGTCTGGGTGGACCACCGCCCAATTGCACACGCGGAAGGACGAAGCAAGAAGGAAGCGGAGCAGAACGCCGCGCACCGGGCGCTCGATCGATTGAAACGCGAGGATGCGAAGGATCGGCGCGGAGCAGACGGCGAGTGACCCCTCCGGCAACCTAACTAAGGCCGGAAACCAGCCATCAGTCGATCTCGATGATGCCCCACGGCTTCTGCTCTGCGGCCGGCCCTTCATCCGGACGGCTGACGCCTGCCAGCGCCATTTCCGGCTCCTGCTGCGGCAAGCGCGCCAGCGCGTAGGCATGAATCTCCCGCGCGAGATCTTCGTCGGACACCGGCACCGGCCTGCAGTGCAGCCGCACCCAGAGGCGCAGGAGCGGATCGGTGAAGCTGTAACGCTTCTGCCGCACGCTCACGAGATCGACATCCTCCAGCCACGAGAGGTAGTCCTTGGTCGAGCCCGGCGTCCGGCGCAGGCGCTGTGCGATCTCCGTCAGTGTCAGCGGCTCCGCGTCGGCGAGGACGTCGAGAATGGCCTTCAGCGCGCCGTAGCCGCGCGCCCGATGCAGCCGTAACTCGTAGCGGAACCGGCAGGCCGCCGCGAGCGTCCCACCCGGTCCCATCAGAGCCGACAGTGCGCTAATCGGGTCGCTGCCGCCCGGGCCCTGCACGTCCGCCATCATGTCGACGATCGCGCGTACGTAGTCGGGCCGGCCGTCAGCGAGCGTGTGGACCGCCCTTGCGAGATCGTCGCGGTCCCCCTCATTGGTGCTCGTGCGGGCCGTCGTCAAGATCGTCCGCACTTCCGGAGCGCCGAGTGGTGGCACGTGAATCACTTCGAACTGCGGCGATGCGTCGCGCAGCAGCCGGTGTGCGCGCGTGACGTAGCGGCTCGTCAGGACGAAGCGATTGCTGCTGCCGGGGAGCGCCGCGAGCAGGTCACGCAGGACCGTGCGGAGTCCTGGAAAGCTCTCGAATGTGCGCAGCTCCAGCATTTCATCGAGCAGGAAGGTGGCAGCGGCGCCTCCCCCGGCGCGCGTCGAATGAAAGAAGCCCAAGGCACGATCGAACGCATCGCGGGCGGTCGCGGACGCTGGAAGCGCTTGGTTGTCGTGAGAGAAGGGCGACGCGTCGAGAATGGCGTTCAGGAATCGCTCAGGGGTCGTGGCAATCCGCTCGAGGTCGATGTACTGGCAGCTCGTCCGCCCGATACGGTCGCGGAGGCGCAGGAGCCCGGACGTGCGGCCGGAGCCGCAGCCGCCGAGCAACACCGGGATACGCGGCGGGGTCGCCTCAATCGCGGCGAGTACGCGGCGTTCGAGTGCTGGACGTTCCGGAATCATGGGTGAGCCCGCATCGGAATGCGGATGTCGCGAGCCTCCGCTGTCGCGATGGCCTCGGGGTACCCGGCGTCTGCGTGCCGGGCGACGCCGATTCCGGGATCGCACGTGAGGACGCGCTGCAGCTTCTCGTCGGCCTCGCGCGATCCGTCCGCGACGATGACCATCCCGGCGTGAATCGAGTATCCGATGCCGACGCCGCCTCCATGATGGACCGAAACCCACGTCGCCCCCGCTGACGTGTTGAGCAGCGCGTTGAGAATCGGCCAGTCGGCGATGGCGTCGCTGCCGTCACGCATGCCCTCGGTCTCGCGGGTCGGCGACGCGACCGACCCCGTATCCAGGTGATCGCGTCCGATGACGATCGGCGCCTTGAGTTCTCCGAGCCGGACGAGCTCATTCACCGCGAGACCGAAACGAGCGCGCTCGCCGTAGCCGAGCCAGAAGATGCGCGCCGGCAGCCCCTGAAACGCGACGCGCTCCCCGGCGAGCCGAATCCACTGGCACAGCCCTTCGTCGTCGCGGAACATGTCGAGCGCCAGCCGGTCCGTGCGGCGGATGTCCTCCGGATCGCCCGACAGCGCGGCCCAGCGAAACGGTCCCTTGCCTTCGCAAAACAGAGGCCGGATGTACTCGGGGACGAAGCCGGGAATCTCGAACGCGTCGGCGACGCCCGACTTGGCTGCCTGCGCGCGAATGTTATTGCCGTAGTCGAACGTCACAGCCCCGCGTCGCTTCAGTTCGAGCATCGCGCGGACGTGCCCTGCCATCGCGTCCATGGCCCGGCGGATGTAGTCGTCGGGGTCACGATGGCGCAACGCGAGCGCCTCGGCGAGCGGCATCCCGTTGGGGACGTAGCCGTTCAGCGCGTCGTGCGCCGAGGTTTGATCCGTCAGGACGTCGGGGGTAACGCCGCGAGCCACGAGCTCGGGAATCACATCCGCCGCGTTCGCGCGCACGGCGATCGACCGCGCGACCCGCTGCCGCGTCCACCTGTTCACGTTCGACAGTGCCGCGTCGAGGTCATCGGTCGCTTCATCGACATATCGCGTCGACAGGCGTCGCTCGATTCGAGCCGGATCGACTTCGACGACCAGCGCCGCGCCGCCATTCATTGTCACCGCCAGGGGCTGCGCTCCCCCCATTCCGCCCAGGCCGGCCGTGACCACCAGCCGTCCCGACAGACTGCCGCCGAACCAGCGGCGGGCCAGCGACGCGAGCGTCTCGTAGGTACCTTGCAAGATGCCCTGGGATCCGATGTAGATCCAGCTTCCAGCCGTCATCTGGCCGTACATCGTCAGGCCGCGCTCCTCGAGGTCGCGGAAGGTCTCCCAGGTGGCCCACGCGGGCACGAGCATGGCGTTCGAAATCAGGACCCGAGGGGCGCCCGGATGCGTGTGGAAGATTCCCACGGGCTTGCCCGACTGCACGAGCAGGGTTTCATCGCGCTCGAGCGAGCGGAGCGATGCGACGATCGCATCGAAGCATTCCCAATTGCGCGCCGCCTTGCCGGTCCCGCCGTACACGATCAAATCGTCGGGTCGCTCCGCGACGTCCGGATCCAGATTGTTCATCAGCATCCGCAGCGCGGCTTCCTGCGGCCAGCCCTTGCACGTGAGCTCGTTGCCACGTGGCGCGCGAACCTGGCGGCTGGGGCGGGCAACGGCTTGCGTGGGGTGCATCGGGGTGATCGGGGCTTGTGCTGGAGATGTGAAGGTAGAAAGGCCGCCGCAGCTTGTCAAATTGAAACTGAAAAATTTCTCACTTGACTTCTGCAGCGCATGTGCTCTGCAGATCGCCGGATTCGATCAGCGCTGCGATGCGCTCGATATCCGGCGCCGGCGGACGATCCTCGACGAGCCGGGGCACGACATCTCGCACGCGCGCGTGAACGCGCATCAGGGCGCCGGAGCTCTCGAGCGGGGCGAGGAAGTCGATGGCCTGGCACGCGCAGAGTATCTCGATGGCGAGGACACGGTCCGCGAGCTCCAGCGCACACTGTGCCTTCAGGGCGGCGCTCATGCTCATGCTGACGTGATCCTCCTTGTTCGCGGAGGTCGGGATCGTGTCAACGCTCGCGGGGCACGCGAGCGATTTCATCTCGGACGCGAGCGCGGCGGCGGTCACCTGGGCCAGCATCAAGCCCGATCGAAGACCGCTGTCCGCTGTCAGGAAGGCGGGCAGGCCGCTGAGGGACGGGTTGACCAGCCGTTCGGTGCGGCGCTCGCTGATCGTCGCGAGCTGCGCCAGCGCAATGGCCGTCAGGTCGGCGGCGATGCCCACCGGGGCCCCGTGGAAATTGCCGCCCGAGATGACCTCGCCGGTGTCCGGGAAGACCATCGGGTTATCGGTCGCAGCATTGGCCTCGATTTCCACGGTGCGCCGGGCGAAACCGAGCGCGTCGCGCGCGGCCCCGTGCACCTGGGCCGCACAGCGCATCGAGTAGGCATCCTGCACGCGGCCGCAGTGTTCGTGCGACCGGTTGATCGCGCTGCCTTGCAGCAGGGACCTGATGTTGCGCGCCGCCTGTTGCTGGCCGGCAAACGGCCGCGGTTCGTGCACGCGCGCCTCGAAGGGATGCGCGGAGCCGCGCAGGGCGTCAATCGACAGCGCCGCGGCGATGTCGGCAGCCTTCACGAGGCGCTCGGCGCCGATGAGCGCAAGGGCCAGCACCGCCGTCGACGCCTGGGTTCCGTTGATGAGCGCGAGCCCTTCCTTCGGTTGAAGGGTCACGGGCGACAGCTTGACCTTTGCGAGCGCTTCGCGTCCCGGCAGACGAGCACCGGCCGTCTCGTCCATCCCGACAATCGCGTCCCCTTCACCAATCAGGACGAGCGCCAGATGCGCCAGGGGCGCGAGATCGCCGCTCGCTCCTACCGATCCGCGGCTTGGCACAATCGGGTGGATGCGCCGATTCAGAAGCTCGACAAGCGCGGTGAGTGTTTCGAGCCGAATGCCCGAATAGCCCTTGGCGAGCACGTTGGCCCTGAGCGCGATCGTGGCCCGGACGGCGCGGACGGGTAGTGGGTCGCCGACCCCGGCGGCGTGACTGCGGAGCAGGTTCACCTGCAGCCTGAGCAGCGATTCGCGAGGGATACGGACTTCGGCAAGGGAGCCGAAGCCGGTATTCACGCCGTACACCGGCGCCTCGTCGGCAAGCTTGCCGTCGACGACCGCTCGTGCGGCCTCGACGCGCCCGATCGCGTCAGCGTGAAGCCCCACGGGAACGAGGTCGTCCGCGATAGCGGCGATCTGCTCGAGCGTGAGAGAGGATCCATCAAGTGCGATCATGGGCTTCGGATGTAGAATTCAGCCAGGCCGGGGTCGATCGCGATCCTACATCGAATCAATCCCACTTCCGTATCGCTGGCGACACTATGAACATTGCCGTGCTGGGCGCGCAGTGGGGCGACGAGGGCAAGGGGAAGATCGTCGACTTGCTGGCGCCGAGCTTCTCGATTGTCGCGCGCTACCAGGGTGGCCACAATGCGGGCCATACCGTCTACACGCGCGGACGGAAATTCATCCTTCGTCTGATCCCGTCCGGCATTCTGCATCCGGGCATCTCGTGCGTCGTCGGCAACGGTGTGGTCGTTGATCCGCAGGCGCTTTTTGCTGAAGTCGACGAGCTTGCGCGCCTGGGTGTGGCGGTGGACGGTCGCCTGGCCGTCAGCGACAAGGCCCATCTGATTCTCCCGTACCATCGCGAGCTCGACGTGCTGAGCGAGGCGCGACGCGGTGAGCGGAAGATTGGCACGACCTCGCGGGGCATCGGGCCCGCGTATGAAGACAAGATCGGGCGCCGGGGCGTCCGAGTCGGCGATCTCGCGAACCGGTCCGATGACGGGCCGCTGGCGAACGCCATCCGGGAGAACGTGGAGAGCCGCAATCGGCTGATCGGCGGATCCGGCGTCGACTGGCGGTCCGTGTTCGACCAGGTGTGCGGCGCATGGGATCGGCTGAAGCCCTGGGTCGCCGACGTCTCGCTCTATCTCGATCGGGCTCGCCGTGCGGGCAGATCAGTGCTGTTTGAAGGTGCGCAGGGGACGCTGCTCGACATCGATCACGGCACGTATCCGTACGTCACGTCGTCGAACGCGACGATTGGCGGCGTCTGCACGGGGTTGGGAATCGGGCCGCGCGCCATCGACGGTGTCCTCGGCGTGGCGAAGGCGTACACCACGCGCGTCGGGGAGGGGCCGCTTCCGACCGAGCTCGCCGATGAGATGGGCAAGCGATTGCGCGATGGCGGGCAGGAGTACGGCGCCGTGACGGGACGGCCACGGCGTTGCGGCTGGTATGACGCGGTCGCGGTCAGGTACGCGGCGCGCCTCAACGGTCTCGACGCGATCGCGCTGACAAAGCTCGATGTCCTCGACGGTCTCGAGCGGGTGTCGATCTGCACCGCCTACCGGTCGGCGGAACAGACGCTGACGGAATTCCCGGCCGACCTTGCGCAGCTCGCCGCCTGCGAGCCGGCCTACGAGTCGGTCCCGGGCTGGTCACGGCCCACGCGTGGCGCCAGGCAGTTCGGCGACCTGCCGCGCGAGGCGCAGCGGTACATCGAGCGGCTCGAGGAGGTGAGTGGCGTCCCCATCGCCATCATCTCCACCGGATCCGATCGCGACGAGACCATCATTCGTCCCGAGTCGGTGCTGGCACGCTGGTTGCCGCTCGCGATCGAAAACGGGCGAGGGAAGAGTTAGACGCGCTACTCGTGGTAGCGCTCGCAGAATTCCTGGATCGCGTCGAAGTCGCCGTGATTGAACTCGACGCCGGCGCGGTACTGGGGCTTGCCGGGTACTTTCGACATCTCCATCGAGGCCCACGCGATCGACGCGCTGAACCGGATGACCTCGCGCGCGTACGCGACCGTGACGCGAATGATCTGGTTCGGCCTGAGGATCGTCGGGGAGACGATTTGGGCACCGGTCGTCGACAGGTTCACCAGCGTGACCGGATTCCCGTCAACCTGCACCTCGACACCTTCGCGAATCTTGTAGCGTGGCGCCGCACGCGTGCCCGTGCGGTCGAGCGGCTTCGTGTCGGGCGCGGCGGCTGACGGATCAAGCTCCGGGGCCAGGGGGTCAGGAGACGGCGCCTGACCCGCCGATCCACGTGAGGGCCGCACGATGCGCGAATAGTCGTCGTCGTGCGCGACCACGCGGATTTCGAAATCGCCCGACACGTCAGCGCTGAGGCGTTTCACGAACGCCATCCCGCGCGTGGTTGCCGCGAACAATCTATCGAGACACACGAGCGACGGTCTCTGCTCCGCGATCACCTGGAGGGCCTCCGGAATCTCGGCGTCCGAGAAGGCGGCGGTGTCTGGCCGCTCGTCGAGCCGCGCCCGCAGTTGAGGGAGTGTCTCGGCAGGCCCAATGACCACGGTTCCGGCACTTGACATTTCTGTTCAGCTTAAGTTTAGCGGAGGTTCAGCGATGACCGCAATGCGGGATCCGGCATTTTCGCCTTGACTTGCCGGCCGTTGCGCAGGATTTCTCCCAAGCCGGGCTTCCACCCCAAAGCGGCCGGCCGCGTTGGGGGTCCGGTTGTGCCCTTCGATGAGCTCAGGGCGGCCTCTAAGCGGCTCAACCCTCAGGGTCGACTCCGAGCCCGCCGAAACAGGGCGAAGGCCGCAGCAAGGTTGACATATTCGGACACATTTGAGCCGGGCAAGCACGGCTGGCGCCGCCTCGTGGCACGACCGGCGGCCACCGGCGGATACAATGGGAACGTGCAGGCGCAAGAGTGGCGAGTGCGCGGAATGAGGGACCGGTGATCGCGGTTGTCTGGCAGTTCGATGTCAAGGCGGGCCATGAGGAAGCGTTCCGTCGATTCTACGGCGCGGACGGCGAGTGGACCTCGCTCAGCCGCCGGAGCCGTTCGTACCTCGGGAGCTCGTTTCTGCAGGACCTCACTCAGCCGGCGAAGTACCTCGTCATCGAGTACTGGAGCGAGATGGTCGTGTACGAGCAGCACCAGGAGGATTTCAACGAGGAGATCGAACACCTGAAGCAAGAGCGTCGCGTCCTCGTCGACTCGTCGCAGCCGCTCGGCGTCTTCCACGCGCTCGACGTGCCCGATCGTACCGGGCCCACCTGGTCGCAGCGAAGCGGATAACGCGCGTCTACACCGCGATCCACAATCTGACACATTCGCCCTGGAACATGACTGATAGCTTCTCCCTCGAGCGACATCGTTCAACCAAGGCCGTGCTCGTCGATCTAGACGATACCCTTTTCGATCACCGCTACTGTTCCCGCCGGGCGCTCGAAGCCGTGTGGCGTGGCCATGGCTGCCTGCAGAAATCTGGCGTTGAACGACTGGAACGGCAGCACCGAGTGGTGCTCGAGGAGCTGCATCGTGGGGTGCTCGATGGGCGATGGAGTATCGACGAGGCGCGACTCGAGCGCTTCAGGCGCCTTTTCGCGGCGGCGGGCGCACCGCCAAGCGCGGAGATCGTCGCGTCGGCCGCCTCCCTTTACCGGGAGACCTATCTCCGCAGCCGACGACCGACACCAGGCGCCATCGCGCTGCTCGAGCGGTTGCGGCCCGCGGCGCGCGTGGGGATCGTGACGAACAATCTCGTCGCTGAACAGACCAGCAAGCTCGAAGCGTGTGGAATGGGATCGCTCGTCGATGTGCTGGTCGCATCCGAGGAGGCGGGCGTCACCAAGCCGGACCCAGCCATCTTCGCGATCGCGGTGAAACGCCTGGGATGCAAGCCGGAGGAATCAGTGATGCTGGGAGACAGCTGGGATACCGACATCGTGGGTGCTCTTCGCGCAGGCGTGCGCGCCGCCGCCTGGCTCAATCGCGACGGAGGGCCCTGCCCAGATAGCCGCCTGGCCGTGGAGCTGCGCTCGCTCGAACCACCCGACCATGTCGCAGAGCTCTTGCTGTCGCTGCCCGCTTCGGAATTCGGCCCGGCAAACGCGGACGCCGTAACCCCCCGGTCTCGTTGACGCCGATGCTGTATAGTAGAAAATTCCCGCCGCGTCACGTCACGACGTCTTCGAGCCGCCTCGGGGAGGAGCCATCATGAGCGTCGATCTGTCCGTCGTCTTCACGGGACTCAGGTTCGAGAACCCGTTCATGCTGTCGTCGGCGCCGCCGACTGAGTCGGATACGAACATCATGCGCGCGTACGAGTTCGGGTGGGGCGGCGTCGTGACGAAGACGATCGGCTTGCATCCGGTCATCAACGTCAAGGGACCACGCACGAAGTTCATCCGCGCGACGCCTGAGTCTTATCACCTCTCGATGCAAAAGCGGCCCGGCACGGCGCTGCACTCGTCGTGGAACTGGGAGCTCATTTCGGACAAGACGCTCGACTGGTGGGTGCCGCGCATCGAGCGCATCAAGCGCGGATACCCGAGCAAGATCCTGGTTGCGTCGATCATGGCGGGCTCGGGCAGCGACCGTGAGCTCAGGCACTGGCAGACGCTGGCCACGGCATGCCAGGAGGCCGGCGCCGACGCGTTCGAGCTGAACCTGTCGTGCCCGCACATGGATCGCGACGACATGGGCTCGAACGTCGGGAAGAACGAGCACCTCATCACCGTCGTGACGCAGGCCGTCAAAGAGGTCGCGAAGGCGCCCGTGTGGGCGAAGCTCACGCCGTCGACGACGGACATCGTGGTTGAGGCGCGCGCGGCGTTTGCGGGCGGCGCCGACGCGGTGGTGTCGTCGAACACCTTTCCCTCGCTTCCGCTGATCGACCCGGTGACGCTCGACTTCGAGATGAACGTGGAAGGGTACGTCTCGTACGGCGGGCTAGGTGGACCGGCGATTCTGCCGCTGTCGCTCGCGAAGATGGCGCAGATGACGCAGGCGTTTCCGGCCAAGAGCTTCTCGGGCATCGGCGGCATCGGTGAATTCGCGCACGCCCTCAACTATTTCCTGCTCGGATGCGGCACCGTGCAGGTCTGCACCGCCGCCATGCTCGATCACGCGATTGGCCCGAACATCATTCGGGGTCTCATCGATAGCATGCGGGCATTCCTCGAGCGTCACGCGGACAAGGGCTGGACGTCGCTCGAGGACTTCCGCGGGCTGCGTCGCGACCACATCCTCGCGCATTCGCAGATCAAGCGACCGGACGACAAGGAGTACCGCGGCGGCTACGAGGTGGAGGGCTACGCCGAACCTGCGGCCGAACCGGCAACGGTTCAAGCCCCGGGTGTCGTGCTGAAATAGCTCTCCTGGCCACCTTTTGTGCCGGCCACGCAATCACGAGAGCCCGCCGCTGTGCGCCTAGTGTGCCATGGTTGCGCCCCGACATGGCCGACGCCACGCCCCACGTCCCGGTAGAGGTACCTGAGATTCGAGCAGCGCCGCGACACGGTGAATCAGACTAGCGAAAAACGCGCCCTGTAGCCATTACGTACTCTCCGGGCGATCCCACCGACCGCCGGCACCGGATGTGCTAGCTACAGTTCGGCCGTACGTCGGCGCGATTCTTCGTCGGTTGATCGAGCCGTCGGGGAGCGAAGGAAAGAACTCGCTGGGCTGCAGGGCAGCCGGCGGGGGGCGGCCGCTTGCGTTCCAGAAGGTCGCCGCCGCTCGCGGAAAGGCGGCGATCTCGACGACATCCCGTCGACACGGAGGGGTTATGACCTCTGGCACTGCCCTCGAAGGTTTTCTGGCGGAGCGGTCCCTCGCGCTGGTTGGCGCCTCACGATCGAGTAAGAAGTTCGGCAACCTCGCGCTCCGCGAGCTCCGAACGAAGGGCTATCGTGTCTATCCCATTCACCCATCCGCGCACACCATCGACGGTGTGCAGTGCTATTCGCGATTTGCGGATCTGCCCGAGATAGTGGATGCGGCGCTCGTCATTGTTCCGCCTGGAGCAGCAGTCAGTGTCGTCCGGGATGCTGCGGCGGCCGGCATCCACCACGTATGGTTGCAACAAGGCGCCGAATCGCCAGAAGCGCTGAAGGTCTGCCGCGAGCTCGGCATGGATGTCGTGTCGGAACAGTGCATCCTCATGTTCGCTCATCCGACGGGCTACCACAAGGTGCACAGGTGGCTGTGGCGACTGCTCAGGAAGTTGCCTGCCGCGCCAGAATCGTGACTAGCGTGGCTTTCAGTGGACGCGATTGACCGGCAACGTGCCGGCGCATTGCGACACGTCAAAGCAGCCGCAACCCTCGTCGACTGCGAGCGCTTCGGGCGCAGGGCGTAGCCGATCGCGACGCTTGCTGGGCCACTTGGTCGCCGGCACACCCCCCTACCTCCCGTTTCTCGTGGAACAGTCTGCACGCGAAGGCGATTTGTTACTTTCAGAGCGTCCATCGCGCCGGTTAGGCTATCGGCGGATACGACGTCGGCCCGCTGAATTCTTCCCGGAAACTGGTCGTTCATACGCCCTGCACGCCTGTGGAGGTAACGACATGCAGCCAAAGATGTGTCGAAACATGCTTCGGTGGGCGTGTGTGCCCATCGTGGTGACCCTGCTGTGGGGCTGGCACGCCTCGGTGCCCCTGGCTCAGTCAGGTGTCTATGACGCGAGTCTCTTCAAGGCGCTCAAGTGGCGGAGCATCGGGCCGAACCGAGGGGGCCGGTCGATCGCGGTAGCGGGCAGCGCCGCGCGCCCGCTGGAGTACTACCTCGGGGCGGTGGGGGGAGGGCTGTGGAAGACGACCGATGGAGGCAATACGTGGCGGCCCGTGACCGACGGCCAGCTGCGGAGCTCCTCAGTGGGGGCGGTAGCGGTGGCCGAGACCAACCCCGACGTCGTCTACGTGGGGATGGGAGAGACCTGCCTGCGGGGCAACATCATGCAGGGCGACGGGGTTTACAAGTCGACCGACGGCGGGCAGACGTGGACGAACGTCGGGCTGCGGGAGACGCATGCGATTGCGAAGATCCGAATCGATCCGACCAATCCAGATGTGGTCTATGTGGCGGCGTTTGGGCATCCGCCGGCGCCGCAGGCCGAGCGGGGGGTGTTCCGGACGCGGGACGGGGGGAAGACGTGGGAAAAGGTGCTGTTCCGGGATGCGAAGACGGGAGCGATTGATGTGGCGGTGGACCGGCGGAACCCGCGGGTGATTTACGCGGCGCTCTGGGAGGCCTATCGGGTGTCGTGGCAGATGTCGAGCGGTGGGCCGGGCAGCGGGCTGTTCAAATCGTCCGATGGCGGGACGACGTGGACCGAGATCACACGCAATCCCGGGCTGCCCGCGGGCGTGATCGGACGCATTGGGGTGACCGTGTCGGCCGCGGATTCCGAGCGGGTGTACGCGCTGGTGGAGGCGGAGGCGGGCGGAGTGTATCGGTCGGACGATGCGGGGGCAACGTGGACGCGGGTGAACGAGGAGCGGAAGCTGCGGCAGCGGGCGTTCTACTACACGCACATTTTCGCGGACCCGAAGGACCGGGAAACGGTCTATGCGCTGAACACGGGGTTCTACAAGTCGACCGACGGGGGCAAGACGTTCCCGACGCAGATTCAGGTGCCGCACGGAGACAACCACGACCTGTGGATCGACCCGACGAACCCGCTGCGGATGATCAACGGCAATGACGGCGGCGGGACGGTGTCGGTCAACGGAGGGCAGACCTGGACCCCCGAGAACTATCCAACCGCGCAACTCTATCACGTGGCCACGACGAAGGAGTTTCCCTACCACGTCTGTGGCGCGCAGCAGGACAACACGACCGTTTGCGTGCCGAGCTCCGACTGGGCAAGCCTCCGCATGCCGAGATTCGACTTGGGTGGCCTGGGCGACTGGTACTACCAGGTGGGCGGCGGTGAGAGTGGGTACATTGCGCCGCATCCAAAGACGCCCACGTTGTTCTACGCTGGCAGCCAGGGGGCGCTCATCACGCGATACGACCGCAGCAACGGACAGGTACGCGACATCCAGCCGTACCCGCGCTTCTTCTCCGGGGAGCCGTCCAAAGACCTGAGGGAGCGCTGGCAGTGGACGTACCCGATCGTCTTCTCTCCGCATGACGCGAACGTCCTGTACATCTCATCGCAGCACCTTTGGAAGACGACCAGTGACGGCCAGGGCTGGGAGAAGATCAGCCCGGACCTGACCCGCGCCGACCCGAAGACGCTCGACCACTCTGGCGGGCCGATCACGCATGACGAGAACGGCCCGGAGGTCTTCGGGACGATCTTCGCGATCGCGCCGTCGAAGCACGACGCGAACACGATCTGGACGGGGTCGGACGACGGCGTGCTCTACATCACGCGAGACGGCGGGAAGAACTGGACGAACATCACGCCGAAGGACCTGCCGGAGTTCGCGCGGGTGAGCATTATCGAGGCGTCGCCTCACAAAGCGGGAACGGCGTACGTCGCGGCGAAGCGGTATCTGCTGGACGATCGGGCGCCCTATGTCTACCGGACCGATGACTACGGGCAGACGTGGACGAAGATCGTCAGCGGCATTCGAGCGGACGATTACGCGCATGCCGTGCGGGAGGACCCCAAGCGGGCGGGGCTGCTGTATGCGGGGACGGAGCACGGAATATACGTGTCGTTCGACGACGGCGCGCGCTGGCAATCGCTGTCGCTGAACCTGCCGGACACGCAGGTGTCGGATATCGTGGTGGAGGAGAACGACGTGGTCATCGGCACGCACGGCCGGTCGGCGTGGGTGCTCGACGACATCGATCCGATCCGCCAGCTCACGCCGGCGGTGCCGACGTCCGCGCTTCATTTGTTCCGGCCGCGTGACGCACACCGCTCGGTCAACAATGCGCCCATCTACTATCACTTGAAACAGCCCGCCGACAAGGTCGTCGTCGAGATCCTCGACGCGGCCGGCGTGGTGATTCAGACCTACACGGGAACGCCGGAGGACGAGAAGAAACGGCGCGAAGAGCCTTCGTCCTTCGGGCCGCAGGTGCCGCCGCCACCGACGACGCAAGCCGGGTTGAACCGCTTCGACTGGAACCTGCGGTACGCCGGCGCGACGACATTCCCCGGCATGATTCTATGGAGCGCGCGCGTCGAGGTCGGGCCGGTCGCCGTGCCGGGCCCCTATCAGGTGCGCCTGACGGCGCTCGGCCAGACGGCGACGGAGCGCTTCGCGGTGAAGATGGACCCGCGCCTCAAAGGGGTCACGGTGGCCGACCTCAAGACCCAGTTCGACCTTGCGATGGAGATCAGGGGGAAAACGAGCGAGGCGAACGAGGCGGTCATCCGGATCCGCGAGCTCAAGAAACAGGTGGTCGAGCGGCTCGAGAAGGCCAGAAGTCCCAAGAACGGCGCGAACGCGAAGCTGGCGGCGGCGGCCGACGCGTTCACGAAAAAACTGAGCGCGGTAGAAGAGGAGATCTACCAGGTCCGCAATCAGAGCAGCCAGGATCCGCTGAACTTTCCCATCAAGCTGAACAACCGGATTGCCGCGCTCGGGCGGAGCGTCACGACCGGCGACGCGCGGCCGACCGACGGCGCCTACCAGGTCTTCAAGGAGCTGTCGGCCGAACTGGCGGAGCATCTCGGGCGGTTGGATCAGGCCGCCAAGGCCGACCTCGCGCCGCTCAACAAGCTGCTGGCGGCCCGAAAGCTGCCGCCGGTCACCGAACCGGCGAAGAAGATCGCCAGCACGGAGCCGTGAGTCCCGACGAAACGGTTCCGCGTCCCCAGTATCGAAGCTTCGTCGCTCCGCCCCCCGGCCCTTGCTCGGCGGTTTGAGGCGAAGTTTCGTTACCGTGTCAGTTCAGAAACGTGTTGTCAGGATCACCCGAAGCGCGCGCGGCGAGCCGGGCAGAATGTTCTGGTTGCCGTTCGATGACGTGAAATAGCGTTCGTCGAAGAGATTCTCGACGTTTGCCTGCACGCGCAGCTGTCTGGTCGGCGTGACGAACAGCGCCGCGTCAATACGCGTGAAGCCCGGCAACGTGACTGTATTGTCGGTCGCGGGAAACATGCGACCCCGGCGTATCACGCCGAGTCCGACGCCCCACCTCGAAGTCAAGTCATACCTGTTCCACAGCGATAGCGCATGTTTGGGAAGCTGTGCCAGGGACGCGCCGGCGACCGCACTCGCGGACTGCGTCCGGACAACCTTGCCGTCCTGGTACGCATAGCCGCCGATCACGCTCCATCCAGGGACAACGGTGCCCGCCAATGCCAACTCCACGCCCTTCGTCCGCTGACCGGTCAAGAGCAGCGACCGGCTCGGGTCGGTGGGGTCTGGAACGGCGACATTGGTGCGGTCCAGCCGATAGACAGCAGCGGTGAAAGACAGAGCGGGGCGAACATCCCACTTGGCGCCGACTTCATAGTTGTTGAACCGTTCCGGATCGAGCGCCTCGTTGCTGGGTGTGAGCGACGCGAGCTGGTCACCGGCTCGTAGGAGATACGCGAGCGTGTAGCTGCCATAGAGGGATACGGGCTCGACCGGCCTGTACACCAATCCGGCGCGCGGCGACACGAGATCTTCGTCTCCCTTGAAGTCCCTGGCGGTTCGATTGTTGCGGAAGCTCAGGCGAAACCGGTCGTAGCGCAACCCAACAATTGCCTGGATGTGCGACGAAAATTCAATCTGATCCTGCCCATA
>JACPPN010000354.1 GCA_016190995.1 Acidobacteriota bacterium | reverse complement strand
GCGCCAGCGCGCGCAGATTCTCGTGTCGCTGGAGCAGCTGATCGGAGAGGTGAACGGTCCCGGGAGTGTCCTCGTGGGTCACAGGTTGGTCGCCTCAAGTCTCCGGCCCGGACATGTCAATCTGCTGCAGGTGCCTGTGGATGGCGTCCAGCACGCCGTTGACGAATCGCGCCGAGTCGCCGCCACCGAACCGCTTCGCCAGCTCGATGGCCTCGTCGATGATGATGCCGGGCGGCGTGATCCGGCGCTGCAGTTCGTAGGTGGCCAGCCGCAGGATCAGGCGGTCGATGACCGCGAGGCGATCGAACCGCCAATTGGCGGCATGCGCCGTGATCACCGGATCAATCGTCTCCAGCGATTCCACCGTGCCACGCGCGAGCTCGCCGGCGAAGGCGAGCGCCGCGTCCGAGGTTCGGGCGCGCTGGAACTGAGGAAAGCCACCGATGACCTTGTCGATGTCGATTCGCCCAACTTCCCACTGATAGAGGATCTGCAGCGCCGCTTCGCGTCCGCGCCGGCGTTCCGCGATGAGCTCGCGGTCCGTCACACGCGAACACCCTTTGACTCGGGATGCGCGAGCCGCCGGAGCACTGTGACCAGCTCGATCGCGGCGACGGCAGCCTCGTGGCCCTTGTTCGACGCCCCGGCGCCCGCGCGCTCCAGCGCCTCCTCGACTGAATTGGTCGTCAACACGCCGAAGGTCATGGGCACCCCGGTCGCGGCCGAGGCGGAGGTGATGCCGTGGGCGGTCGCGGAGGCGATGTACTCGAAATGCGGTGTCGCGCCCCGAATGAGACACCCCAGGCAGATGACGGCGTCGAACCGACCGGTTTCCGCAGCCTTGCGGGCAGCGAGCGCGATCTCGAACGATCCCGGCACCGGAACGACCGTGATGTCATCGTCGAGGACGCCCGCCCCCGTCAGGGCGTCCACGGCCGCCTTGCGCAGCCGGACCGTGACGAAATCGTTGAATCTCGCGACCACGACCGCGAAACGAAATCCGCGCGCATCCCGTGACGGCTGCAGCTCTATCATCTCAATCCTGCAACCCCAGATCATTTACCCCTGAACTCCGCCTTGCGCTTGTCGAGAAACGCCTGTGTACCTTCACGCATGTCCTCGGTGGAGGCGAGGAGACCGAAGAGCGTGGCCTCGAAGATGGCGGCTTCGGCGAAGGGCATCTCCAGCCCTTTGTTGATCGCCTCGATGATGTAGCGCATCGCGATGGGCGCATGACCGGCGAGCTCAGCGGCCAGGGTGCGCGCCTCGTCCATCAAGGCCGCCGCCGGGACGACCCGATTCACGAGGCCGATCTCGTACGCCTCCTGCGCCGAGATGTGATGGCCGCGGAGGATGAGCTCCATCGCCTTGGTCTTGCCGACCAGGCGCGACAGACGTTGCGTCCCCGCATAGCCGGGCATGATGCCGAGCTTGATCTCCGGCTGTCCCAGCTTCGCGCTGTCGGCCGCCATGCGCAGCGTACACGCCATGGCCAGCTCGCAGCCCCCGCCGAGCGCGTAGCCATTGATGGCGGCGATGACGGGCTTGCCCATGTTCTCGATCAGATCGAGCACGTGTTGCCCGCCGAGCGCGTGTTCCTTGCCCGAGGTTGGCCTTTGAACGGCGAGCTCGTTGATGTCGGCGCCGGCCACGAACGCCTTGTCGCCCGATCCGGTGAGAATCACGACGCGAACGGCTTCGTCCGCCTTCAGATCGAGAACGGCGCGCCGCAGCTCGTCAATGGTCTGGCTGTCCAGCGCGTTGAGAAGCTTGGGGCGGTTGACGGTAATGACGGCGACGGCGCCGTCGCGTTCGATAAGGAGATTGTCGTAGGTCATGGCAGCGTCAACTCACGAGGATGCGCGCGGGTCGTGCGGGCCCAAGAGGGCGGAAAAACGCGTGATTATACTCCACGCCCAGATCGCACCTGCGGCGGACACGGCGCCAATCGCGTCGGCCACCACGTCGCCCATCTCGGCGCTGCGCCCCACCACGAAGCTCTGGTGCCACTCGTCACTTGCGCCGTACAAAACTGTCACGGCAAACGCCGTCGCCAGCGTCCGTGGCGTGACCGCCCGCAGCCGCGCCCCGGTCAGCGCGCGCGCCAGCAGAACGGTCAAGAGGCCATAGGCCACCGCGTGCTCACCCTTGTCGGTAAGCCCGGGCGTCGCGGGAACGAAGCGCGGAAACGAGGACACCATGAAGATGGCCGTCATGTAGATGACGACCGGCGCCCACCGCGAAAACCTGGCAAGACCTGACGAAGCGGGACCGGCGGGATGAGGGCGAGCGGAGGACAACAACGCCGATCGCCTCGGCGAAACGCGATGCGGCGTCACAACGGGAAGACGTACATCATCCAGCCGAGCACGATGGCCGAGCCGACGAAGGCCGCGAACATCAAGCCGCCCAGCCGCACCTGCCCCCGCGCATCGTCGCGTCCAAGGACAGCAAACACCGTCGAGACGAGAAGCGCGAAGAGGACCAGCAGGAGGAAATGGCTCGGCATGGTGCGATCGACGTGTCCCTACTTTCGGCCCAACGCCACGTCGTACGCGTCAACGATCACGAGCAGGTTCAAGAGGCCGGCGACGATGAGAAACGTGTTGCCGTATTCGTAGGTCGCCGCCGTGACACTTCCGCCGCCGTACCCGAGCGCGCGCGCGATGAGGTAGGTGGCGCCAATCCCCAGGTCGGCCAGCGCGGCCAGCGCGACGAGCGGTTCCGAGGCGCGGAAAGGAAACAGCCGTCCCTGCAGCGCCAGACCGATGACGAACATCAGCGGCAGCACAACGAGGAAAACCGCGCCCTTGGAGGTGCGACGCAGCCACAGGTGCCCGGCCCCCGGCATCGCCCATGCGGCCAGACAGAGGAGCGCCAGCATCCCCTTTTCCATCGATCCCGCACGTTCCGCTGCCGTCGCGCGCATGTTCGGTCGTACACTCCCAGGCTCTCTCAGTCTACTGCATCCGGGCGATCGAGCTCGGCCGCCACGAGCCACGCCACGACCGCGCCCAGCGGCACTCCGGCTATGGCACGCGCCAGGTTGGACAGCGGCGTGACATGGGACCATTCCAATCCCAGCGTGACCACCGTTGGAACGGCAGCTCCCAGCAGCGCTGCTCGCCAGCCGATGGCGGGCCGCTTGTCACGCGCCGGCCTGAACCATGCCAGGCCGAACGCCATCGCGGAACTGATTGCGGCTCCCGCGTAAAGCCCAACACATCGGCCGCATACCGGAAGCTGTGTTCCAGACAGGTGAAACGATCGGCCCGCCTGCTGATGGCAGACGAAGCTGCCCGCCAGGTATGCGGTCGCTGCGACACGAACGACCGCGTCGCGTGACGAGGCGTCGGTGACGACAAAGGGCGCGGCAAGGAGCGCCGCGAGCCAGAGTAACGTCGCCGCAAGGAGCGTAGTCGGTACGAAGATGGACGCGCGCATCCCGCGAGAACGGTGTGCCAGTCTATCACTCCCGCCCCGCGGTATGGGGTGCGGACAGGGCCTACGGTGTGTTCGTACAAACGAAGGGCGGACACCGGTCCGCCCTGTCACCCGCGACAGGTTCCGGGAAGTCAGCGACTACCCATCGCAGTGGCGCTTCCCGTCGTCGCGGCCACGATGTATCCCAGACGCGTGCGTGGCTGCACGTCCGATCTGGAAAGCACTCGCACGACGAGCCTGCGGAATCGACCGTCGCGGCGCGCGTTCTTCGACACGTAGCCGATTGAGTACTGGTGCGCGAGCTCGTCGGCAATGCTGTCGTACACCCCCGCGAGCTCCCCGAGCTTCGTCGGGAAGAAGGCGCGGGCGCCCGTCTCCTGCGCGAGCGTCTTCATGCCGAATTCGGCCTGAGAGAAGTAACGACGGCCGCCATCGCTCACGGCGGGCTTCGACGAGAGGGAAATGGTGTAGATGCTCACGCCGCTCTGCTTCGCCAGCTCGAGCACCGAGTCGAACGAAATCAGGCTCGCGGTATCTTCGCCATCCGAGAGCACCACGATCGCCTGCCGTCGAATGTCGCTGTCGCGTCTCGCCTGAATCGCGAACTCCTTCAGCGTGACGTAGAGCGCGTTGTTGAGCGCCGTGGCCCCCTGCGCGCTGGCTTTCTGAACGGCCGCCTGCAACAGCGCCTGGTCGCCGGTCGGCGGCTGCAGGATACGCACCCCGTCGCTGAACGCGACAATCGAGGCCCGATCACCCGGGTGCAGCGTCCGGACAAAATTCGCAGCCGCCTGCTGCACGAACCCGACCTTCTCGGTCATGCTCGCGCTGCTGTCGATGAGGATCGCGAGATCGAGCGGAGCCCCACCCGTTGCGAAGAAGGTCAGATCCTGTTGAACACCGTCTTCGTAGACGGCGAAGTCGCCCTTCGTCAGATCCGCGACGAACTTCTTGGCGAGATCGGTCACGATCACATTGAACGCCACCAAGTCGATGCCGCTCTTGAACACGGTGGCCGGCGATGGAGCTACTGACGCCGCGTTCGGCGGAGCAGTGATCTGCGCGGAAGCCAATCCGGAGCTGATGGCCAACAGACCGAACACAGCAAAGCGGGTAAAAGCCTTCACGGTCGTCCTCCGACTGCCAGACTCAGGAGACGTTCGCGGCTCGAGTCGTCGCCGCGACGCTCCCGGGAGGTCGCAAGGCGATGCGGCCGCAGCCGCGATCGCTGCAAGGAGTGTTCCCCATGGCACCCTGCTCATTTCGCGTGCCAGTCGCCCACATTCCTTATCGACCCGATGGGGAAAAACCGTAATGCCGCGCACAACCCCGCCCTTCGAGCCGTCGACCCGCGATGTATGCTTCGCGACCCTTCGGGGAGGAAACGACTCAGCAAGAGTACGAGGCGGGCGCCAGGCAGAATCCCAGAACTAGACATCTCCTATAGTAGCGAAGATCCGCCGATCGCTTTCACGAATTGACTTGGCGGTTTGAGGCGGAGCTTCGCTACTGGACTGTGGTCGGCCCAACCTCAGCCGCACGGTCCCCGAGCTTGGCCTGACGCGGATGATTTCCGTCCCGATGTTGAGGATTCTCGATGTCGTACTATCCGGGTGGCGAGGGTCGGCGACTGCGCTTGAAGCGAAATCCACGATTCCCGGACGAGGCGGGCGCCGTCTCGATCGCTGGGGCCGTTACAGCGCCTCGAAGTGGGTGAGGCGCTTGAACTCGGCGAAGCGCCGGCGGACGTCTTCGTGGTTCAGCCGCCGCAGGCGCTCCACGCCGAAATCCTCGACCGAGAACGATGCCATGGCGCTCCCTGCAATGATGGCACGCGCAAGGGACGCTTCCGACAGCTCGTCACAGGCGGCCAGATAGCCGACGAACCCGCCGGCGAACGTGTCACCCGCGCCGGTCGGGTCGAAGACCTCCTCGAGCGGCATCGCGGGCGCGGCGAAGAACTCGCCGTCACGCGCCATGAGCACGCCATATTCGCCGCGCTTGATGACCAGCAGCTTGGGCCCCAGCTGGCGGATACAGCGCGCAGCCCTCACCAGGTTCGGCTCCCCCGACAACTGCCGCGCCTCGGCGTCGTTGATGAGCAGCGCGTCGACGCGTTTCAGCACCTTGCGCAACTCGGCGGGCGCGCGCTCGATCCAGTAGTTCATCGTGTCCATCGCGACCAGGCGCGGGGCGGATACGTGATCCAGCACTTCCAGCTGCAACTCGGGCTGAATGTTGCCGAGGAACACGAACGGGCTGTCGCGGTACGCCTCGGGAATGGCCGGGCGGAAGTCCGCAAAGACGTTCAGGTGCGTATAGATGGTCTCGCGGTTGTTCAGATCGAAGCTGTATTCGCCCTTCCACCGGAACGTCTCGCCAGGCACCTTCTGGACGCCGGCCAGATCGATCGGACGCCCTTTAAACAGCTCGAGCTCGGCGTCGCCGAAATCTTCGCCCACGACGGCGACGAGCCTGACGTCGGTGAAGAAGGAGGCGGCCAGGCTGAAATACGTCGCCGCGCCGCCAATGATCCGGGACGCTTCTCCGAATGGTGTCTTGACCGAATCGAACGCGATGGAGCCGACTGCGAGGATGGGGGTCATCAGATCAGCATGATGATTGAAGAGCTGCGCGTTGAGCTGGGTCGAGCCACGCGGTCACGCCCCTTTCACGTACCTGCCGATCAGGGGCTCCAACTCCTTCCTGACCAGATCGGGGATGGCATCGGGACGGGTGATGATGGCGCTGGCCAGCGCGCTCGCGCACTCGCACGACCGCTCGATGGGCAGGCGAGCCACCGCCTCCGCGATGACGTACGCGGCCGTGGCGGCATTCTGCGTCAGGTTGGCGACCACCATCTCGACCGTCACCTGATCGTGCGCTTCGTGCCAGCAGTCGTAGTCGGTGACCAGCGCAAGCGTCGCATAGCAGATCTCCGCCTCGCGGGCGAGCTTAGCCTCCTGGAGGTTCGTCATGCCGATGACGTCCATCCCCCACGCGCGATAGAGCTTCGATTCAGCGAGCGTCGAGAATTGGGGGCCCTCCATGCAGACGTAGGTTCCGCCCCGATGCACGCGGGCGCCGACCCGCTCCGCGGCGTCGAACGCGATCCCGCTGAGCACCTTGCACACCGGATGCGCAAAGGCGACGTGCGCCACGAGCCCGCGCCCGAAGAACGTGCTCGCGCGTCCTTTCGTACGATCGAAGAACTGATCGGGTATCACGATGTGGAGCGGCGGATACTCCTCTTTCAGGCTGCCGACCGCGCTTGCCGACAGCATCCACTCCACCCCCAGCTGCTTGAACCCGAAAACGTTGGCGCGGAAGTTGAGCTCGGTCGGCATGAGCCGGTGGCCGCTGCCGTGCCGCGCCAGGAACGCGACCTCACGGCCGCGAAGATTCGCGATCACATACGGGCCGGACGGTGAGCCGAAGGGCGTATCGATCGTCACCTCGCGACGATCGGTCAGCTCCGCCATGTCGTACAACCCGCTGCCGCCAATGACGCCAATGCGAACGGCCATGGTTCCTTCCCACGCTCTAGGGACTCGATCCTACGGAGCGGTCGACACTGACTTGTGGTGCTGCGGGCCGCGGAGCGGCCGCTCAGTAACGAAGCTTCGTGACCAGCCCGCGCATTATGCCTCACGCGGCTTCTCGGTGTAGAGCACCTGCTTCAGCTCCACCAGGACGCCGTGCGCGCTCGACGGATGCACGAACGCAACGAGAGATCCGCTGGCTCCGTTCCGGGGCGTTTCGTCGATCAGCCGGACACCCCGCGCCTTCAGGCGCGCCAGCGCCGCCGCGATGTCCTCGACTCTCAAGGTGATGTGATGCAGGCCCGGCCCGTGTTTCTCGAGATACCGCGCAATCGGCGACTCGGGTGCCGTGGCTTCGAGCAGCTCCAGCTCCACCCCGCCCGCAGGCAGAAAGGAGGCGCGGACACCTTGTGACTCCACGTCTTCATGCGCCTCGACCGGAAGGCCGAGCGCGTCGCGATAGAACGCCAGGGCTTCGTCCAGATTCCTGACCGCGATACCGATGTGATCGAGAACGGCTTTCATGTCAGACAGTATATTTGCGTAACGTTCGGCGGACGATCATGTCGGCCGCCGAATATGGATCGAGTCGCCGAGCGCTGATTTCGTCGACGATACCGTCGAGCTCGCCGGGATCGAGGACGGTGTGCTCGATGTGCTGCATGAAACGACGTTGCAGGATCTCGCGCAGCCGGAACTCGGCTCGAACGCGCTGGCGCGATCCGGCGGCCGGCCGCGCGTGCTCCCGAAACCGCTCGACTTCGGCGAGCAGTTCCGCGACACCGCGGCCGGTCGTGGCTTCGGTCTTGACCACCGGCGGCCGCCAGGCGCCAGGCGCAAAGGTCTGCAGCGCCAGGACGGAATCGATGGCGGCGACCGTCCGGTCCGCCCCCTCCCGATCCGCCTTGTTGACCGCGAAGATGTCGGCAATCTCCATGATGCCGGCCTTGAGCGCTTGCACGTCGTCACCGGCGCCCGGCACCATCACGACGATCGAGATGTCCGCGGTGCGGACGATGTCGACTTCGTCCTGGCCGACCCCCACGGTCTCGATGATGATGAGGTCCTTGCCGGCGGCGTCGAGCACCAGGGCGGCCTCACCCGTCGCCCGCGCCAGCCCGCCCAAGTGGCCGCGCGTCGCCATGCTGCGGATGAAGACGTCCGGGTCGCTTGCGTGCGCCTGCATGCGCACGCGATCGCCAAGGATGGCCCCGCCGGTGAACGGGCTCGTCGGATCGACCGCGATGACGCCGATCGACCGCCCGGCCCGACGCAGCTCCGCCACCAGCCGATCGACCAGCGTACTCTTCCCCGCGCCCGGGGGGCCCGTGACGCCGAGCAGGTACGCGCGGCCGGTCCGCGCAAAGATCCCTCGTGCGAGATCGGCGGCTCCCGGCGCTTCGTCCTCGATGATCGAAATGGCGCGCGCAATGGCCCGCGGATCTCCCGCGGCGATGCGATCGGCGAGAGGCACCGCATTCACGCGAGGAGCTGGCGAGCGATCACCAGCCGCTGAATCTCGCTGGTGCCTTCGCCGATGGTGGTCAGCTTCACGTCGCGGAAGAACTTCTCGGCGGGATAGTCCTTCACGAACCCGTAGCCGCCATGGATCTGTACGCCGTCTTCGGCGGCCCGCACGGCGTTCTCGCTCGTGAACAGCTTGGCCATCGCCGACTCTCGGGTCGTCCGCTGGCCGCGATCCTTGAGATAGGCGGCGCGATACGTGAGCAGGCGCGCCGCTTCGATGCGGGTGGCATTGTCGGCGATCTTCCATTGACTCGCCTGAAACGATGCGATCGGCTGGCCGAACTGCCGTCGTTCGGACGCGTACCGCGTCGCCGCGTCCAGCGCCCCCTGCGCGAGCCCGACGGCCAGCGCCGCGATGCCGATGCGCCCGGCGTCGAGCACCTGCAGCGCGCCCACGAACCCGGTTCCCTCCGCGCCGAGGAGATGATCGGGGCCGACGCGACAGTCGTCGAAGACGACTTCGCTCGTCTCGCTG
The DNA here is from genome assembly GCA_016190995.1 of Acidobacteriota bacterium. Taxonomy (GTDB): domain Bacteria; phylum Acidobacteriota; class Vicinamibacteria; order Vicinamibacterales; family JACPPN01; genus JACPPN01. The sequence continues at coordinate 2,057 of JACPPN010000354.1, read as the reverse complement.
GCGCGCATCCCGAGCTTGTTTTCCTTCTTGCCTGCCGCCATGCCCGGCGTGCCGCGCTCGACGACGAACGCCGATATGCCGTGATGACCGCGTCTCCGGTCGGTCACCGCCATCGCGACCATGACGTCGCCGATGCGTCCGTGCGTCGTGAACGTCTTCGAGCCGTTCAACACCCAGCACGACCCCTGGCGCACGGCTGTGGTGCGCGTGCCGGCGGCATCGCTGCCGGCCGTCGGTTCCGTCAGACCCCACGCGCCAATCTTGTCGCCGCGCGCGAGCGGAACGAGGTAGCGCTGCTTCTGCGCCTCGGTGCCGAACATGAAGATGTGCGATGCGCACAAGCCGTTGTGCGCCGCGACCGACAACGCAATCGAGGGGTCGACGCGCGCGAGCTCTTCGATGCAAATGCAGTAGTCGACCGCGGACATGCCGGCGCCGCCGTACTCCTCGGGAAACTGGATGCCCATCAAGCCGAGCTCGGCGAGCTTGGGAATCAGCTCGAGCGGGAAATGTTGCGCCTCGTCCCACTCCATGACGTGCGGCGCAATCTCAGCTTCCGCGAATGCGCGGATCGTGCGCCGCAACAGCTGCTGTTCGTCCGTGGGACGGAAATCCATGGCCTGAGGAATTATCACACGGGGATCGGGGGTCAGGGAATTGGGTCGGGGATCCGGGGTCGGGGATTAGGGGTCAGGGATCGGGGATCGGGGATCGGGGACCAGGGACCCGGGACCGAGGGACCGGGGCACGATTCGGGATTCGGAGTGGCGGAGGGCATAATAGCTCGATGCGGCATGTGGCTGCTCTCGGACTCATGGTGGGAATGCTTGGCATCTCCGCCGTGCCCGCTCGTGCTGACGCGACCGCGTTTCTCGGCATCACCGCGACACCCTCGGCCCGCGCCGTGCGCGGCTTCGCCATCGGCGCGGGGCTGGTCATCGTCGGCTTCGAGTTCGAGTACGCGAACACGACCGAAGACGCGGTCGAGTCCGCCCCGTCGCTACGGACCGGGATGGGGAATCTGTTGCTCCAGACGCCGCCGGTCTCCAAGACTCAGTTGTACGTCACGGTCGGCGGCGGGCTGTATCGCGAGCGGCTCGGCGAATCGCAGGAGACGCACGTGGCCACCAATGTGGGCGGCGGCGCGAAGGTGTCGTTGTTCGGCCCGATTCGCCTGCGTCTCGACTATCGCGTCTTCATGCTCAGGGGAAAGGCGCTTCATCCACACCCGCAGCGCTTCTATGCGGGCGTGAACCTGGCGTTTTGATCCCCGACGTGAAGATGAGTAGGCGGGCGAGTCCCTCGCCCGAGTCACGAAGCTTCACCTTTCTTGACTCTCGGGCCGTCACTCGGCCGTCCGAGGCGAAGCTTCGTTACCGGCGCGTCACTTGCCCTCGGCGGCGGCGGGCGCACCGAGGGCCTGGACCAGTTGAAGGTTCACGATATTCTGGCCACCCGCGTAGGCCTCACTGTACTTCTTGTAGAGATCCTGCACCTCGGTCGGAAACGCCTCGGAGAGGATCTTGGAGACGGTGTAATCCGCGCCTTTCACCGCCGGATCCATGATGAAGATATAGAGCACGTTGCCGCTTGGTCCCGGCTCCAGCGATCTAAAGACTTTCCAGCTCGCAGCCTGCTGCTTGCGAGCGGGATCCTCGCTCTTCTGCAGCGCGTCCTTCAAGCGGCCCATCACCATTTCGAAATCGGCGGTCTTGTCGGCCTTGATCACGTTGAACATCATGCCGGCGTCCGCGCTGAAGGTCCGGGCGGCCGGCGCCTGGGCCTGCGGCTGCGTCGTCGGCTGTGACGGTTCCGTGGTCTGCGGCGAGGGTTGCTGCGCCGGCTGGCCCGACGCCTGGCCGAACGCGCCAAGTGTCATGACCAGCGAGAACGTGACGAACGAGAAGCCCACCAGGGCGGGCCGGCGCGCCATCGCCGGCAAACTGAAGATCAGCCGCATTCAGACCTCCTTAGGCTGTGGACACCTGCGAACGAAGGTCGATACTTTACCGTACTTGCCGCTAGACGAAAACGGCCATAACTTCGTTGGCCAGGAG
>JACPPN010000349.1 GCA_016190995.1 Acidobacteriota bacterium | reverse complement strand
TCCTGGCCCCGGACGCCGACGCGATCTTTGGCGCCTTCTTCACGACCAAAGCGCGCGGCACCGGGCTCGGGCTCGCGATCAGCCGACGGTTTGCCGAGCTGCAGGGCGGACGGCTTTCGCTCGAAAACCCCGGCGAAGCGGGGGCCTCATTCGTGCTCACCTTGCCTGCCGCGTCTCGGTCGTCGGACTAGCGGCGCGTAGCCCCAGCCCCGTCAGCGACATCGGCGGGCGCGATGATCTGGCGGAGCGGCAGCGTGATGACGACCGTAGTCCCGCCTTCAGGTGGAAATTGCACCGCGATTTCGCCGCCGTGGAGCTCGACGGCGCGCTTCGCGATCGCCAGCCCGAGGCCGGTGCCCCGGTGTCGCGTGGTGAAAAAAGGTTGGAAGATCTTGTCGCGATGCTCGAGCGGGATGCCCGATCCGGTATCCGCAATCACAATCCGACAGGCGTCGTCCGCCTGGAGCCGAACGTCGATATGGCCGCTCGCCGGCACCGCCTGCGCCGCGTTGAGCAGCAGATTGAGAAAGACCGGCTTGAGGAGGTCTGGATCGGCTGAGATCGTCAGGGCCGGACCCGACGCTGAGATCCGCAGCTTGTGAAACGCCGGATCCCGCATCACGAGGGCCACTGTCTCGTCAATCAGCTCCTTGACGGGGACGGGACCGAACACCGGCGATCGGGGCCGCGCAAAGAGCAGCAGTTCCTGGATCATCGCGTTGAGCGAGTCGATGCGGGCGACCATTTCCTGCAGGATGTCGCGTTCGGGCAGCGCGGGCGCCAGCCGCTTGCCAATCACCTGCAGCGCACCGCGCAGGCCCGCCAGGGGGTTCTTCACCTCATGCGCGACCACGGCGGCCATCTGGCCGAGGCGCGCGAGCGCTTCCTGTTCGCGAAGCCGCTCTTCGGAACGTTTGCGCTCCGTGATGTCGTACCGAATCGCCATGTACTGGTACGGTTTGCCCCGCGCATCGAGGAAGGGAACAATCGTCGTGTCCACCCAGTAGACGGTGCCGTCCTTGGCGCGGTTGCGGATTTCGCCGCGCCAGATCTCTCCGGCCGCAATCGTCCGCCAGAGGTTCCGAATGAATTCCTTGGAGTGATACGTGGAATTGACGATGCGGTGATCCCGGCCGATCAGCTCCTCTCGTGAGTACTTGGAGATCTCGCAGAACTTGTCGTTCGCGTACGTGATGATGCCCTTGACGTCGGTCGTCGCCACGATCGCGGACTGGTCGAGCGCGTACTTGAGACCCGAAAGATCCTTCAGCGATCGCTCGAGCGCCTGTTGCGCGTGGCGCCTTTCGGTGATGTCTGCGCCCGAGCTGAGTGTGCCCTGAATCGACCCGTCGGACCCCCGGAGGGTCGTGCTGTGCCACGCGATCAGCCGCTCCTCGCCGCTCGCCGTGATGATGGGATTCTCGAAGGTGTCCGTCTGCCCTGCCGGTTCCCGGAGGAAGCGACGGAACCGTTCGCGCACGTCTTCACGAACCGACGAGGCGACGAATCTGTCGAACCAGTTGTGGCCGACGATGTCCTGGCGCGCGCGGCCGAGCACGTCACAGCCCTTCCGGTTGATCAGCGCGACGGTTTCGTCGGGCGCGAGGGCGAGAATCATCACCCCCGCGATTTCCAGATAGTTTTCGGCCCGCACGCGTTCCGACCGAAGCCTGGCTTCGAGCCGGGCATAGCCGAGCACGAAAAACGCGCCGGCCCAGATGACGAGGATCGAAAAGCCCCGATTGACGCGCGAGATCCACAACATCTCGCCCGGCCCGGACAGGGGATGGCCCCACAAGGTCAGGACGGTGCCGACGAGCGCGAGGGTCAGCGAGAACCGCGGGGAGGGGAGCCACAGCCCCAGCAGCACCGGTATCACGTAGAGCATGCCGTCGGCGATTCCGGTCGGGGTCTGCAGGTCGAGCAGGAAAATGCCCGCCGTGAGCAGCCCGGCCACGCCCACGAGGAAACGGTGTCGATCGGCGGGTCGCATGGGGATGCTTTGATGCTAAACGCTTTCGTCCCGCTCGACAACCGCCTCGTCTCAGGCACGAGTGTTGCTCTGAGGAGAGCAGTTGCACGGATTGACGCCGGTTTCTCGGGCCAGGAACGTCATGGACAGCGGAAAATTCCCCATTCGGGTGCTGGTGGTCGACGACGAGCCGCTCATTCGGTGGTCGCTCAAGGAGAGCCTGCTTCAGGCCGGCTTCGCCGTCGTCGACGTGGGCAACGGTCACGATGCCCTCGCGCAGTTGAATTCCGTTGGTGACATCGAGGCGGTGCTGCTCGATTTGAAGCTGCCCGACCTCGACGGCCTGACCATTCTTCGCCAAATCAAGTCACACGATCCCTCCTGCCAGGTGATCATCATGACCGCCTATGGCCTCCCCGAGACTGTCGATGAAGCGGCTCGCGAAGGGGCGTACCTCACCGTCCACAAGCCCTTCAACATCGACGAGATGGTAGGTTTGGTCGGCAAAGCGATCGAAGCCCGTTAGTCCAAGGTCTCCGAATCCAAGCCACATCTGGAGTGTCCGGCCCTAGCCGGACCCATCTCCGCTTCGGCCGGACCCGCACAAGACTCGGCGTTGGCGCGGGCTATACTACGGGTCAGGATGCTTGCGCCAACGGTGCTGGTCGTCGACGACGAACAGCTCATTCGATGGTCGCTTCGCGAGGGCCTGTCTCAGGCCGGCTATCGCGTGCTCGAGGCGGAGACCGGCCGCGAAGCGCTCGAGCGCTGCGATGAGGACGTCGATCTCGTCCTGCTCGACTACAAGCTCCCGGACTCCGATGGCCTGACGATCCTCAGGCAGATCAAAGACGCCTATCCCGACACGCTGGTGATCCTCCTGACCGGGTACTCGACCATCGAGCGCGCCGTCGAGGCGATGAAGCACGGCGCCCACCATTACGCGAACAAGCCGTTCAACCTCGATGAGCTGCTCCTCATCGTCGAGAAAGCGCTCGAGACGACGAGGCTGCGGCGCGAAGTCCGGGCCCTGCGGGCGAGTCAGGGAGAGCCGTACGGATTCGATCGGATGATTGGGGAATCGCAGGAAATGCGCGATTTGAAGGGGCTTCTGAGGAAAATTGCGGCCAGCCCGGCCTCGACGGTGCTGATCACGGGTGAGACCGGCACAGGAAAGGATCTGGCGGCAAAAGTCATCCACTACAACAGCAGCCGGGCAGCCCGGCCGTTCATGAACATCACCTGCTCCGCGCTCGCGGAGAATCTGCTCGAGAGCGAGCTGTTCGGCCACGAGCGCGGCGCCTTCACCGATGCGAAGCAACAGAAGCGAGGGCTGCTCGAGACGGCTGATGGCGGCACCGTGTTTCTCGACGAGATCGGCGAGATGACGCCGCCGCTTCAAGCGAAGCTGCTCCGATTCCTGGAGGAGAAGGCGTTCAAGCGCGTCGGCGGCGTGCACGACATTCGCGTCGACGTCCGCATCATCGCGGCGACGAACAAGGATCTGGACCAGGCGGTGCGAGACGGAAGATTTCGGGAAGATCTTTTCTATCGTCTCGGCGTCCTGACGGTTCAGGTCCCGCCGTTGCGCGCGCGGGGAGAAGACATCTCGCTGCTGATGCACTACTACGTTGACGCGTTCAACCGTGAGTTCCGCAAGAACATTCATGGTCTGACTTCCGACGCGATGCAAGCGCTCCAGGCGTACGGCTGGCCCGGCAACGTGCGCGAGCTGAGAAATGCGGTCGAGCGCGCGATGCTGCTCGCCGACAGCGACGTGCTGACGATCACGCTCTTCCCGATGCTCGGACTGGTTCGTCCCATCACGCAGACGTTCCAGCTCCCCCCACGCGGGATTGATCTCGATCAGCTCGAGCGCGATCTGGTCGTGCAGGCCCTCAAGCGCACCGGCGGCAACCGAACGAAAGCCGCGACACTGCTGGGCCTCAATCGCGATCAGATTCGCTATCGCATCGAAAAGTTCGGCCTGGAATAGCGGTGCCGCAGGGGAATTCTCCCGCGCGGTGCGGGTTTTTCCCCGCTCGACGACTGCTTTCGCGTCGGGCGCGTGCTGGCCGTCGCCTCGCGTGTTCGGCCCGTGGAGAAGCTGGCGAATCCCACTGTTTTTCAGGCATTTTTCGAAAGTGCTCCGCGCTGGGGATCCGTCATGGCGGAATCCCGGCAAGCCCCCGCCGATTTCCTGGCATGTGGGTTGCTCAACCGAGAGCGGCCACCGCAGGGCTCAAACTCTCGCAGGAGTAACCATGCTCTCCAGAGATCGCGTGCAGTCCGTGCTCGACCGCGTACGTCCGTTCATGCAGGCCGACGGGGGCGACGTCGAACTGATCGATATCGTCGGCAACAAGGCCAAGGTCCGCCTGATGGGCAACTGCGTCGGCTGTCCGAGCGCGCACCTCACGCTCTACATGGGTCTCGAAATGGCTCTCAAGGACGAAGTGCCAGAGCTCGAAGAAGTGCTCGTGATGTGAGCGGCGCGTCCTAGGAGCGTGTCCGATAATGGGCAACACGCTCCTTGGTGGCCGGCTTCGCCAGCGTATTTTCATGTGTTTTTGCGCGGCGCGCGTCGCGCGACGCGCCTACTAGGAGCCCGTTCAGGGT
>JACPPN010000002.1 GCA_016190995.1 Acidobacteriota bacterium | reverse complement strand
TGGTGGGCGTGGTCGAGACGGTCCGGGTGGGGCGCGCGCGCGTCGACCCCGACCTCGGCCCGCGCGAGCCCGCGCGGATCGACGGGTTGCTCGGCAAGCGCGTTGAGCGTCGCATGACTCTCCAGCTCGGCCGGGTTGACCCTGACGAACGCCCAGTCGAAAGGCGTTTCCATCGTTTCGGCGCCCGCGAAGATCTTCAGCTGCCCGCGTTCCGCCTTGGGCGCGGGCGAGAATCGCATCGTTCCCCGGCCACGGAGGACGAGCGCCGTTATGCCCTCGTCGCTCTCGGCAGCGAAGGCCGAGCCGGCGGGGATGGTAAGGAGCAGGTCTTCGGCCTTGAGCGCCAAGTTCCGGACGGCGTATTGACGCGTGGCGTTCAACGTCAGGCGATACAGACCCTCGACCAGTGACAGGCGCTGCTGGTCAACGATGCGCCATTCATCGGACGCGGCCGAGAGGGCGCGGACGTCGAGCTGCCACGTCTGAATGCGCCCACGCCTACCCTGCTCGACGAACGCGTCGACGACCAACCGATACCCTGAACCCGCAGAGCCGTCCGACAACGCGGCACGATCGCGCTCGCGGATGACGGCGCGTGTGCCGCCGCCGGCGATGTTGGCTTCCGCGAAAGACGAACCTTTGGAGCGGTCGGCGGCCGGCGACAGCAGCGTGATGTAATCCGCCGGATCGCCGGAGACCAGGGCTCGCTCCAGCGACGCCAGCAGCAGTCTGACGCCGTCAGTGGCCTGGCCCGCCGGCTGCGCCGACGCAGCAACAGCCAGAGAAGTCAGAAAGACCAGTGGGAGGACCCGGCGTGCCTTCACACGCCGGACGCGGGTTTCGGCCGTCATCGCGTCCCGGTCAGTGCATGAGACTCCGCGCTTGCGGATGTCGATGAATATGGCCGATCTTATCAACTTCCGACGCGTTGCCGTGGTTGAGTCCGAGGTGCCGGGCTCAAGCCACCGCCCCCTCCAGGCCGGTAGTCGTTCATGGGCGGCGGGCAACATCTCCCTGGACACGGGGCCGTTCGGGTCAGGCGGCGGGTCTGGCGACAGGCACGGGTCGCAGGAGCACGAGCGTGAGGTCGTCGGCGAAGCGGGTGTCCTGCGCATGCTTCTGAACCGCGTCGAGGACGGCGGTCGCGATGTCACGGAGTCCAAGAGAGCCGACCGATCCGAGGAGGCCGTCGAGTCCGGCTTCGTCGAAGGGCTGCCCCGCAGGGTTCTCGGCTTCCGTGATGCCGTCGCTGTAGAGGACCAGCAGGTCGGTCGGGCCGAGCTCGGTGACGCCGCTCTCGTAACGGGACGCGTCGAACATCCCGAGCGCCACGCCGCCGCCGACCAGGCGCTCGACGCCGCCATCGCCCCGCCGAAGGAGCGGGGGCATGTGGCCCGCGTTCACGTAGGTCAGACGTCTCGTCGCGGGCTCGTACGTGCCGACGAAGAGCGTGATGAACCGCGAGACCGGCGCATGGCGCGAGATCTGGACGTTGAGGCGCTCGACGAGCGCCGCGTCCTCGAGTCCCGCGTCGAGCAGGGTGCGCAACATCGCGAGCAGCAGCGCCATCAGGAGCGCCGCCGGGCTTCCCTTTCCTGCCACGTCGCCGACCGCAATCACGAGGCGGTCGTCCGCGAGCGGCAGGATGTCGTAGAAGTCGCCGCCGACGGTGTTGGCCGGCCGCGTCAGACCGTACGCTTCGACGCCCTGGGCGACGTACATACCGCCGGGCAGCATGGCCTGCTGGATTTCTCGTGCGATGTCGAGGTCGTTCTTGAGCGACAGGCGGTCGGCAACCTCGAGGAGCACGATCAGGTTCAGGAGGACGAAGCCGATGAGCAGCGCGAGCGTGCCGTCCGCCCATTGGGGCGCGGGCAGCGGCACGTTGATGACGGCGCCACCGGCCGGCACGCTGACGGAGGCAAAGCCGCGGAACAGCTTGAGCATGCCGACGATGGCGAAGAAGAGCGCGACTCCGTACAAGACCCGGCGCGCGGGCGAGAGCTTCAGGCTGAATGCCAGAAACAGGAGTCGAAGGTGTACGAGCGCGCGCTTGGGCCAGCTCAGGCCTGACAGCGCGTCCCGGTCGATGCCGCGGGCAAAGAAGCGGTAGGCGTCACGCGTCTCGCGGGTGAACAGACGCCGCAGTTCCTCAGAGGTAAACCCCTGGGTGTAGATGTCGAAGAATTCCCGAACGCGTTGTTGAGCCGAACGGGGCATAGGGAAGACTCATCACTCATCTGATTCCCAGCTCCCGTCCCACCTTCGCGAAGGCATCGAGCGCGTACTGCAGGTCTTCCTTCGAGTGGGTCGCGCTGACGATCGTCCGCACGCGCGCCTTGTCCCGCGCCACGGTCGGGTAGCCAAGGCCCTGTGCGAAGACTCCTTCCTCGAACAAGCGATCAGACAGCCGCATCGCCAGCGAGGTGTCACCCGTGATCACCGGCGTAATCGGGCTTGCACTGAGGCCCGTGTTGAACCCGAGCGATTGCAGGCCGCTCTTGAAGAAGCGCGTGTTGTCCCACAACCGGTCGATGAGCTGCGGCTCTTCGTGCAGCACCTCGAGCGCTGCGATGCACGTGGCGGCGACCGAGGGCGGGTGCGACGTCGAGAACAGAAACGGCCGCGCGCGATGATAGAGAAACTCGATCAGGCTGCGACGGCCCGCGACGTATCCGCCCAGCGCGCCCATCGCCTTCGACAGCGTGCCGACCTGGACGTCCACCCGGCCATGCATCCCGAAGTGATCGATGCTCCCACGGCCGTTCGCGCCGAACACACCGCTCGCGTGCGCGTCGTCGACCATCATGATGCAGCCGAACTCCTCGGCAAGCTCGCAGAGCTCGGGGAGCGCGCCGAGATCGCCGTCCATGCTGAAGACGCCGTCCGTGATGAGCAGCTTGCGCTGAAGAGGGGGTAGCTCCTGCAGGATCTTGCGGGCCGCGCCGACGTCCTTGTGCGGGAAGATCTTGATGCCGGCCCGACTGAGGCGGCAGCCGTCGATGATGCTCGCGTGGTTGAGCTCGTCGGACACGATGACGTCGTCACGCGTCAGGATGGCCGCGACCGTGCCGGCGTTTGCGGCGAAGCCACTCTGAAAGACCACGACCGCCTCGGTCTTCTTGAAGTCGGCGAGACGGCGCTCGAGCTCCATGTGGATGGCCATCGTCCCCGCGATCGAGCGCACCGCGCCCGAGCCGACACCGATCTCCTCGATGGCGCGGCTGGCGTACTCGCGCAGCTTGGGATGCGTATTCAGCCCGAGATAGTTGTTGGACGAGAGATTGACGACGGAACGGTTATCGAAGATCGCGCGAGGCTTCTGCTCGCCGCTCAGAATGCGCAGCTTGCGATAGAGATGCTGTTCTCGCAGCGTCTGAAGTTCATCGGCGAGATATTGAAGTGGATCTTGACGCATCACTGGAACCTGAACCTGGAACCCGGGAACCTCGCGATCAGGGATAGAGAATGATCTTGCCAGCCCGACCTGCGGTGAGCAGATCGATGGCGTGGCTAAAACGGGACAGCGGAAAACGATGTGTGATGAGCGGCGATACGTCGAGCGCGCCCGAGACGAGTAGCGCCTGCATCTGGTACCAGGTCTCCCAGATGCGACGTCCGTTGATGCCCTGAATCGTGACGCCTTTGAAGATCACGTCGATGGAGAGATCGATCTCCACGGGTTTCGACGGGAGACCCAGGAGCGAGATTCGGCCGCCAGGCTTCGCCACCTTGAGGGCCTGGGTGATGCCGCTCGAGTGTCCGGACATTTCGAGGACGACGTCGGCACCGGCGCCGTCCGTGGCGTCCCGGACCGCCTCCACCGCGTCGAGCTCGGCGGGGTTGAAGACGTGATCAGGGCGCATCGCGCGTGCGAGCTCCCGTCGATACTCGTTCAGCTCGGTCGCAACCACCAGACTCGCTCCGGCCGCCCGCGCGACGCCGATCGCCATGCAACCGATCGGGCCGCACCCGATGACGGCGACGGATCGGCCCGTGACGTCGCCTGCCAGCGTCGTGTGGACCGCGTTGCCGAGCGGATCGAGCACGGCGCCAATCTCCTGCGGCACCTGCACGTCGAGGCGCCAGGCCGACCGCTCCGGAACGCACACGTATTCGGCGAAGCAGCCCTGGCGGTCGATCCCGATGATGGACACGTTGCGGCAGACGTGTGCGCGTCCAAGGCGGCAGAGATCGCAGGTCGCGTCGAACACGTGCGTCTCGACCGACACGTAGTCGCCGCTCTTGAACGTGGTCACCGACGCTCCGGTCTCGACCACCTCCCCACAGAACTCGTGGCCGAAGACGAGCGGCGGCTTGATGCGTCCCCGGGCCCACTGATCCCACTTGTGGATATGGAGGTCGGTTCCGCAGATCGACGCGGCCTTGACGCGCACCAGCAGGTCGCCGGGGCCGACCGATGGGACGGGCGCCTCGATGACGTCCGCGCCCGGGGCAGGCGTCAGTTTGGCGACGGCGGTCATGGACGCGGCCATGGGCGCACAAGTATATCCCGCGCGCCGCGCCGCGGCGGTATTGATCCAGTGCCTCGTTGATCCTCTCAGCCGGCCGGCTCAGCGATCAATGAAGCCATCGTCGATGAACCAATGCGGACGTCAGAAGAAGAGGATCTTGATCCAGGGAAGGATGGCGACGGCGAAATAGAAGATCGTGAGGATCGCGATCCATCGATGGACGGCGGTGAGATGGAGCGCGATGCCGAACGTTCCCGACATCAGCTTGGCTCCGGCGAGCGCAGGGCCTTCGCCCACCGTGGTCATCAGCCAGCCGATCAGAGGATTTGCCTCGATGCTCGTGCCGAACGTGCGCACGCCCAGATACGTGAAGATGCCGTCAAGAATTTGCGCGACCAGGAACACAACGATCACCGCGTCGGCGAACCACTGATGACGCGCAGGTCGTTGTTGAGCCGACAGGAACGGGCCGAATCGCGGGAAGCACGGGCTCGAGTAGGTCGCGAACGCCATGGGGGCCGCCTCACGTCCCATCAAGGCATGTGCCACGCCTGCCCATGGTGAGATTCGCCTGTTTTTGACCGAACGGGTGCGCGGCGAGAGGCGCGGCGGGTCTCCATTACCTCTCTGGAGGGTTCCGGGATGAAAAAGTCCACCCCGCTCAGCGGGCCGCGCCCGCCTCTCTGGGCGGTTCGGCCGCGCCGAGCTCCTGAAGAACCACTTGGAGGATGGCTGCCGTCGGCACGGCGAGGAGGGCGCCCACGATGCCGAGCAGCGAGCCGCCAAGAAGCAGCGCAACGATGACGGTCACGGCGCTCACCCCCACCTGGCGCGACAAGATCTTGGGCACCAGCACGTGATTCTCGATCTGCTGCTGCACGATCCAGAAGATGAGCACGAGGAGCGCCTTTTGCGGCGAGACGGTCAGGGCGACCGCGACGGCGGGAATCGCGGAGAGGATGGGGCCGACCACGGGAATCATCTCGCCGATCCCGGCGATGAGCGCCAGGACATAGAAGTAGGGAACGCCGAGCAGCCACAGGCCGATCCCCGCCGTGACCCCGATCGTCACGCCGAGCAGCAACTGTCCCAGCAGCCACCCGCTCACCTTGACGGTCACCTGGCGCGACGCGGCGGCAAACTGCGCGCGGCGCTGACGCGGAAACAACCGCACGAACGTGTCGAACAGCGTCTCCGACTCGATCAGCATGTAGAAGGTGAGGATCAGGATCGTCAGGACGCCGAAGACTCCGCCGACGAAACCGGTGACCGCCGAGAACGCGGTGCCGACCGCGTCCGTGCCTGGTGCGCGCTGGACGAGCTCGCCGACAGTCAGCCGGTGGTCCAGGAACCCTTTGCTGATCAGGTAAGTCTGCGCGCGCTGGAACATCTCCGGCAGCGCGCGCGCGAGCTCACGCGCCTGCGCGACCAAGGGTGGCATGACCAGCATGGCCGCGAGGGTCACGATGGACACGATTGCCAGGTAGATGAGGAGAATGGCGAGCCAGCGTGGTGTCAGACGCGTGCCGATAGGCAGCAGCTTCTGCGTTTCGATCCAGCGCACGAGGGGGCTGAAGCCGATCGCGAACAGGGCGCTGACGTACCCCATGAGCAGGACCGTGCGCGCGAGGTACGCCGCCCACAAGACGATGACCGCGATCGCCACCATCGCGATCGTCCAGAGAATGACGGATCGGGGATCGTCTGATCGCGTGGAGGTCACGAGCGCGACAGGTACTCTCGGGTGAACGCCGCCACGGCATCGTAGATCTCGGAAAGCTCGGACGGCGAAGCGAGAAAAACGACGCGGAGGAAGCCCTGGTCGGGAGGCAGGCCGAAACCAGAGCCGTACACGCACAGCACGCCGGTCGATCGCAGCAGGCCGAGCACGTAGTCTTCGTCGGTTCGACCCGGAGGAAGAGCAACCTTGGGCATCGCATAGAACGCGCCCGAGGGCGGAACGCACGTCATGCCGTCAACCGCATTCAGCCGCGTCGCCGTCAGCTCGGCGCGCCGACGAAGCGCCTCCCGGAACGATGCCTGATGGGACCGGTCCCCGGTCAAGGCCGCGGCAATCGCGTACTGCATCGGGCCACCGCTGCAGAGACGTCCGTCCGCCAGCTTCTTGATTGCCGCGAGGACTTCGTCCAACCGGCCGGTGGGCCCGACTGCGAGCCAGCCCGCCCGCCATCCCGGCGCGAGGTACGCCTTCGAAAGCGAACAGAACGAGATCACCGGCGCGTCGGGCCTGAGGCTGTTCAGCGGCGCAACCGGCCCCGCGTACGCCAGATCCGCGTAAACTTCATCCGCGAGAATCGGGACGCCGTGGCGTTCGGCGAGGTCGAGGAGGCCATGGCGGATCTCGACCGGATACACGGCGCCTGTCGGATTGTTCGGATCGATGACGACGATGGCGCGTGTCGCGCCGGTAATCAGGCTGCGCATATGATCGAGATCCGGCAACCAGCCGTGGGCCGGGTCGGTCCGGTAGTACACCGCGCGCGCGCGAATCTTGGCGAGCACGGCCGTGTAGAGCGGATACGTCGGCAGGGGAACCAGCACCTCGTCGCCTTCGTCGGCAAGCGCATTGAGCGCGAGCTCGATGCCTTCGGACGTTCCCGACGTGAGCACAATCCGGTCGGGCGAAATGGCGATGCCTCGTGCGGCGCAGTCCGCGGCAACCGCCTCCCGCGCGGGGAGGATTCCCACCGACGCCGTATAGCCGTTGTACCCGTCGCGCATGGCGGCTTCGACGGCCGCGATGAGATGAGGGGGCGTCGCGAAGCCGAACGGAATCGGATCGCCGATGTTCAGGTAGCGGACTGTTCGACCCGCCGCCTCAACTTTTCGAGCCTCCGTTACGATATTCCTGATGGCGTAGGTGAAACCGCCGACGCGACGGGCAACCGGGATCGAAGAAGTGACGTGCGCTGCCATGGCCGGAGATTCTAGCAGGACCGGGCTTCCACCCCAACGCGGTTGCCGCGTTGGGGCCCCCGGGGCTTGCGGCCTTCGATGAGCTCAGGGCGGTCTGAGCCGATCGACCCCTTCGACGGAGCTCAGGGTCGACCCTGAACCTGGCGAATGGGTCGAAGGCCGCGGCAAACTCGACACATTTGCCCATATTGAGGCCGTGCAAGCACGGCTGGTGGCGGGCTTTTGTAAGTTTTACATAGTGATTCGCGCGCGTTGTGCTTCTTTCATGTAAGTCTTACCGGACTCGCAGGACAACCTCGGCACCGGGCCATTCGCGAAAGCCATCTAACTGATTGTGATACATCAACATAGCCAGTTGGCAAGACGGTTGTAAAGAGATGCCGACCGGAGGCTGCGTGACACGGCGACGAGCGGCGCTGTGCTGCCTTGTCGGACTTCTGACTTCCCCTCCCCTGGCAGCGCAGCAGCCCCAGCGACCTACGTTCCGATCGGCAATTGACGTCGTGTCGGTGACCGCGGTCGTGCGGGATCGAAGAGGACGCGTGGTGCGAAATCTCGATGCGAAGGACTTCCTGGTGTTCGACAAGGGCCGGCGCCGCCCGATCGTCGAGTTCAGCGCGAACGAGGCCGGGCCGGTCAGCGTCGCCATCCTGTTCGACGTGAGCGGCAGCATGGATGTCGGCCGGAAGCTCCTGGCAGCCCGCGAGGCGGCCGGGCACGTGCTCAACTCGATGAGACCAGGCACGGACGAAGCGGCGCTTTTCACCTTCGATACGCACCTCCAGGAGCTTGAACCGTTCACGACCAAGACGGTCAAGCTCCAGCATGCGCTGCAGCGCATCCAGCCGTTCGGCGCGACGTCGCTCTACGACGCGGTGGCGCAGACGGCGAACCGCGTTGCCGAGCGCGCTACGAAACGTCGGGCGGTCATCGTCCTGACCGACGGCGTGGACACCAGCAGTCGGTTCTCGGCGTCGCAAGTCTCCGGGATGGCGAGCTCGATCGACGTGCCGGTCTACCTGATGGTCGTCGTATCGCCGCTCGATCACGTGGGAACGCGCGGGTCGGTCGTGTCGCCCGCGCGGTCTCCCCTCACGACCGGCCTCGCGGATCTCGCACGCTGGACGGGCGGCGATCTGTTCGTCGTGAGCGTTCCCGCCCACGCCAGCATTTCCGCGCGGCAGCTCATGTCGGAGCTGCGTCATCAGTATCTGATTGCATTCGAAGCCGCCCGGGAACCGGGGTGGCACCCGTTGGAGATTCGCATTCGCGAGCGCGACCTGGTGGTCCGCACGCGAAGTGGCTACGTCGCCGGTTGACCGGCGGAGAACCAGTGGACACGAGGAGGAGAGGATCATGAGGAACATCGTATTGGCACTACCCGTTGTCGCGCTCGCACTCGGCGGATCGACTGCGTGCGCCACCAAGAAGTTCGTCAGGACCAACGTCGGTGAAGTCAACGACAAGGTTGAGACGCTCTCGAAATCCGTCGAGGAGAACCAGGAGCGCGCGCGGCAGGCCGAAGGGCGCATCTCCGAGGTCGACCAGAAGGCGGAAGCGGCGAATCGCTCCGCGACAGCAGCGCGTTCGGCGGCTGATGCCGCCGCGGGCAAGGCCGACACGGCCTCCGCGCGGGCGGAGGAGGTCGACAAGGCGTCGCGCAAGCTCATTTTCGAGGTCGTCCTGAGCGAAGATCAGGGTGAGTTCAAGTTCGGCAAGGCTGATCTTCCGGACACGGCGAAGACCGAAATTGATCAGATGGTCGAGCAGCTGAAGTCGAATCCCAAGATGTACTTCATCGAGATCGAGGGGCATACCGACAACGTCGGCAACCCGCAATTCAACGAGCAACTCGGGCAGAAGCGCGCCGAGGCGGTGAAGCACTATCTTTACGAGCACCACCAGGTGCCGCTCCACAAGATGAACGTGATCAGCTACGGCGAGTCGAAGCCGGTTTCGCCGAACAAGACGAAGTCGGGGCGCGCGCAGAATCGGCGCGTGGTGATCAAGGTTCTCGCGTGAGGCTGACGGTTCTGCGGTTCCGGCCGCGCGCATCGCACGCCGTAGCGCAACCTCGCTCGGCCGCGGCAGGACGAGTCCCCGCCTCGTCCGACGGAACCGTGAACGCGGCCCCGGTCCGGGCCATGGATCCGACGTCTGAACCCTCGCCAGACGCGATCCGTCGCCCGGACCTTGTTGTTTGCCGATTGCCCACCTCCCTACAGTTCCGCACGACACGGACCGAAAAGACCTTCGCCTGATCCCGACGCCTCGCGCCGGCAGGCGGAGGTCACATGCGGCTCCCTCATGCGATCGTCTTCCTCGGGGTGCTCCTCGCCGGCACGAGTGTCAGCGCGCCAGCCTACGCGCAGAACTCGGGATTCGGACTCGGCGGCCGATTCAGCTTTGTCCGGGGCGACCCAGCGGTCGAGGCAAGCTCCGCGCGCTACTCAGGCGGACTGCTGCGGTGGCGCCTCTCGCCGCGACGCACCATCGAGCTCTCGCTCGACTACCGCTCGCGCCTGAACCAAGACCTCACCGAGCGGGTGAAGGACTATCCGTTCCAGGGATCACTGCTGCTCTATCCCGTGCGCGCGTCGATTTCGCCGTACCTGCTAGGCGGCGTCGGGTGGTACTCGCAGCGCGTCGACACGCTCGACAAGGATCAAGTCGTGTCACAGAAGACTTCGCGGACGTTCGGCTATCACGCCGGCATCGGGGGCGAGATGAAGCTGGGACAGCGCGCGGCGGCGCACCTCGACTACCGCTACACCTTCATTGGTCTTGGGAGCAAGGATCCCACGGCGCCATCCGGCGCGCTGTCCATTCCGGGCCTGCAGAGTTTTCAGAATCGCTTGAATCTGTCGCACAAGGGATCGATGTGGACATCGGGCGTGACGGTGTACTTCTAGAGAACGATGGCCATCTTGATCGTCGCAGCGGGCGCATGGATCGTGGCCGCCATCTGCTGCGTGTTGGCTCGGGGTGCGAAATACGTTACGCTACCCCGAGTCAGCCGGCCCGCACAGCCCGACCCTCGTCGCGTGCGCGCGGCCTGATTGTTGCGAGCCGCCATGGCCATTCGTACCGAACTGAGTCTCCGGCTGCAGAACAGCCCGGGCGCCCTCACACAGGTTTCCGGAATCCTCGCTGACGAGCACGTCAACATCGTGGCGCTCGCGCTCGAGTCGAACGGGACGCTCCGACTGGTGATCGACAATCACGTCCATGCGGCAGGAGAGCTCCGGGCTCGCCATTACGACGTGCAGGAGCGCGACGTGCTCTACATCGTCATGCCGAACGCGCCGGGCTCGCTGGCGCGCGTCGGCCGGCTGCTCGCCGAGGCGGGCGTCAATCTCGATTACGCCTACGCGACGGCCGTCGAGGGGGGTGCGATGGCGGCAGTCGTGGTCGGTGTCCCCGACGCCCAGCGCGCCTCGGCTGCGGCCGGCGTGTAAGCCCGCGCCGGGCTTCTCACTCGAATCATCCCGATCCTGACGTCTCATCTCTTGCGCTTGACGCCGCGACTCGACGGTCACTATAGTCGCCCGTGTCCGGCAAAAAACGAAGGTTTCACGGCCTGGTTCCAACCTGTTCCCGCCAGGCCAAGCAAAGGAATCGGGAATCTCGCAGGCGATGATCCGTTTTGCCTGCACGTGCGGTGAGGCGATCCGCGTCCCGGACAACCTCGCCAACCTGACGGCGCTCTGCCCGAAGTGCGATCGCACCGTGCAGGTACCGATTCCGGCGGATGTTCGCGGTTGGATCAGGGCTGAGCGGTCAGTGAACTTCTGGAAGAGCCCGCTCGCCTTCATCGCGCGTCCGGGCGATCCTCACGAGATCGAGGTACAGGCTGCCACCGCCATCAGCGGCATCGTGTACGTCTATGCCTGGCTCGGCCTGATCTCAGTCAGGCAATTCTCGACGATCTGCAGGGCGCCGTTTCGAGCCGCTATCCCGACCACGTCGAATCGGCGGCCGAAGACGAGCTTCAGAAGGAGATCGAGCAGCAGGAAGACTTTCTCTTCACCAGCGCGGAGGGATACGTCGAGCGAGCCGTAGATTTCGCGGCGCTCGATCGCTATGTTGCGAGTGACAGCAGCCGAACGTTTGTCGTCACGGGCGCTGCGGGCAGTGGGAAGTCGATGCTGCTGGCGAAGTGGATCGATCGGCAGCGTGCGCGAAGCGATTCCGGCCTGGACCTCAGGATCCACTTTCGCTTCATCGGCGCGAGCGACAACTCGAACAACGTGGACCCCGTCCTTCGCTCGGTCCTGCTGGAACTCAGGGCGTCCGGCGCGCTGAGCGGCGAGATTCCCGAAGACCCCGTGCGGTTACGCAGCATCCTGCCCGAGATGCTGCGGGCGGCCGGCGAGAACGGACCGACCGTCATTGTCATCGACGGCTTGAATCAACTCGAGACGGGTCTGCGCGATCTCGGCTGGCTTCCGAAGCCGCTGCCGGCCACCGTCAAGCTGGTGATCAGCTTCAAGCTCGGAGAACCGGAGGCGGAGGCGTTCTACCGTCGCTGCGAGGAATCGACCGACTTCGAGGTCTTCCGCGTCGAGCCGTTCGCCGATCCCAACGATCGCCGGCGTCTGGTCAGTGCCTACCTCTCGCAATACCTGAAAGAGCTCGACGCCGACCACTTGCACGCCCTCGTGAGCTTGCCGGGCGCCGACAACCCGCTGTATCTGAAGGTGGTGCTGTCCGAGCTGCGGGTGTTTGGCGTCCACGCAAACCTCGGGGAGCGCATCGAGCACGACTTCGGTTCCGATCCCGTGTCCGGACTCGATGCGGTCCTGCGGCGCCTCGAGACGGATCCAGCCTATACACGGCTCGAGCCGCGACAGATCGTCAGGCTCGTGTTCGGGCTGCTCGCTCACGCACGGCGCGGGCTCTCGGTGGACGAGCTGTCGGACCTGATTCTTCTCGCGCACTCGCCCGCAGAGCGCGCCGCGTTTGGAAGCACCGCGGCCAGCCCTCCCCGCATCACTCGTGACCAGGCGCGCGACGCGGTCAACCTCTATCTACGTCAGGTTCGCCCGTTTTTGATGCGGCGCGTCGGACGATACGGGTTTCTCTACGAAAGCTTCAAAGTGGCGGCCCTCCGGCGTTACGTCCACGGTCCCGCAACGCCCGGCGTCCCAAGCGGTGCGCAGTGGTATGCACGGCTGGCTCGATATTTCGCCGCGCAGCCGCTCGTGCTCGAGGCTCCTGGCGGCGTTCGACAGCCGAACGTTCGCAAGGTGGACGAACTGCCGTGGCAGCAGACCCACGGGGAGCTATGGGACGAGCTCCGTGACACACTGTGCGATTTGGAGTTCGTCGAGGCCAAATGTCTTGCAAGTCTCACCTATGACCTCGTGCAGGACTACGCGCTGGCGGCCCAGTCCCATCCCGCTGACCGCATGCATGCCGATCTCGAGGCGTTCGGGAGGTTCGTTGTGGCGCACGCCCACATTTTTTCGCGCGACGCCAGGCAGGTCGTTCCGTTCGCGTACAACCACGCCTCGGACGGTCCGGTCGTGCGCGCGGCCGAACGCCATCTCGATCGACGGGGATGGGGAAGCTTTTCGTGCGTCCAGCTTGCCGACCGTCCGGAATACGTCATCAGGTCCGCGGCTGTCCGCACGCTGGACGGGCACAGAGGCCCCGTGACATCGGTCGCGATGTCGGCAGACGGCACCATGCTCGTGTCAGGGGCCTCAGACGGAACGATCAAGTTTTGGGAGGTCACTACAGGCGTCACGCGCCGAACAATCGACGCCCACGCAGGTGGCATCGGTGGGGTCGCCATCACCACCGATGGCCGCTGGGCCGCATCGGCGGGAGCCGACGAGAACGTGAGGATCTGGGACGTCGAGAGCGGCGCCGTGAAAGCGAACCTGTGGAAGTACCAGCACTGGGGTGCGGTCAAAGGCGTTCGGCTTTCCGACGATGGCGCGATCGCCGTCTCGGCGGGCGAGGATGGACGCGTTCGTGTCTGGGATGTCGACCGAGCGGAGCTGCGGTTCGATCTGCGCGGGCATTTCGGTCCGGTCAACTCGGTCGATATGACGCGCGACGGTCGCATCGCCGTGACCGGCGGGTGGGATGGAAGCGTACGGATGTGGGACATCGGTCGAGGCGCGCTGCTGCGATCGCTCGACGGCCACACCGTCAGTGTGCAGGACGTTGCAATCAGCGCGGCAGGCTCCGTGGTGGCATCGAGCGGCGGTATGCCAGCCGGCGCCACGGGAACGAAGCCTCGAGGCTTGTTCGAATCCGACGTTCGCTTCTGGACCAGCGACGGAAGATGCTTCTACGTCGGCACCGCGCACGAGGTGGCCGACAGGGGTGGCCGGATCTCGGGAGTTCTGGGCAGCACGGTTCATGCGGTCGCGATGACGGAAGATGCGAAGTTCGCCGTCTCGGGCGGCTACGACCGCCGCGTGTGGCTCTGGGACGTCGCGGTCGGTCGGCCGCTCCGGAGCTTCGTCGGCCATTCAGACAGCGTGCTGGCCGCCGCCATTGACGACAGCGGGACGATCGCGGCCACCGGCGGCGCGGATTGCACGATTCGCATCTGGGACCTCAGGGGGAAGACGCCGCCCGAGTTTTCCTTGCGGCGTCGCATCGGCGCTGTGGGAACGCCGGCACCATCGTCGCTCGCTGAACGTGCGCTCCTGATGCTCGCCAACCGCCGGCTGCAGCTCTGGGTCGCGGTCCCGATCTGGGCGGCGCTTCTCGGATGGGTCGCGCACCGCCTGCTCGTTGAGGCCGGCGTCACGTATCCTCTTTATCGATCGCCGGTGACGATGATTGGACTGGCCGCCACGTCCTTGTACTGGGTGCGGTGGCAATGGTCCCTCGCGGCGCCGCGTGAGGAGCGCCGGTTGGGGCGACTGCTTCCTGCGGCGGCGATCGCGGCGTCGCTCCCGCTCCTCCCGCTCGGTGCATTCTTCGGAGTCTTCAACTGTCCGGTCTGCGGCCGCCGCGTCTGCGGAAGACGCTATCTTTTCCATTGTTCGTCGTGTCGCTGGCAGGATGCCGGTGGCGAGTTGCAGCGGCGGATCATGGCCGCCGCCGGGCGGCTCGTGGCCCGACACCGCGAGCGCCGCACAAGGAGGCGATGATGAGATCAGGCGTGCTCGATGAGGAGGGACAGGACGTCACCAAGGGCGTTGCGCTGAAAGCCGCCTATCCGGTCGCGCATGCCCGTATCTGGATGCTTGCGGTCGTGAGCTTCTGTGCGCTCCTGGCCTGGAACCATCCCATGACCGCGCGCGTCCTCGGCCTTGGAGCCGCCGGCGCCGGTCGCGTCATCGCAACACTGATCATGCTGTTCGTTGCGAACATGATCGTGCAGTGGGTGTGCGGCCACTACGTCAACACGATCCTCTTCTCGACCATCACGGGACGGGTGTACATCAGGCACCACCTGCAATTCCGCCTCGCCGGCGGTTTCACCATTCCATTCATCGTGAACGCAATCGCGCTGGCCGGGGTGTTCTGGTACTTCTGGTCGACGTCGCAGGTCACGCCCGACCCTATTGCGACGACCAGAGGCCTTTGGAAATTTCTCAAGTGGCTGGCGGGCGCGCAGTTGCTCTTGACCATCATCGGCGGCGGCCTTGCGGCGCTGGTCTTTCGTCTGCGGCACGGCTACACCTGGGCCTGACGCCGGAGTATCCATTGGCCGTGCCGGACGTGCGGGCGCCTCACCGTAGCGCCGCGCACTCAGTGACAGAGGTCGCGTCCAGTCGCGATCAGCCGGCCGCCGCGGCGCGCAGGCGCCCGATCCTGACAGCGTGGGCTACCGTCACGATGGCGAAGAGCACGAGCCCCACGACATCGGTGACGCGGCTCGCGTAGAAAAGCAACAGGCCCGCGGCGCCTGCCATGAGCCGTTCGGCCGTGTTCGCCGATCCTTTCAACCATCCCCCGAATGCGACCGCCAGCGCTCCAACGCCGATCCCGGCCGTGAGCGACGTCCACACCACGTCGACGAGCGGCGCTTGCAGCAGGATGCCCATGCCGTCTTTACTGAGCGTGAAGACGAACGGCACCAGAAACGCCGGCAGCGTGTACTTCCAGGTCAGCATCATGGTCCTGAACGGGTTAGCGCCGGTCAGAGCGGCCGCGGCAAACGGGGAGAGCGCGGTGGGCGGGCTCACCTCGGACAGCACCGCGTAGTAGAAGATGAACATGTGCGCCGCCACGGGCGCGATGCCCACGTGCGTGAGGGCTGGCGCGATCATCACGGCCGCGATGATATAGGACGCAGTGACGGGGACCGCAAGCCCGAGCAACCACACCGCGACGGCCGCATAGAGGACCGTCAGGAACAGGGATCCGCCGGCAAGCGTCACGATGATGCCGGCGATCTTGAGCCCGAGACCCGTCAGGGTCACGATCCCGACGATGATGCCGGCGGTTGCGGTGGTCGCGGCGACGGCCAACACGCCTCTGCCTCCGTGCTCCAAGGCCCTCATCAACTTCCGCGGTCCGAGCGCCGTTTCCCTCCGGATGAAGCTCAACGCAATCGCCAGCATCGTCGCCCAGAACACCGCCTTGAAGGCGGACATGCCGAGGACCATGAACGCCGCGATCGCGACGAGCGACGTGAAGTGATAGCCGTAGGTGAAGGTCAACCGCGCCAACGACGCAGATCGCACTTCGACCGCGTGCGTCTTCATGCGGCGCGAATCGGCTTCGATCATCAAGAAGATCGACAAGTAGTAGAGCAGCGTCGGGATCGACGCCATGACGAGGACGTGCAGGTACGAAATGTTGAGAAACTCGGCGATCAGAAACGCCGCGGCGCCGAGCGTCGGCGGTGAAAGGATGGCGCCGATGCCGCCGGCTGACAGGATGGCACCTCCCACTTCCGCCGTGTAACCGGCGCGTCGCAGCATCGGCCACGCCACGGCGCCGAGCATCACGGTGGTGGCCACGCCGCTGCCCGACACGGTTCCCAGCAGAAAGCCTGCGACGGTCACGGTTCGGCCGGGACCGGATCCCGATCGGCCCATCGCGGCCATGGACCAGTCCAGAAAGAACCTGCCTGCGCCGGATTCCTCGAGGACAGCGCCGTAAATCGTGAAGAGCACGATATACGTCGCGGCGACGTCGAGCGGCACGCCGAAGATTCCCTCGAGGGTCATGTAGAGCGTGCCGATCAGCCGGTCGAGTCCGTACCCGCGATGGGCGAACAGCTCCAGGCCGACCCGGTCCAGAAACGCACCCCCGTGCCCGTACGCAATGAATGCCGCCGCGGTTGCCGGGAGGATCCAGCCCACCGTACGGCGCGTGGCGTCGAGCACGAGCGCCGTCGCGATTGCGCCCAGAACCAGGTCGAGGGTTCCCGGCGTCGCGGCGCGATAAATGAAGCGGTCGAAATCGACGAGTGGCCACGCGAGAGTGGCGATGGTCGCCCCGACAAGGAGCCAATCGATCGGGCTGACGCGGCCCTTCGTGCCGCGCCGCGCGGGATAGAGAAGAAACGTCAGAACCAGCGCGATGAGCAGGAAGCTGACGCGATAGATCTGCGGCTGGACGATCTCGATGACCCAGTACAACGCGTACAGTGATAGACCGATCGAAAGGATCGCCACGACGCGACCGGCAAATCCCGAGACGGCGCGTGCGGGCGCTTCCGCGTCCAGCTCCTGAATGGCCTGAAGTTCGGTCGGCACGTGTATCCTGACACGACCCGGGGTCGTGCAAGAGGGTACTCGATTGAGTCGGGGTTCGGGGCTCTGGGCTCGGGATTCGGAAAGGCCGGCCAACAGCGGACATTACGACGGGGGAGGGACCACGGACTTCTCGCGGTAGTACCGGATCGCTCCCTTGTGGAACGGGGCCGGAGATCCGATGAGAGCGGTGCCCAGCGTCAGCACGCTGGCCTGCGGGTGGATCGCTGCCAGCTCGTGCTGTTTCTCGAACAACAGGCGCGTGACGTCGTACGCCAACTGCTCCGGCATCGCGGCATGGACGACGACCAGATTGGCGACGCCAATGACCGGCACGTCCGCGGGAAGGCCCGGATACGCGGACTTGGGAATCGTGGCGGCGTGGTAAAGCGATCTGTACTTCTGCT
Source organism: Acidobacteriota bacterium (assembly GCA_016190995.1). GTDB lineage: Bacteria > Acidobacteriota > Vicinamibacteria > Vicinamibacterales > JACPPN01 > JACPPN01. The sequence goes on along the minus strand of JACPPN010000002.1, from coordinate 2,752 downwards.
GAAGCGGCGGCACGAGATCGCCATTGGGCAGGAGCTTCAGCGTCATGGCTGGCGTGTTGGCCAGATCGAGCACCGCGGCTGTCGGGACGCCGCCGCTCCAGAAGAACGCATCGATCTTGCCATCCTTCAGCGCATCGACGGCCTGGGCGACGCCGAGCCCCTGCTTCTGAACCTCCCTGGTCGGATCGATCCCGGCGGCCTCGAGCGTGCGGAACGCGATGACTTCGGTCCCGCTCCCCGGCGCGCCGGTCGCCACGACCTTGCCACGCAGCCCGGCAATCTCATTGATGCCGCTCGATGCGAGCGTGACGACATGCGTGAAGTTCGTGTAGATGACGGCAAGCGCGGCGGCCGGCACTCGTCGGCCCTCGAACGCGCCTCGTCCCTTCACCGCCTCGTCGAGCGTGTCGGCGAGCGTGAAGGCGATGTCCGACTTTCCGTCGCGAATGAACTTGAGGTTGTCGACCGATCCGGAGGTCACTTCCGCGGTCGCTTCGGTATTCGGAAGATTCGCCGAGATGATCTTCGCCAGCCCGCCGCCGTACGGGTAATAGACGCCGCCCGTGCCGCCGGTCGCGATCGATAGGCGCTGCTTGGTCAGACCCCCGCCGCCGCATGCGACGGCCATGAGGCCCGAGAGCGCAATCGTGGAACGGACAAGCCTGCGAATGGTCGGCCTGCGCATGAGGAGCGCGGGTATGTTACTCGAACGCACCTATCCCGCGCGCATCGTCCGGCGATGGTCACGCCGGGTCCCCCGGCGTGCGGCTGGCGTGATGACGAGCATCCATCTTGGGGGCTACGCGTCGATGTTGCGGAGCGCGAGAACCTCCAGGGCCGTCTCGCGATTGCCGGTACAGCTGATTCGTCGAGGGGCGTGCAGGAATCTCAGATGGAATCCGAGCTTTTCATAGAGCTGGACGATCCGGTCGGTCGCCTGGTTCGTCAGGACCACCGGCCCGCGATGCCGCGCGAGCCATTCGGCCGCGCGCACCTGATCGTCCCAGGCGAAGCCCTCGCGCGAGTATTGCCGGAAATCGACGTCGTAGGGCGGATCCGCGTAGATGAAATCGCGGGGGCGAACCGGCAAACGCTCGAAATCGCCGACCGTGAAGGCCCAGTCGCGAAACAGGTCGCGGTAGGCCGAGAAATCGGTGATGTACCGGATTCGCTGGTATTCGCCGAACGGAACGTTGAACGCGCCCTGCCGGTTGAACCGGCAGAGCCCGTTGTACCCGGTGCGGTTCAGGTAGTAAAAGAGGCTCGCTGCTTCAGCCGTCCTGGCGCCCTTGGCTTGGATCAGCGCGTTGAAGCGATCACGACGGGCGTAGAACAGGTGCTCATCGTTCTCGAGCGGCATCCCGATCCGCAGGCCGCGCTTCAGCCACCGATAGAAGGAAATGAGGTGGGGGTTGATGTCGTTGAGCAACGCCCTCCCAGGACGCAGCGCCAGCGTCACCGCGAGACCGCCGCAAAAAGGCTCGACGAGGCGTCGTCGACGATGGCCCCGCCAAAGCGGAAGAAGATCAGGAACCTGCCAGCGCTTGCCACCAGCCCACTTGAGCGCAGGCTTCAGCCTGGCCGCGCGCTCGGTCGCCTCGCTGCGATGCACGAGCAGGATTGTAGCTCGTTCCCCGGAGGGTAGTGGACAGCCAACTTACGCGGCCGCTATAATTTGCGTCCTTTCCACACTCGCTGGTCGGAAGGAGAGACACCATGCCGGAGTTCACCGTCGCACGTGCCCTCGCGAAAAAAGTCGCCGCCGAAGCGCTTGCCGCTCGCGCGGAGCAGACGGACGCGGAGCGCCGGTTTCCGCGCGAAAACATCGACGCTCTCGCTCAAGTCGGGCTCCTGGCGCTCATCCTGCCACCCGAGCAGGGCGGGCTGGGCGCCGGACCGGTGGCGTTCGCGCAGGTGACCGAGGAGCTCGCACAGGCGTGTGGCTCCACGGCGATGGTGTACGTCATGCACATCTGCGGCACGGCCTGCCTCCTCGCGAGGCAGACGCCCTTCGTGGCAGCCGAGTGCCTGCCATACGTCGCGCAGGGCCGCGCGCTCGCGACGCTTGCCTTCAGCGAATTCGGATCGGGGGCACATTTCTATGCGCCCGTCAGTCAGGTGGTCCAGAACAACGGCCACTACACGCTCAACTGCGACAAGTCGTTTGTCACGAGCGCCGGCGAAGCGGACCTCTACATCGTCTCGTCGCGATCGGCGGCGGCGACTTCACCGATGGAAAGCGACCTGTTCGTGGTGACGCGCGAGCAGGCGCGGGCGCGCGCGGAGCTCGGAGCAGCCTGGATGGGGATGGGGCTCAACGGGAACGCGAGCTCTTCGATGAAGTTCAGAGGCTGCACGATTCCCGCGAGCCAGATGCTCGGCAAGCCGGGCGACGGGTTGTCGTTGATGCTGGAGGTGGTGCTGCCGGTGTTTTCGATTGGCGTGGCGTCGGTGAACGTCGGGCTCGCCGAGGCGGCTCTGCAGGGCAGCATTCAGCACGCGACGTCGCGGCGGTACGAGCACACCGGCCGGTCGCTCGCCGAGATCGAGACGATTCAGCATCTCATCGCGGAGATGAAACTGTCCATCGATCGGACTCGCGCGTTTCTGCAAGCCACGGCGCAGATGGTCGAGGGCAAAGATCCGAACGCGATGCTGCCGGTCCTGGAAGTAAAGGCGGCGGCGTGCGAGACGGCGCTCGAGGTCACGTCGAAAGCCATGCGCGTGTGCGGCGGCGCCGCCTACAGCAAGC
>JACPPN010000359.1 GCA_016190995.1 Acidobacteriota bacterium | reverse complement strand
TCGCTACCCGATCCAGCAGCCCATCCACGACGTCGAGATCGTGGGTCGCGACGAGGACGATGCGGCCTGACGAGCGCAGGTCGCTCAGACGCCCGACCAGCGTTGCCACGGACACATCGTCAAGCCCGGTAAACGGCTCGTCGAGGAGCACGAGCCGCGGATCGTGGACCAGGGCGCGCTCGAGCGCCACACGCTGCCGCATGCCCCGCGAGAAGCCGGCGACGAGATCGTCGGCGCGCGTCTCGAGAGCGGCGCGCCGGAGCGCTTCCGCCACGCGTCCGCGAAAATCCACGCAGCCGTACAGACGCGCGAAGAATTCCAGATTCTCGCGCGCGGTCAGTTCGGGATACAGGTGGAGGTCGTGAGCCAGCACGCCGATCCGTCCGCGGAGCGCCGGCCCGGCCGTGGCTGACGTGGCCTGGCCGTAGCGCACTTCTCCCGCCGACGGCGTCAGCAACGTTGCGACGATCGAGAGCAGAGTCGACTTCCCCGCTCCATTGGGGCCGAGCAGGCCGACGATTTCTCCCGCCCGGCACTCGAACGAGACCTGCGATAGCGCGCGACGCCGGCCGAAATAACGCGAGACCGACGCAAGCGTCAGGCGATCGAAATCGAAAATGCCGACTTGGGCGCTCACGCAGGAGTCTTGGTTCGGCCCACGACGCGCGGCACCGCGGGCAACGGAGGAACGGCGACGGAAAAGCGGGGCGCTATCTCATCGAGCTCCGCGTAAATCGGCTCGAGCTTCGCGACGAGCTCTCGCCTGCGTTGTCGGTACGCGAGGGGATCGAGCGCACCACTCTGGAGCCTCGCTTCCATCTGCGCGAGCTCGTCCAGCAGGGTGTCGCGCCGCGCGACGAGCCGTTTTCCGTGAGGGCTTAGCTCCGGCCGCCTCACGCTCGCCGCCCCCCACGCGCCTGCGCCGAGGATGGCGAGCGCGAGCGCCAGCACCAGATAGCGGGCCGTGGTGCCGTGGTGCGGTAAACCCGTCAGCTCCATCGAGAATGTTCCCCCCGCACGGATTCCCGGCCCCCCGGCCACGATGAACTGGCGGCCGTCGGCGGTTTCCTCGCGACGGTTCGAGATTTGCGTCGATTCGATGCTCATGTTGCCGATCTTTTGCGCCACGACCGACACTTGCTCCATCGCCACCGGCAGCTTCTGCGTGATGGCGATGCGGGCGCTGCCCATGGGCAGCTGATACGCGATCTGGACGGATGTGGCGCCCGGCTCGAAGGGTCCCATCACGGTGACGCGGGGGCCTTTGGCCACAGCACGCGGCGTCGTCCCCTGCAGCAGCGATGTTCCCTGCGCGCCCGTCGGCATATCGAAGATCAGTGGGCCCGGGGTGGTCACCGGCGCACGTGCGTTGTTGAGGATCTGGAAGAGATAGTAGACTTGCAGTGCATCGTCGCCGATCTCGGTCGCGAAGCGGGACTGACTGCCAAGGACAACCACGCCCGGCTGCGGCGGCCGCGGCACCTCGGTCGCGCCGGCCCCGCCGCCTGCGGGCTTCGCTGACGCGACGAGCATCACGCGGATGCCTCCTTGCGCGGGCACCTCGAAATCCTGCGACTCGAGCCGCTCGCCATCGACGACCGCAACCGCGCGCACCACCGTACCGGCCGCAACTCCGGAGAACTCGGCGCGGCCCGCCTCGTCCGTCTTTTCCTTCAGGACCTTGTCGCCGGCGCGGAGTTCGACCTGATGGTTCGTCAGATTGTTGCCGAGCGATCCGCGAATCAGACGTACCGAGATCGCGCCGTCCGGCAGATCGCTGACCGGGCGGGGGACGCCCGACATCTCGCGCGCGTCGGGCATCGCGATCTGGGCGGAGGCGACGGATGCCACGAGCGCGCACACGATCAGCACAACAAGGCAGGGCCCGGGCCAACTTGAGGGTCGGCCTCTACGACCGAGACGTGCCATCGTCATGCGCCGAGATGCGTGCCGCATTCTTTGCAGAAGCGCGCGTCCGTGTCGTTCGCGGTTCCGCACGCGCGGCAGGGCTGCCCCGCGTCCACCGCCGTGCGCGTGTCGCCCCCATTCATGCCGCTGGCACCAACGGTGTGCGTGTCAAGCGCGCCGGTATCCATAGTGCTCGGCGCGGCCCGCTTCACGCCTCCGCCGCCGAGGCTCGCCGACGCGCGCGTTGCGGGCGAAGGCGGTAGCCGGACCTCGCCAGTAGCGTCCGGCTTTAGCCGGACCTCGCCAGTAGCGTCCGGCTTTAGCCGGACTTCGCCAGTAGTGTCCGGCTTTAGCCGGACCTCTGCCGGGAGCCGCGCCTTCACGTCCCGCTCGATCACCTCACGGTAGCCGGTGCTGTCGTCGTCGAGCTGTTTCATCAAGCCGACGGCGCGCGCGCGCAGGCGAGCCGCCATCTCGTGAAAGTCCGTCTCGGCAATCTTTCCCATCGCGCGATCGAACTCGAGCTCTTTGATCGAACGAAGCACGAGCGTCTTCTCCCGTTCGAGCGCCGCGCGCCTCCGGCGACCGAGCGGCTCACCGAGGTCGAGCGCACCCTCCGCCGCGAACGGCAGCAAGGTCCGGAAGACCGCAAGGCCAACGGTCGCCGACGCGGCAATCGTGAGGGTCAGGAGGATAAGCGCGGCGGGCACCGTGACCTTCGTCACGAGGATGCCGGCCGTCCCGGCCGCCAGTCCCGCCAGTACAAAGAAGTGCCAGGGGCGGAATGTCGACTCAGTCGAGATCTCGGAGTTCATCGTCCAGCCGTGCCTCGAGCTCAGGATCGGGAGCCGCACCCTCCTGCAAGTCCGATCGCTGCTGACGCCGCGACCACCGCACCGCGACCGTGCCCAACACCACGATGCCAGCCGCGCCCAGAAGGTATGGCAGCAGCCACGCCAGCCGGTTGAACCCTTCATCGATTGGCGCCGCCAGCGGCTCCTGACTGCCGAACTTCGCGATGTAGTACTGCAGCACCTGATCGCGCGCCATCCCTTTCTTCACCAGACCCGCGATTTCCTCGCGCATCTGGGCTGCGGTACCGCACGTGCATTCCGCGACGAGCTGACGTCCACACGTGCCGCACATACAGACGATCGACCGCTGCAGGTCGCGCTCGAGTGGCGTTCGCGGCGTAACGATGACCGTCTGCGCGTTTTCGACGTGCTGCGCCGCCCGGACAGGCACCGGCCACAGGCCCGCGAGCAACAGCAGCATCGTCGCCGTCGCGGCGCCCTGCGGCGCGCGTGCCGCCGCGAAGGCGAACGCGCTCTCGGGCAGCAGCGCAATGCCGGTTCCAAGCGCCAGCACGCCGAAGCCGATCCAGATCCAATTGACGAGCGGGTTGATGACGACCTGCAGTGTGGCGGACTGGTCCGACAGCTCGAAGGCCGGCAGGACGAGATAGAGATCCTCTGCAGGAGACCTCCTGATCGCGACCTCCGTCGTCGGTTCCTCTTCGTGCTTGCGGAAGAACCACTTCGCGGGATACATCGTGCCAAGCGCTTTGCCGTCCTCGAACACGGCGACGTGGCCGGTGATCATCTGCTTCTGGCCGTCGTCGCTCACCTTCACGCCGTCGTTTCTGACGGTGAAGCGACCAACCGTCGCCTGCTGGCCCGGCTTGAGCAGCACCTGCTCGTCCACCTTGTAGCCCTGCCCCGCAAAGCCAAGGAACATCAGAACGATCCCGAGGTGCACGATGTAGCCGCCGTAGCGACGACGCGACCGCCCCACCAGGCCAATCATCGCCGTCACCAAGTCGGTGCCAGTCGCGCTCTTTCGCACGCGCGCGCCCCGGACGAATTCCTGGGCGACCGTGACAGTGACGAAGGCGCACAGCGCGAAGCACAGGCCCGACACCCAGAGACGGATGCCGAGCGCGTACAGCGCCGCACCGGTTGCAACCCCGAATAGCACGGGCCACGTGAACTGATACTGCAGATTAGACAGCGTGGATTTCCGCCATGCGAGCAGCGGCCCGATGCCCGTCAGCAGGAGCAGCAGGAGCCCGATTGGCAACATCCACTTATTGAAGAACGGCGGCCCAACGGTCAGACGCTCGCCACGTACGGCTTCGCTCAAGGTCGGGAACATCGTCGCAAACAGGACGAAGAAAGCGGCAAAGAGCAGAATCCAGTTGTTCACGAGAAACGCCGCCTCGCGCGAGGCCCACGAGTCGAGATCGTTCCGCGCTCGGAGCAGCGGCAGGCGGTAGATGACCAGCGCGAAGCTGAACGTCAGGATCGCCGTCATGAAGATGGTGAACATCCAGGCGAGCTGGCGGTCCTCGCCGAACGCGTGCACCGACTGCACGACACCGGATCGCGTCATGAACGTGCCGAAGATGGTCAGGAAGAAGGTGAGAATGACGAGCGACACGTTCCACACCCGCAGCATGCCGCGGCGCTCCTGCACCATGACCGAATGCAGGAATGCGGTCGCCGTGAACCAGGGCAGCAGGCCGGCGTTCTCGACCGGATCCCATCCCCAGAACCCGCCCCATCCCAACTCCTCGTACGCCCAGATCATCCCGAGGGTCAGGCCGAACGACAGAAACAGCCAGCTCACCATCGTCCAGCGACGCACCGCGCGGAGCCATGCGTCATCGAGGTAGCCGGTGACGAGCGCCGCGATCCCGAACGCGAAGGGAATCGTCATCCCGACGAAGCCGATGTACAGAGACGGCGGATGGATGACCATGTACGGGTTCTGCAGCAGCGGGTTCAGGCCCCGGCCGTCGGTGGGCGTCTGCGTCAGGTACGTCTCGAACGGGTTCTTGTGGATCACCATCATGAACAGGAAGAACATCTGCACGATGGCGATTGTCGCGACCACGTAGGGAATCAGCTCGCGATGCCGTTCGCGGTTGAAGTAGATCGCGGAGGATCCGAAGAGCGCGAGCAGGAAGACCCAGAACATGATCGAACCGTCCAGCCCGCCCCAGTACGACGTCATCTTGTAGAAGAGCGGCTGCGCGGAATCGGAGTAGTGGTGGACGTACTTGATCGCGTAGTCGCCCGTGACGAAGGCGTGCACGAGCACGCCGGAGGCCACGGTCATGAGCGCAGCCGTGAGGTAGTACGCGCCCACGCCGCTTTCAATGAGACGACGCGATCGGCGTCGCGCGCCCGCGACCGACACCGCCGCGGCGTACGCGGACACAACAAAGGTGACGAGCAGCAAAGACGTACCTAGTACAGGCATGTTGATGGTTGCAGGTCTGAAGCCCTGCGCTACGAGCCGTCGAGCCGGAGGGAGTGGACGAATCCTCGAAGGCGGCACCAGGCGCCGCCCGGTACACTTATATGCCCGGCGTACCCACCTTACCGCCGCCGACGCCCGGTTCGTATTTCGACGGGCACTTGGCCATCACACCGTTCGGATCAACGTGGAACCCGTTCGGCGTGAGCCGCCCCTTGATGACAACCTCTGAGCCGTCCTTGAAGGTGTCCGGCACGACGCCGCTATAGACGGCGGGAATCACGGCGCCTCTGTTCTCGATCTTGAAGCGGTATTCGAGTGAATCGCGCTTGCGGAGGATGGAGTCGGTGACGACGAAGCCGTGGAGCTGGAGCCGCTTGCCCTCCCAGGCCTGCGGATTCACCATGACCTCGTCGACATGCTTGTAATACTCCGTCCCCTCGCTCAGCGTGGACCAGAGCAGCCCGCCAAATGCCGCGCCGAGCACGATCACCGTCAGACTGATCTTGATAGCCCTTTGTCGCATAAGGATTTGCCGCGTGTGTCTTTCAAGAATATCGCCGTTGAACCCGACCGTCAAACGCCGAGCGAGCTACTCTCGTCTCGAGTCACGAACCTCGACGGTTCCGGTTCTGCTTCAGAGCGCCTTGTCCTCGAACTCCTTCAAGAGTTGATAGACCTTTGCGACCGGAAGCCCTACGACGTTCGAGTACGAGCCTTCGATCCAGTCGATGAAACGCGACGCGAGCCCTTGGATCGCGTACCCCCCAGCCTTGCCGCGCGGTTCGCCGGTGGCGACGTACCACGCGATCTCAGCGTCGCCGAGACGCAAGAACCGGACCGCGGTGCTCACCACCTCGGTGAGCGCACGCCCGTCCCGACACAGGGCGACGCCGGTCATCACCAAATGAGTCCGTCCCGAGAGCATTTCGAGCATTCTCGCGGCGTCAGCCTCATCGGCTGGCTTTCCGAGGATCAGCCCGTCGACGACGACCGCCGTGTCGGCAGCCAGCACCAGAGTGCCGGATTTCCGGCAGGCCGCCACCTCGGCTTTCGTTCGCGCCACGCGGAGGACGTAGCTCGCCGGACTCTCGTCATCCAGCCGGCGCTCGTCCACCTCGACGCCCACGATCTCGAAGGCGATGCCCGCCGCGCGCAGCAAATCGGCGCGACGGGGAGATTGCGACGCGAGAAGAACACGCACGGACGGGATGATAATAGGATAGAGAGAGCCTGGATAGTGGGACCGCCAACGGCAGGATGATTCCCATTGAACGTTGCGTGGCCGCCGCGCTTCATCGCGTTCTGGAAAGCCAGCCCCTCACTCCGGCGAAGGTCGCCTTCGCCTGGCGGCTCGCGGTTGGTCCTGGTCTCGACCGTGCGACCAGAGTCAGCCTGACGGATGGCGTCCTGCACGTGCGCGCGGCGGACGAACACTGGCGTCGCGAGATCCACCGATCTGCTGAGCTCATCCTGTCTCGTCTCGAGCGGCTGCTCGGGCCCGATGCCGTCACGAAGCTGACCATCAGCTAGGAGTCAAACCATGAGACCGACGCGAAACGTCCTGCCGAAGATAACCGTGGTAGTGGGCCTCTTGATCGTCCAGTCCTCGTTCGAAGGCGGTACGACGAACGCGCAGACGAGCGCCACGGTGAAAGTCAAGTGCGCCCAGGGCGACAGCATCAACAAGGCGATCGGACAACACCCAAATGCCGAGAGCCTCGTCGTCGAGATTTCGGGAATGTGCAGCGAGAACGTCGTCGTGACAAGAGACCGAGTGACGCTGCGCGGAACCGATCCGGCCGGCGACGGCATTCAAGCCGCCCTGAATGCCAGTCAGATTGATGCGGCGCTCTGGGTGAAAGGGGCGCATCTCGTGAC
>JACPPN010000348.1 GCA_016190995.1 Acidobacteriota bacterium | reverse complement strand
GTGCAGTGGCTCGCGTCCATTCTGCCGATTCTTGCCATCGCGTCGATTCAAGTCCTCAACCTGACGCCGGCCGCCCGCGCTGCTGGACGCGCCGCTTCGTTAGAGCCGGGGAGGCGGTTTTCCCCACGCGTCGGCGGGAGCTCCGAGCGGCACGCGCGCCCGGACGTGGGCGCTGGCCGACGCCGGCGGCCGCAAGCGCAACCTAGGAGAGTGTCCGAGAAATGGGAGACACGCTCCTAGTAGGCCGGCTTCGCCGGCAGAATTCCGAAGGTTTTTGCGCGGCGCGCGGAGCGCGCCGCGCCTACTAGGAGCCCGTTCAGGCTTACTCGGACGGGCTCCTAGAGCGGGATTGAATCAGCGTCGGCCAAAAAACGACGGGATCGGCATGTCCCTCATGGTCCGAAGCCCCGGCGGTGCGTCGATCACCTTCGGAATCGAGTTGACGATGATGGAGGCCGTCGCGATGTCGCCGTGCACGCCGCCGGCTATCTTCATGTTCAACGCAGGCGATCCGTCAATCCGGACCGCGTCGTACGATTCGGGCGCGCCGAGATACGCCTCCATGTGAAGGTGGATGACCGGGTCGCCACCCCGGTAGCCCATGCCGTCCTGGACAATGCCGCAGACCTGTCCAGGATCGACGGCGAGGAAGTCGCTCCGGACGACTTCGTCGGCGACCTTCGGCTGAATCTCGTCGGTGATCTTGTCCAGCTTCCAGCCGAGCGCATCGCCAATCATGGAAATCGACTCGGTCAGGCCGACGTGCCGCACCGTGCCTTCATCGACCTTCTGCTGAAACTGCTCCCTCGTCAGGCCGCTGCCGATCTTCTGCTGGAAAGGCAGCCGCCGGACGCGTGCGTCCTGAATTCGATCCACGCGGATACGGCCCACGCGCTCGCACACCCCGGTGAGTGTAATCGCCAGGGCGTCCATCACGAATCCCGGGTTGACGCCGGTGCCGAGCACGGCGACCTTCGCCTTGCGGGCGAGCTCGTCAATCCGCCGCGCGATCCGCCGGTTCCTTCCCACCGGATACGCGAGCTCCTCGGTGGTCGAGACGACCGGCACCCTGCCCTTGAGCAACGTCTCGATTTGCGGGAGCACGCGCGCGAGCGACGAGCTCGTGCACAGGACCGCGATATCCGGCCGCGCCGCCTTGATCGCCGCCACCGGATCCGCGATCACCTTGACACGCAGATCGCGTTCCAGCCCCGAGACCCGCCCGATGTCGCGACCCACTTTCGCGGGATCAATGTCGACCGCGCCCACGATCTTGAATCCGTCTCTCGTCGCCACCTGGCGAACCACGGCGGCCCCGATTGGCCCGAGGCCGAAATGAAGCACGCGAATGGGCATGAATAGGCTCCTCGGAGAAAAAAGGCCCGGAATTATAACCCGCGGCCCGGGGTCCGGCCTGACCCGCAAAGGTAACGACGAGGTCCCCGATGATGGTAGGATGCAGCCGCTGCACTGCGTGCTCCTGCGAGCCCGTCCGAATAACCCGAACGGGCTCGTAGGAATGCGCTTCGCGCGGGGTGCTTCGCTGAAAACCCTCAGAGTCTCGCCGGCGAAGCCGGCTTACTAGGAGCGTGTTCACATTTCTTAGACACGCTCCTAGAGCAAGTGAGGTAATGGCCGCATGCATCGATGGACCGGCCCCAGATGCACGCTGCTCGTCCTGACAGTCTCCATCCCCTTCCTCTCGTCCGGCGCCGAGCGGCGGGATCTCGCCGCGGCACAACCACCGGCGCCAACGGAGGCCGCCTCTCCAGCCACGTCGTCGCCGTCCCCTGCTTCACCGGCGCTCTCTCCCCGGAACGCGAACTACTCAATGGTGGTCCGGCTCGATCCCGCCAGCCGGACGCTGCGCGGACACCTGATCCTGACGTGGCGGAACATCTCGCGCGTCACCGCCACGGAGCTGCAATTTCATCTCTATTACAACGCCTGGCGGAACACCGCGTCCACCTGGATGCGCGAGCGGCTGCTCCGTGGCGATGAGACCGGGGCCAAACTCGCCTCCAGACCAGCGGAAGATTGGGGATGGATCGACCTGACAGCCATCCGGCTGCTCGCCGAAGGCGCGGCGCTGCCGATCGATCTGACGGGGCAGCAGCGGTTCATCGCTCCCGACGATGGCAACGAGGCCGATCGGACGGTGATGGCGGTCACGCTGCCGCGAACGGTCGCCCCTGGCGAAACGATCAACATCGAGCTCGAGTGGGATACGAAGGTGCCGCGCACCTTCGCTCGAACGGGCGCGATCGACGACTTTTTCTTCATCGCACAGTGGTTTCCGAAGATTGGGGTGCTCACCGACAGCGGCTGGAACTGCCACCAGTTCCATGCGGCGACCGAGTTCTTCTCCGACTATGGGGTGTACGACGTCCGCATCATCGTCCCGCGGGCCTGGGTGGTCGGGGCGACGGGTGCCGAGCGGGACCGCCGCGACAACCCGGACGCGTCGACGACACACCACTACTACCAGGAAGACGTTCACGACTTCGCCTGGACGACGAGCCCGGACTACATCGAACGGGAAGCACGCTTCGAGCGTCCCGGACTTCCGGGGGTTCGGATGCGACTGCTGCTGCAGCCGGAGCACGCCGGGCAGGCTGACCGTCATTTCGCCGCGACACGCGCCGCTCTCAGGTACTACGGGGAATGGTTCGGGCCATATCCGTACAATCACATCACCATCGTGGACCCCGCCTGGCAGAGCGACGCGGGCGGCATGGAGTATCCGACGCTGTTCACCGCCGGAACCCGCTGGCTCGTGCGCGATGGCGTCGTGCGACCCGAAGGCGTCACGATTCACGAAGCGGGTCACCAGTTCTGGTATGGGATCGTCGGAAACAACGAGTTCGAGCACGCCTGGCTCGACGAGGGGTTCAACTCGTTTTCGGATGCGCGCGTCACCTCGGTCGCCTACGAGCCGAACTACCTGGAGCAGCGCTTCTTCGGCGAGCTCGTGCCGTGGGTCTTCCGGGATATTCCGCTCGATCGCATCTATCACGACGGCTGGCCTCGCTATCGCGAGGCGGCCGAGAGCGACACGCAATCCGCGCCGACCTATCGGTACTGGCCGGTCACCCACGCACGGATCTCGTACGACAAGACAGCGCTGTGGCTTCACACGCTCGAGCGACACATCGGATGGCCCGCGCTTCAGCGGGTGATGTCGGCGTACTTCCGCCGGTGGAAGTTCCGTCACCCTCAGCCCGGTGATTTCTTCGCCGTGGCGAACGAGGTCACGGGCAAGGACTTGACGTGGTTCTTCGATCAGGTCCACCGCAGCTCGAACGTATTCGACTATGGTGTCGAGGTCCTGACGAGCGAGCCGGTCCAAGTCCGTGGGTTCACGGGTGGGTCCGGCCAGCAGCTGCAATTTCAATCAGGCGCACCCTCGTCGAAGCAGTTCCACACGGACGTGGTGGTTCGCCGCTACGGGGAAGCGGTCTTCCCGGTGGATCTTCTGGTTGCGTTCGGCAACGGCGAGAAGATCCGGCAGCGCTGGGATGGCCGCGATCGGTGGAAGAAGTACGATTACGACGGCCCGGCCCGCGCCGAATACGCCGTCGTCGATCCCGATCGCGTGCTGGTCGTCGACGTGAACTTCACGAACAACAGCAGGACTCTTGCGCCGACCTCGAGAGAAGCGTCGCGAAAATGGATGCTCAAGTGGCTGACGTGGGTGCAGGACCTGATGCTGACGTACGGGTTTCTCATTTGACCCGGCGGGTCCGGCTAAAGCCAGGGGTCCGGCTAAAGCCGGGGTCCGGCTAAAGCCGGACACCACGTACGAGCTTACGACGAGAGCGCAGAATGATCGCCACGCCAGGTGAGTCGAGCAAATCGGGCGCCGCCGGGAACGTGCAGGCTCCCTTGGGTGTCGCGGGAGCGATTCGAGACGGAGCGGGCCGCGTCAACCGCGCGCCGGCCGTGCTGCTCGGAATGCTGGTCGTGACCCTGATC